>NZ_JBITIZ010000011.1:0-360577 GCF_044459525.1 Streptosporangium sp. NPDC050284
ATCGGTGAGGTCTCCACGCGCCATGACGATGGCCTACCAGGACGACAAACCACCGCGCAGGCAATCCCGCTGATCTCAACCCCGTACAGGCCCTAACCCCGGCCTGACCTACCGGCCCAGTGCACCCGATTGAGCACGATCAGGCATCCGTCGCGCACTGCGCGAAACACTCGCCGCTCCGTGCGGGTCACCGACTGCACCGCGTCGCAGTTGGGGATAGGCTCCTCCACAACAGGCCTTTACCATGGGGCTCGCGATTTTCTACGCGCTCGCCGACAGATCCCCGGACGTCTGGCACTGGCAAGGTGTCATCACCAGCGTGCGGGTGGTCGCATCCAGGTGCGCCACCGTCTGCGCCCCCAGGCAGTAGCGGCACCCCAGGACGGCGGCGGCCGCGGAGCCGGACCAGATGCGGTGTTCCCAGGCCGGGGGTGGCTCGGTGGGCGGCGGGGGAGGTTCGGCGGGCTCGTGCTCGGCGCCGACCCAGCCACGGCCGTGGCAGAATCGGCACGCGACCCGCAGACGGCCCAGCCGCTGGCCACCGTCGCCCTTGCATTCGGGGCAGGTGATCGGGTCACTCATCGCCGCCCCGTCCCCGCGCACGAGGTACACGTCACCCAGACGCTCTGCTTGGCGCTGCTGCCGTTGCGGTCGATCCATTCGCCGCCCGCGCCCAGGCAGGTGCCGCAGATCGGCGCTTCCTGTTGCTTCTCGGCCTTACCTCGACGCTACGCCGTCCCGAGAATCCCGTCAGGTCCTTCCTGGTCACCTTGCCCGCTTTCCTCCCCGCGCCTTTGCGGCGTAGATTTATTTCCTCGTTTCGGGTCGCGTGGTCGTCGTGGTGGCCCGTAAGGCTGTCGGTGATTGCGGCGGTCAAGGCCAGGAGTTGAGCGCAGCGAAGGTCGTGGCCTTGAGGGCCGCGGAGCCGACGGCCATACTTCGGGCCGCGACGATCACGCCCCTGCCCCCACGCTCACATACGCAGCCCCGGGCCGGGGCCCCTAGCGGTGGGCGGGCGACGGGAGTAGGTCCGCTCGGCGGCCTGGGCGGCCTGGGCGGCCTGGGCGGCCTTGCGTTGTTGCGCTTCGGTGCGCGCACGGGCCTGCTCGTTTCGGGTACGGACCCGCTTGGCTGCGGCCGGATCTTGGCGGGCGCGGTCTTGGCCGCGCCGCACATCCTCGCTGAGCTGGCCGCGGTGGTCGCGCTCGGCGACCAGGGAGGCCAGCAGACGGGTGGCGCGCTCGCGCTGGCCGGCAGGGGAGTCGGCGATGGTGTGGAAGCTGAGCCGGGCGGCCGCGACGCGCTTCCGGTTGGCCAGGCCCGGCATCACCTGCTCCACGCGGTCAGCGATCGTCTTGTTCAGCACCTTGGCGAAGGACGTCGAGCCGGTTAGGAGGCGGTGGCGCGTCTGCAGGTCGGCCGCGCTCGTACACGAGGGGGAGGCCTGGCGGGCGGCGTGCAGCGCGGCCTGCTCGACGCGGGCGGCGGCCTCAGCCCGGCGGGCGGCTCTGGTCATCGCCTGGGAGGCCTCCTGCAGCTTCTCCTGCAGCCGGGTGCGCTGGCTGCTGGGCAGCAGGGCGCGCAGCCCGCTGTTCTTCTCGGCCAGCGCCGCCTGCAGCCGGGCAACGCGCTGCTGGACGCGCTGGTAGGTACCCCGGGCGTCGTGGCGCCGGTCGCCAGCGGTGCGGGCTTGGTCCAGGGCGTGGGCCAGGCGGTCGCGCTCGTCGACCAGCTCGGTCTTCACCTGGACGCGGATGGCGGCGATTTGCTCGGCCTCTTCGCGCTCGTTGCACCGTTGCTGGGCGACCTGCTGGGCCAGGGTCGTCGCTTGGGCGGCGATCGTCTCGATGCGGGCGTGCAGGGCCACATCGCTGAGCAGGCCGTGTGGGCGATCGGGGCGGGTGACCTCGTTCAGCGCCACGCGGGCGGCTACCACCCGGGCGGCCTCGGCCTTGATGGCCGCCAGTTCGCGGGCCTGGGTCACGACCTGGGTGGCCTCGGCTTCGATGGTGGCCAGTTCGCGGGCGCGCACCGCGGCGATCGGCTCAGGCTCAGGGGTGAGGAGATCGTCGGCGCGGTCGCCGTGCAAGGTGGCGGCGTAGGCATCCAGCGCGCGGTGCAGCTCCTCGGCCGCATTACGCGGCTCACCGTGGCGAGCCCGATCAGCATCGGACTCCAAGACGTTACGCGGCAGGTACAGGTGCGCCGACAGACGGTCGCGGCTCATCGCCGCATACAGGGTGTGGGGGTCCAGGCCCATGCCGTAGATGAGGGTATGGTGACTGGTCAGTCCTTGGGCGGCCGCCACCGTCATCGCGGTGCCGTGTGAAAGGCCTCCGGCGGCGATGTAGGCGGGCGTCACCCGCTCGACGACCGGGGCCGGGCCGTCAGCGCCGAGCCGTCGCCACTGCACGCTCACCGACCGGTCGCGGTGAATGGCGGTGACGATGCCGCGGTAGCCGTTGAGGACGTCCGCACGCCGCCCCTTGCTCTTGCGGGAGCGGTAGTCGTTGGCCCGTACCCGCACGTGGTCGCCGACCGCCAGCTCTAAAGTGCGCCCGCCAGGAAGCCGGTACCGGACATCTGGGCCCGCCAGCTCCCCGGCCGCGCGGCGGATCGCGCGCGCGGCGGCGTTGAGGCGTTCGGCTTCGGCGTTGCTGCCGGCCAGCACCAGGACCGCGGCGAGCTCGCCGTGCACGTCGTCGCGGTAGCCAGTGCGCACCGTGGCCCAGTGGGCCAGCAGCGCACCGAGGGTGTCGGTGGCGTCGCGTCCGGCGTGCACGCGCCCGCCGCGACTCCACGTTCGCAGCGCCTCGGTGCGGTCCCCATCGCGCCATTGGGCCAGCGCTTGGCGCTCGATCGGGTCACGCTGGCGCCGGTTCTCACTGAGCACCAGGCCGTCGACCTGGCGGTGGAGGGCGGCGAAGGTGCCGCCGACGCCGATCGCGCGCAGCTGCAGCGGGTCGCCGATCGCCACCACCTTCGTGCCGGTACGGTGCGCCTCGCCCAGGACCACCGCCAGGTCTCGGTCATCAACCATCGCGGCCTCATCGATGACCAGGACGTCGACGCCATCCAGGCCACGGCCGCCGGGGCCCTCGGGGTCGGTGATGCGCTGCATCCAGGTGGCGAAGGTGTACGCGCCGATGCCCGATTCGGCGGTCAGGTTCGCGGCCGCCACCGCGGCGGTCGCGGCGCCGGCCACCACCAGGCCGCGACTTTCCCACCCGGCCCGGGCAGCGGCCATCAGCATGGTCTTGCCCGCACCCGGGACGCCGATGAGCGCATCAACGCCATGGCCGTCACCGAGCAGGCGCTCCAGGACGGCGCGCTGGGAGGGGGAGAAGGTGACGCTGTGGGCGACCTCGAAGGCTTCTCGCGACAACGCAATCGCCGCGGTGTCCAAGACGGCGGCGCCTTCGGTGTAGCGCTGCCGGGTGAGGTGCAGGACCTGCTGCTCAGCTTCGAGGATGTCGGTGGAGGTGTAGCGGGCGGAGTTGACCAGGTGCCGCGCCCCAGCCTCAGCCAGGCGCACGGCGGGCTTGTGGGTCAGCACCGCATCCGTCAGCACCTGCAGGTCAGCCAGATCGGCGACACCGTCGGGGCAGGCATCAGCGACGGCGGCCAGGACATCGGCGTGGCTGACGGTCTTGGTGTGCGCGGTCAGCCCGCTGCCAGGGCGCCAGATCCACTCCGCGATCTGCTGCGCGCCAGGCCGCGGCGGGAGGCCTTCGCCGGGGTGCAGGCAGGAAGTCATGACGGCGGCCGCGTCAACGCCGTCGGCGGCGCACTGGGCGTGCCAGTCGCCGCGCCGGTCCCCGTCCAGCAGCTGGTGTTTGGCCTGGCGGCTGGTGGCGCTGGCCACCTTGCGCGCGTGCGGGTGCGCCTCGTCGTAGGCCAGGCCGTGTTCGGCGAGCAGTTCCTTGATCTGGCCGTCGCGTTTGGAGAAGCGGGTGCGCATCGTCTCGTCGATACCGACGATTTCCCACGCGCCGGTGTGCGCGTCGCGCTCCCAGCGCAGCCCGAGTTCCTCGGTTAACCGGCGCCGAAGGCGGGCCTTGAGGAAGGCGTCGGCGGCGTGGGCGTGGCGGTGCAGGTCCTTGCCGCCAGCTGCGATGGCCGACCATTTGCCGTCGACTCCGCGCACCATGTTGGCGATCTGGACGTGGGCGTGCAGGTGCGGATCGGGGACTTGGCCATCGACGGGGCGGGCGGTCTGGTGCCACATCACCCACCCCAGCAGGCCCCCGGTGGCCGCGCGGCCAGCAAGTCGGCCGTCGCCCTGGTGGCCGCGCTGGCCGTAGGCGACCCACCCCTGCACCGCATCAACGGTCTCGATGACCGACGCGGTGAACTCCTCGTCGACGACGGCGGAGACCGCCGCATCACCCAGGCCGTGCAGCACACTGACGCTCTTGGCGAGGTCCAAGGTGAGGTCATAGCCGCGGTTGCCGACGCGCACCCGGGCCTCGCGCCAGCGCCGCGCCTCAGCCAACTGGTCGGCGTCGTAGACGGCCGCCAGGTCCAGCCCGGCGGCCTTGGCGAGCCGGCGCGCGTCGTCGTAGGGGATCACGTAGGCCTCGCCCTTGCGCCGCACCCCGCGCTGCAGCCGCACCGCACGCTTGGCCATCTCCTCGTTACCGGCCACCAGCGCGGCGACGTCGGCGACGCCGCGCTCAGCCGCGGCCTTCTCCAGCGCGGTCAGCAGCGGGCCGCCGGGCAGCATCGCGCGCGGGTCAACGGCCCGTTTCGCCTCCATCAGCACCTGGCCGGTGTGCGGGTGACGGCCGTCCATGAGAGCGCGGGCCATCTCGTGCTGGTCGGCGGTGAGCGGAGTACCGGGGGTGAGGCCGACCTCGCGCAACCCGTCACCGATCCACATCAACGGGCGATCCCCGGCCAGCCGGTAGGAGATCTGCCCATCCTCCTGACCGCGCACCAGGTGGTGACTCTGACAGCCGGCGCCTTCCTGCAGGCGGTAGTCGACCTGCGCCATGGACGGCCCCAGCGTGCTCACCCACGCCACCAAAACCACCCCCTTCACGTCCGCGCAGCTCAGCGCCGGTTCCTGCGGCCGCAGGCCGTCCGTATCGCCAGATACCTTGGGTCCAAAACTTGAATTGATCTTGTAAGGAATTATGACATATTGTGTTGATATTAGGTAGATCGTAACTAGAGCTGGTGATAGCAGCGTTGAAGTAGTGGTTTCTAAAAGATCTTGCTTGAAGGTTGTTGCGCGTGGATTTGATGTCAGTAACTGGCTGCCGATCACCTTGGGCGGCCGGGGTGCTCGCTATCGGCTCAGGTGGTCGTGGAGCATCCGGTCGAAGGTGTCGCGCAGGTCGAGGTCGCGGGTGACCTCCAGCAGGGCGCGGGCCAGCCGCCGTCACCGCTTGGCGCCGCCACCTACTCGCCGCGGGCGCGTCGCCGGCGACGGTGAACCAGGCGCTGGCCGCAGTGACGCTGCTGTACAAACACGGACCCGCACTACGCTTGGCGGTCAAACGCGCCCGCGTGCCCAAACCCGGCGCCCTGGACGCGTTGTCACGTGCGCAGGAGAACCCGACCCGCCGCACCGCCGACCGCCGCAGCCCCCGCGACGCCGCCCTCATCGCCCTGCTGCTCGGCGCGGGCGCCCGTGCCGAGGAATGCCAACGCCTTCACGTCGGCGACGCGCCGATCACCGCGCGCAGTAGCACCGCCCGCCTGCACGGCAAGGGAGATGAGGTGCGCACCGTCCCGCTGCCGATTCCGGCCCGCGAACGCTTGACCGCCTGGCTGCAGGTGCGCGCCGAACTGCTGGCCGCCCGGCCCGCCCTGGCCAACGCGGTCGGCGAAGGACTGTGGGCCGTCCAGCGCGGACGGCTGACGGTCAACGGCGTCACCGACGTGGTCCGCGCGGTCGGCAAGGACGCCTTCCCCGAGGTTCCCCCTGCCCGCCTTACCGCGCCGATGCGAGCGAATCCGGAAAACCCTCCGAAGCGGCCTCATGAAGGCACCGCCCCGGGCGAGCAGCGCCCAGGGCCCGCGGTAAGGAGAACCGCTCATGATCGACCGCCCGTTACTGCGCCGCCTGGCCCGCGCCGCGCTGGCCGCCGCGGTACGCAGCGCGGCCGCGGCCGCCGCCTCGGCCCCCATCACCCTGGCCATCTGGTCTGCTGATTCACGTCCGAATCGACGCCTACGCGCAAGTGCTGGCCGCGCGCTGCGACCTCGATGCTGAACCCGCTCTCGACCTCGCCGAACTCCTGTCATAGGAGCCTGAGGTCACGCGGCGCAGAAAGGGTCGAAATAGCGCTCGTGACCCCCAGTTGTAGGTAGCGGTTGCAAGCTGACTGATCCACAAAATTATGGAGGTTTCCAGGGATTATTGGCGGGAGTCCCCAAAGGTCCTTGGCGACTGCGTCGGTACGCCTCTATATATCGATGCGGGCCAGCTCCAAGACCTCTCCTGGTGAGATCTCACGATCCCACGGGGTGGCCACCTCGGTCAGGAAGCGCACCGCACCCATCAATGGGTACGGAGCTTCGGGGCGCCCCGCCGCGTGCAGGACCCGCCAGGGGGAACGTACCGTTGTCCCGATCATCAGTTGAGGTTCGTCGCACGAGCCGGTGTCGGTGCTTTGGGTCAGGATGCCCACGTGCTGCCAGAACGCCAGCAGGTCCGCCATGGTCTCCACCTCCGGGTAGCCGCAGGCCTGAACCAGTGCGGAGAATCCGTTGTCCCAGTGGGCCCAGCTGTGCTCATCGCCGATCATCTGCAGCCGCAACGTGTAGATTCCGGGGTATTCGTCCAGTTCGGGCATCTCACCGGCAGCCGGTATGCAGTCCAGGGGCGGCTGGATACCGTCCCAGACGCAAGAGGTCAGCCACTGCTCGCCGTCGTCCCAGCGTGCAGGGGTCTGGGCCACGGCGTGTGCGGCGATCTCCTGCGCCGAGGCGCACGGGGTGTCGAGGAAGGCCCTGATGATCTCACCGGCGCGGGGGCAGATCGTCAGCCAGCCGGTCTCGTACACGCCGATGACCGCGTGCGGCGTATCCGCCGGCTGCGGGACGTCGGGGTGGGTGAGGGTGATCTGGTGCGGTCGCGAGGGCAGGGTGGGCAGTTCCACCCGGTGGGGGCGGCGGCCGTAGCGGTCGAGCCAGTCATGGGCCAAGGTCACTCGCTGGCACTCGATGGCGTCTTCTTCGGCCTGGCGGACCTTGTCGCGGGCGGCGCGCAACTGCTCGCGGCGCTGCTGTTCGGCGGTGGTCAGATGCACGTGGCAGTGCTCGGCGCCGATGCCGGTGAAGATGCGCTTGGCGCAGCGCGCGCCTTTGAGGTTGACGCCGGAGCACTGGGCGTGCGGGAAGAGGTCGGGGCGGGAGGCTTCGCTCAGCGCCTGCAGGTGTTCGGCGGGGATGTCGGGCTTGATGGGGGCATACATCTCCGGGATGACCGCCTGCGGGTCGCTGCCGGCTTCGCGGGCTTGGGCGAACACCGAGCGCGGGCGCGGTACCCCGCTGCTCCAGGAGGGGGCCAAAGGGAGGCGGGATTCGACGATGACGCCGGCGTGCGCGGCATTGATCAACGCTTGGGTCGCCTCGTGCTGGATGGATAGCTCTTCGGTGAGGTTGAGGCGTGCGCCGTGGATGAGGGACAGGATGGAGTTGATCTCCCACGACAGCTGGGCGGCTTGGACGAGCAGCCAGGCGGGTGAGTGGCCGCCGTGGTGGTTGCGGCGCGGTACGGCGACTGTGCGTGCGGAGCGACGCGACTCCGTTGTGATCATGGTTGCCTCTTCAGGTTTGCCGAGGTGAGCAAAGGGGTCGCCGTCAGCTTCCCGGCTGCGCGGGGGCGGGCACTGATCACCCTCCGTGATGTGTACCAAACTTGGTACAGACCTTTGAGGATCATGCACGCCACCGTGAGTAAGTGCCCGCCCCAATCCCGCCACGCCTCGCTGAGCTGCGCAGACAGTTCGGCCTGCGACTGCGTGACGTGCGGGAAGGTCAAGGACTCAGCCAGGAACGACTCGGAGAACTCGCCGAGGTCGACCGCAAAACCATCAACCGTATCGAGAACGGGATGTACAGCCCTCGGCTGGACAACGTCTTCCAGATCGCTGACGCTCTTGAGGTTTCGGTCGGCGAGTTGTTCGACCTCCGACCACGTGCGTGATCGCCCAGCGGGGCGATGGCGATCGAGGGAGTGCGAACCGATCTCCAAAGCCCGGCAGGGCTAGGCACCAGATCGGAGATCGTCCTCAAGAACTCGTCCGCGCAGGGCCTCCAGTTCCCGCCCTAGAGCGCCCGACCCGACAAGCATCAGGGCGTGTACCGCGCTCACCTCCCGGGCGGATGCCCATATGCCCGATCCGCAGGCCTGGAACGGGAGGACCTCGATCGAGTGGACCCGGAAAGCGGCCGGGTCCAGGTATCGCATGCCCCCGGTCCCGCACAGGTAGGTTGTGGCGCCTGTCAGCCAGGCCAGGTCGGCCAGGCGCTGCGAACGTTCACCGGGTGCGAGCAGATCGCTGCTGTGCAGGATCTGCCCCCGCCACCCGACCTCCTCCAGCAACAGGCGCGTGGACAGCTCCGTCACGTCCGCCAGTCGATCCGTGCTCTCAAACGCGGCGAGTACGAGTTCGAGCCCCCTCTTGAACGACGGCCAGTAGGCACTGTGCCGGTAGTGGTCGGCGAGGAGCTGGGCGACACGGCGCCGGCAGCGGGAGGGATCGGCCAGGCGCGCTCCGCGGATGGAGGTGGAGCGGCCGTGCGGCAGATGGGTGGAAATGGAGAGCCACTGCGGCTGCCGCGAGCCGTCGAGCGAGGCGAGGCGCGCGCGGTGCTGGTAGTCCCTGCGTGCGAACTGCACGTCGTCCAGGACGATCCAGTAGTCGGCGGTGAACAGCTTGGCCAGCGTCACCAGCCGGGGGAAGAGGTTGGGCTGGTGGATGGCGCACACCTCGCCGTATGGCAGGTCAGGGCGTAAGGAGCCTGCTGTCGAATCCGGCGCGGAGAAGAGCCTGGTAGGCGTCATGGACCTCTCCTGGGACGGGCTGCTTGATGGCGTAGCCAAGCTTGGGGTACTCGATCACGCGCTGGAGGTCGCCGACGAGCATGTCGATGACCAACTTCGGATCACCGATCGAGCTGACGTAGTCATCCAGCTCAAGCGGCTCGGAGGCGCACACCACCTCGACCTCGGGCCATACCTTTCGTGCCGTGGCGTAGGCCCGGCGCTCCATGTACGGCTTGGAGATCAGGAGCACCGAACCGGGCTGAATACCCGCATCGGCCAGCACCTGGCGGGACAGTGCGATGTTCTGGCCGGTGTTGGTGGCGTTCGGCTCCAGCAGAATCGCCTCGTCGGACATGCCGAGGTCGAGCGCGTGCTCGCGGTAGTGGACGGCCTCGCCTCGGGGGAAGCGGGCCGCGGTGGTGGGGCTGGTGGCACCGGAGAAGACGAGCAGCGGGAACCAACCAGCGCGGTGCAAGTCGACCGCTGCGCGTGCCACCCCCAGATCGTGGCTACCCAGGCCGATAGCCACGTCACACCGGCTCAGGTCGTGGTGCATCTGGTGGTAGTCCCAGATGGTGTAGGCGTGCTGCCACTGCTCGTCGGTGATGACCTGCTGCTTGACACTCACTCGATTGCTCCCTGGTCGCCGTGGCAGAGGAAGGCGGATCTCCCCCTGGATGGTCCGCTGAATGCCCTCGATGCTGCGCAGTTGGTGCGCGAGCCCGTGCTGCGCGGCCTCGCGCGCGGCACGGTCGAGGATCACCACCCCATCATCCACGGTGGCCCGATCCGAAAGCAGGACGTGCCCGTAAGCCGTCTCCAGCCGGACCCGCTGCATGGGCGCATCGGTGACTGCGGTAGCACGAGCGAGGTCGATCAGGCGTAGCGCCTCCGAGAGGTTCCCTGCGCCACGGTGGGCCAGAGCGAGTTTCTGGTGCGCGACGGACCAGTCCTCGGGTTCACCGAGATTCTCGAACTCGCGGATGGCGGTCGTCATCAGGCGGGCGGCGTAGTCGTTCTTGTCGTTCTTGCTCAGGGCGGTCCCCACCCACAGCCGGGCTCGCGCCCTGTCGCGTGGCGAGAGCCGGTCGTCCACCGCCAGCGCCTCATATTCCTTGGCGGCCTCGTCCAACCGGCCCCCCATCTCGGCGACCACCGCCAACGAAAGGTCAAGCTGCGCGATACGACGGGGGATGTCGAGCTGTCCGTAGATTGATCGGGCGTTGAGGTAGGAGCGGCGAGCGGACAATGGGCCGGCGACTGCTCCTTGGTCGCGCTGGAGGTCGCCGAACAGTGTCGTCGATCGTGCGAACAGGTAAAGACCCTTGTCGTCCAACGCGTGCGGGTCGTAGCGGGTGAGCCATCGGTTCAGCAGGTCGGTGGCGTAGCTGAAGCTCTGGCGGCTGAGCGCGACCACAGCCCGGTCAAGGTCGTCCGTCCAGGTCTCGTAGTCCCAGGCTCGTGGTCCCATCCGGGTGACTCTCAGCCCTTGGTCCACGTCCTGGCCGAGTTCCAAGAGCAGCGTCTCGAACCGCAGGTGAGTGGCCGAATTCGCGCGAGCGAGCGCGGTGTCCAGGATGGCTTGGGTATCCGGACGTGGCCGAGTAGCGGTACCGAGCTGGTCCCACTTCGCCACGGTGCGGGGAGCCACGCCGAGGTGCTGCGCGAACACCCGCACGCTCATCCGCAAGGCTCGGCGAAGTGCACGCGCTTCGAGGCCGGTCCACTCATGCACGGTCGTCACGTCGCTGCTCCCTTCCACGGCCATGGAAGCACGTAGAAGTACCGAGGGCTTACGGAAGTGCAACGCAAGTGCGACAGCGGGTCGTATCCAGCGGGGTCGGGGCTGGCCATGCTCGAAGAGCGGGCCATCAGCCCCGACCACGGTAAGGACGGCTACCTTGTGGACACTCACCGAACAACACGATGTGGACGGCCCGATCGTCTACGGGTACCTGCGGCTGCATCGTTCGACGCCCGAGCGGCACGCCGCCCTGACGGTAGCCCTCGCCCAATACTGCGAGCAGCACGAACTACAGCTCTGCGGCATCTTCACCGATCGAGGGGCCGCATCGTCGGACGACCCGGCCTTCGCCGGCCTGCTGGACGTCCTTCTCATGTCCGGCGCCTACGGGGTGGTTCTGCCTACTACGCACCACCTGGGCGAGAAGCTCATCGCGACTCGGCGGCGGGAACAGCTGAACGCGATTGGGGCGCGGCTGCTGGTCGTGCGGGGAGCCCTCCGTACCACTGGCTCTTCCGCCGGCCGACCAGTCGTGACTCTGGCCCGCGCCGTTCCCCATGGCCAGCTCGAACCAACTCGCCAAGGACCCCATGATGATTGACACCTTCGTGGTACCACCGCCTAGCAGCGAATTCAACCCGAACGTGCCAGCGGTAGAGCGCACGTACGCCCCGCTCGCAGGCTCCGACAAGGACGGCTTCGAGGCCGACCGTGCAGCCGCCGGCAGGCTGAAGGGGGCGATTCCTGGGGTAACCGAGGTCGTCCAGGAGAACGCAGCGGCTGTCGCCTCCCCGTACACCTTCGTGAAGTGCTCGATGCAGCCCCGGTATGACCCCGGCGCCGTCGAGGTCGCCAAACTGATACAGGCGCGGGCGCCCCGTTGGGTTGTCCTGTGGCGCCCGTACTGGCGGGTCCTGCAGGCATGGGAGTGCTCCGACCCGCGGCTATGTCGCACCGTCATGGGGCGCAGCGCCGCCGAGCTGTGGCAGCGCATGCAGGAAGCTGAACTTGATCTCTGGCGGGCCTCCCCGCGCGCCATGACCGCGGACCGGCCGCCCACCACACCCGTCCCGGGTGGCCGTGAGGATCTGCCAGAGGCGGCCCCGAGACGATCACCGGACCCGGCAGCACCCCGCCGGCCCGGAAGACCTCGGGGCCCCAGACCACGCCAGGAGGGAGCGCATCGTGTTCACGTACAGTGACGCGTTCCTGGTGGTCGCCGCCGGGTGGCCGTGTTGCTTCTCCTCGTCTTGGCGTGGACAGCCGAGCAGGCTCACAACGTACGGCCGTCCACGTACTCCGGCGCGGGCCCGTGCCCCTACCCAGCACCCATGCTGCCCCGCGCCGCCTACGACGCCGACGGGCGCGGGCACGAGCAAGCCAGCCGAGGCCGGGCCTACCGCGACGTCATCCAGATGTACGCCGCCCTGGTGCGCAAGCACCACCTTGACCACACCAGCCGCGACGAATGGTACGAGGCCGACCCGTACGTGAACCAGGCGGAAGCGGGCTGACTATGCCCCTGCCCGGCTGGCGTGGACACCCCACGTCAGGAACCCGAAACAGGACAAGGAGTAGAGACATGAGCACTCTGACCCCGGAGGAGACGGTCACGGTCGACACGGGAGAGACGTTCGACCCGTTCGCCCTCAACATCGAATTCATCGAGAACACCCCGGCGGCCGACACGGTGCTGATGTGCACCACCGGCGACAACTGCGGAACCTCCTGCCCGAGCGCCTGCACGACCTCGTAGTCCGCGAGGCGCGGGCCCGTACGGACCCGCGCCCCCCTTTTCCCCAGAACGGAGCGTGAGTGATGACGCGGTCGCGGCGGACCCTGTACCGGTGCACGGGCGCCGGGATGCTGCGCGCGGCGGTGAACCTTTCCGCCCCCGCCTTGCCGCAGTGGCCGGGGCCCGCCGCGTCCCCCGAGCAGTGGCGTTCCTGGCTCGGCCCAATCTGGGCCGATGACACGTTCCGGCGCGCGGTCTCCAGTGCCAGCCTGGACCTGGCCCGCCAGGTGGAGGCAGTCCTGGACGGGCGGTTGTTGAACGCTCGCCGGGCGCGTCGCGCCGCGCTCGCGGTCGCCCGGTACGCCATCAGGTATGAGCACCGGTCCACGCCGTTCGGCCTGTTCGCCGGCGTCTGCCTGGTCGACTTCGGCGAGACATCCGCCGTGCTTGTCGGGGATGAACACGAGATCGTTACCCGAGCCGACCCCCGGGCGCTGGACAAGGTGATCAGCGCCCAGGAGGCCGACTGCGCGTCGATGGCGGCCGTCGAGGTGTGCGTCAACAACCTGGCGCACGTGCGCGGCGGCCGCGTCTTCGTGCCGTCCGAGGGCTCGTCGGAGTTCTCCCTCGCACTGACGCCTGCGCTGACGCTCGTTCTCCAGGCGGCCACGTCACCCATCCGGTATGCGGCGCTCACGGGAAAACTCGCCGCAGAGTTCCCGCAGGTGGAGGAACACCGCCAGGCGGCGTTCCTCGCGGAGCTGCTGCGGCTTCGGCTGCTGCTGTCGGCGCTGCGTGCCCCCGCCACGATCGTTGACCCGGCAGCCGTCCTGCCTGCCGTCGCCTTGGACGCCCGCGATCGGGAGGCGTGCGTGGACCTACGGCTGGACGCCAGGGTTCGACTACCAGAGACAGTCGCGGTCGAGATGGAAACCGTGGCAACCGTGCTGGCCAGGCTCGCGGCCAATCCAACCGGCACCCGGGCGTGGCGGCGCTACACCGAGCAGTTCGCCGCCCGATGGGGCGAAGACGCCGAGGTCGGCGTGGAGCAGCTCGTTGACCCGGACAACGGGTTGGGCCTGCCTGACGGGTTCGGCTCGGTGTCCGAGCCGCCACGACCGATGTCGCGGCGCGACCGGCTGCTGTTGGATCTCGCAGGGGCCGCCGCCGTCGAACGCCACCGGACGGTGATCCTGTCCGAGCCGCTCATCGAGGAGTTGGAGGCGGCCGCAGGCGAACCTACCGCCCTGGCCCCGCACTTCGAGGTGTGCGCACAGGTCCAAGCCCGTTCGCTTCCGGCGCTCGACCGAGGCGACTTCCGCGTCCGCGTTCACACCGTCTCCAGGGCGGCAGGCACGATGACGGGACGATTCGGGCACCTGTTCCCGCAGGCCGCCGGGCAAGTGGCCCTTCCCACAGTTGACCCTGTGGCGGAACTGGCTCAGTTGTCGTTCCATCCCTCCCGCGTCGAGGCCGACCTGCTCACGCGCACCCCGCAAGTCTTGCCGAAGCTGGTCAGCGTCGGAGAGCACCGGGGCAGCGGCGCCACGGTGTTCGTCCCCTCTGATCTGGTCGTAGGTCTGCGCGGCAGCCACCTCTACCTCGCGGTGGCCGCCACCGGGGAGCGCCTGGAGCTGCTCGCGCCGACCGCGCTCAACTTCATGTGGAACAACTTCACCCCGCCGCTGGCCCGGTTCCTGGCCGAGATCAGCCGTGCCGCGGCTCCGCAGGTGACCTGGTTCGACTGGGGTGCGGCATGGACGCTGCCGTTCACGCCGGGGCTGCACTGTCGGCGCAGCATCCTCGTTGCCGCCCGCTGGCAGCTTCGGGCCCGCGTCCTGCCCGGCCGTGCGGCATCCCTGGAGGAGTGGGCCGCGCGGCTGCACGCCTGGCGCGGCCGGGCGGGTGTGCCGGAGCGTGTGCTCCTGGCCATGGACGACCAGCGCCTGCTGCTGGACCTCACCAGGGAGATGGACCTGGACGTGCTCCGTACGCACCTGCGCGGCTCCCCCATCGCAGTGCTCTACGAGGCGCCGCCGCCGGACGTGGATGGATGGATCGGCGGGCGGGCCCACAGCATCGTCGTCGCGGTCAAGGCGGGCCGATGAGCCCGCCCACGACGCAGGCCCTGGCCGAGGGCGCGCTGGGGATAGCGTTGCTGCACATCGAGCGCGGCAACCTTGCCGCAGCCCGGCCCCTGCTGGCCGAGGCGGTCGCCGGCGGCGTCAGCACCGGCTCCAACGCTTCTCTGTTCCACGGCGCCCCGGCCCTGGAGTTCGTGCTTGGCCGTGCCGGGCGCGTCGACCAGACCGTTCAGGCGGCCGTCGACCGGGTCGTGGCCGCCCGGCTCGCCGCGGCCCGCTGCCGACGAAAGGCGACCCGGCTCCCGACACTGGCAGAGTTCGATCTCATCCGGGGGCTCACCGGGCTGGGGGTGGTGCTGCTTGCCCGAGCAGGCTCGCCGCCGCCGCTGCTGCAGGAGGTGCTGGCCTACCTGGTGACGCTGGCAGTCCCGGCCGAAGCCGATGCCCAGGTCCTGCCCGGGTGGTGGTCGCCAGACAGCCCCACGCATGAGGAGATCACCGGTGGCCACGCGAACAACGGGGTAGCCCACGGCATCGCCGGCCCGTTGGCGCTGCTATCTCTCGCCGCCCGCCGCGGCCTCCTGGTGGAAGGCCAGATAGGCGCCATCAAGACGTTCACGGCCTGGCTGGAGAAGTTCGGCTCCTTCTACTGGATCACCCTGGACCCGCTCGCCGCTGAGGCGTTGCAGGCGCCGCCCCTGCGCCCCTCCTGGTGCTACGGGGACCTTGGTATCGCCCGCACGCTGCAACTGGCAGCCTGCGCGCTCGGCGACGACGCCCGCAGGCAGAAGGCCGAGGAACTCGCCATCGCCGCCCTCACCGACCCGGCCCGCCTGAGCCGGGTCACCGATGCGTCCCTCTGCCACGGCTGGGCCGGGCTGCTGACCGTCACGATCGCCCTCGCCGCCGACAGCCGTACCTCCGACCGGTTCGCCGAGCCCATCCGGCAGACCCGCCAGAGGTTAGAAGCGGGGATCCCCGCACTGTCCAAACCCGGGTTCATGGAAGGCCGAGCCGGGGCGGTCATGGCGCTGAAGGGCTCCAACGTGACTGGCTGGACCCGCGCCCTGTTGATCAACTGATCCGCCGCCACAACCGAGCAGGAGCGAACCGAGGACATGGACTGGAACGACGAGAACCTACCGCTGCCCGACGAACCAAAGTGGTGGCACGCCACCATCCGCTTTCCCGGCGACGCCGGAGCGACCCCGAAGGCTGCGACCGCACTCGCGGCCGCGCTGTCCGGCTGGCGTTTCCACTTCCTGCGCAAGGAAGGCAATCTCCGGCTGCGCACCGAGAGGCCCGCTGCCGACCTGCTCGATCAGCTCGTCGCCGACGAAGTCGCGGCCGGTTGGGTTGGCGGCATCTACGAACCGGAGATCGAAACCTTCGGCGGCGAGCAGGGTATGGCCATCGCCCACGAGGTGTGGTGCGCCGACAGCCCCGCGGCCTTGGCCGAGACCGGCAGCCCGTACGCCCGCGAGCGGTGCATCCTGCTGCTCTCCACCATGAACCGCGCGGCGGGCCTCGACCCGTTCGAGATCAGCGACGTGTGGGCGACATTCGGCAACCTCCGCCCGGCAATCGACCCACCGCAGGCGGCCTACCAGGCGTCTGCGATCACTGCCATGCGACGCCTCGTGCACGCCGACGCCGCCAAGCGGGACACCACCGAACCCGGCTGGCTTGACCGCGTCGCCGCGTTCGAGGACGCCGGCCGCCGCCTGGCCCGGCTCGCGACCAGTGGGCAACTCCGGCGGGGGCTGCGCGCGGTCCTCGCCCACCATGCGATCTTCGCTTTCAACCGCGCGGCCACACCCGTGGCCGAGCAGGCTGCCGCGGCCTGGCTGGGCTGGAACGTCGCCTTCGGAGACGGCGACCCAGCCACCGTGTCCAGCAGTCAGTCCGCACCCGTAACCCTTGTTTTCAAGAGGATGGAGAGCACCATCACTACGACCGACCTCGCCGAGCTGCGCAACACTATGGTGGACAAGCTCACCGGCTCCGGCCACCTGCGCACTCCCGCGATCATCGACGCCTTCCGGGACGTCGAGCGCCACCGGTTCATCCCCGACGTCGAGGCCGTCGCCGCCTACGTCGATGACGCCGTGTCGGTGAAGAACGACCGAGACGGCGAGATGATCTCCTGCATCTCCGCGCCGTCGATCGTCGCCACCCAACTGGAGCAACTGGGCGCAGAGCCCGGCCACAAGGTCCTGGAGGCCGGGGCGGCCACCGGCTACAACGCCGCCCTCCTCGGGCGGCTCGTCGCCCCCGGGGGCCGCGTGTGGACGGTGGACGTCGACACTGACCTCGTCAACACCGCCGCGAAGCATCTGGCCGCTGCCGGCGCATCGAACGTGACCGCGCTGCTGGCCGATGGCGCGACCGGTCTGCCCGAGCATGCCCCGTTCGATCGGATCCAGTTCACCGTGGGCGCCGGTGACATCCCCCTCCCTGTCCTGAATCAACTGGCCCCGAACGGCCGTCTCGTCATCCCGATGCGGATCCGCGGCAGTATCTCCCGCTCCTTCGCCTTCGAGCGCGACGGAGACGGCGAGACCTGGAAGACCGTCTCCTGCGAGATGGCCACGTTCGTCCCGCTGCGCAAAGGCGTGTGTGATGACGTCCGTACGGTGGTCCCCATGGCCGGGGAGGGCAATGTCCGGCTGGAAACCTACAGCGAGCAGCTCGTGGACCGGGAGGCGATGCGGACCGTCCTGGACGAGTCCTCCCACCAGGTCTACACGGGCGTGAAGTTCCGGCAGGGTTCAGCCTGGGAGTGGGTCTATCTGTGGTTGGCGTGCGTCCTGCCCAACGGCCTGTCTCGGGTACCTGGCCGGCGGCCCGGGTTCACCCCGCATTTCGGGTGGGGTTCGATGGCGGCGCTCGACGGCGACAGCCTGGCCTATCTGACCGTCCGCGAGGGTGAAGACACCGTGGGCCGGTTCTGGGAGATCGGCGCCATCGGTCACGGCCCGCGCGCCGCCTCCCTCGCCGAGCAGGTCGCCGCCGCGATCCAGGAATGGGACCGCGACTACGGCAACGACGCCCCGGCCCCCGGCTTCCGCATGGCCACGGCCGCCAACCGCGACCTGCTGAAGGCCGCTGACTCACGCTTCGTCATCGACAAGACCAACAGCCGACTCGTCATCGACTGGCCGTAGGAAGGGGAACAGCGTGATGAACCCTGCGATCGCCGCCCGTATCCCGCTGGTCTGCCGCCCCAAACCCCCCGGGCTTCCACTGGACAAGCGCATTGCAGAACTCACCGCGCTGACCGCCGAAACACCCGGCGCGGACCACTCCAAGCGGGTGGCCCGCGCCTGCGGTGTCCTCAACTTCTCCGCTCTCATCGCCTCCGACAGCGGCATGCCCGACCTGGCAGCCGAACTGTGCTGGCGGCAGCACAAGGTCTTCACCGAAGCCGAGAGCCTGGACCAGGACATCGCCGTGATGTCGCTGATGCCGCTGGTGAACATCGCCCGACTCCTGATCCGCGAAGGTGAAGGTAGCGCTGCCTTCGCGGTGCTGCAGCAGTTGTACCGGGCCGCCGAGCAGCGCGGCGCCACCGTCATCCGCGATCACGCCGTCGACCTGTCGCCGTTGATCCGGACCGTCGCAGACCACCGCACGATCTGTACGGAGCTGTGGGTCGCCCTGCTGATCGACGGCGCCAGAGCTCTTGCGAGCGTCGGCCGTTGGACCGAGGCGGCCGAATCCATGGCCGCGCACCGCGGCGTCGGCCAGCGGCTTCTCGACGGCCGCCAGCTCACGATCATGTCACTGATGGAACAGGGCCTCCCGCAGCAGGCCGCCGCCATGATCGACTCCAGCGTTCCCACAGAGCCCTGGGAGAACGCCGTCGCCGCCATCCTGCGCGTCTACTGCCGTCCTCCGACCACGCCGACACCACAGAACGAACTGGACCATGCGGGGCGGGAAACTCTCGCGCTGATCACCGACCCCGACCCGATGACCGCAGCGTTCCGGACCCGGCTCGCCCTGACCGTGCTCGACCTGACCGCCGACCGACCCACGGCATATGACTCCGACCTGCGGTCCACTGTCGTCGGCGTGGCCTGCTCGGACGCCTACGCTGCCCGAGAGGTCATGGGGCACCACGGGATGCGCTCCCGCATGACCCCGCAGCAGGAACAGGAAGTCGCCGACGTGCTCACCGCCTCGGGATTCGGCGCCGGACACCTCCCAGCAACCCACCTGGATGCCCTCACTGCCGCAGTCCGTCACGGCGAAGACAACCTGCGCGCCCTGCTTGCCGAGCTACACGAAGCGGCCTGATCCGACCCATGATCGCTACTCCGGCCGTGGTTGCGAACCCCGCACTCCAATCACGGCAACCGCCCGGCGCAGACTCGAACCGGGTTTCGGTCATACAGCCGCCGAACCTCTCCCGCCGTGCTACTCCTGCCCCAGGCACAGCGAAAATCGCCTGCTGAAGATCCCGAACTGGCGGCTGCTGGGGTTCCCCGGCATAGGCGTATGCCACGCTGTTAGACCCGATTCTGTCGAGTTGAGTCCGGGAGTCGCCACCTTGCGCGCTCATTCCGGGCATGAGACGTCCATCCGTGGGGCATCGACCCTGCTCAGGGGATAAGCGAACAGTTCAAGTCCCCCTGCATGCTCCACGCCAAGAAGGTCGACAAGCTCGCCGACGCGACGCAAATCCTGAAACCACTTGCCTGCGGTGACATTGCGGTGTGATCTGGTGACGTGCAGCGATGGGGCAGGTTAAATGATCGTCAGTTGACGGTGTTGCAGCGGATCGGGAAGAGCCAGGAACCGGTCAGCGCAAAGACGCCGGAGCTGGCTATAACGGTGTACGCGCTTCGTGACCGTGGCTTGGTCACCACGCCGCGAAAGGACGGATTCTGGCAGGCCGAGATCACTGAGGCTGGCCGCTTCTATCTGGAGCATGGCCATCACCCGGACCGGCCAACTCCAGGCACAGTGAGCAGTGCCGTCGTTGCCCGTACACCAGGCGCCTCCAGAACACGCGATGCCGGTCAAAGCCCCCTCGGCCTGGCCGAGGAGTTGATCGAACGCCTACAACACAATAGGGGAACCTTCGAGATCCAGAACCCTGACCAGGAGACACGCGCGTCCTACCGGCGGGCGATGCACGCGGCCAAACAACACAGCCTGGTACCCGCAGGTTTCCATCTACGGCACACCGGCCGAAATGGCGGCGATCTGATCATCCGGCTCTTCGACGACGCGCATCCGGACGAGACGGACTGGAACCGCATCCGCCTTAGTGCACGCGACAAGGTCACCGATGCCGACGCGCTGGTCAAGCTGCTTCGGGATCATCCCGAGGTACTGGCCGTCTCCGAGGCACTCATGCCACGGGCCATCGACCTGGTCAAGTCCCTTGCAGAAGAAGCCCGCCGACGCGGCCACAAACTCGCGATGTCCAAGAAACGCAAAGCTCGCGGACTGTACATGCAGGTCGGTACAGGGCAGCACCCGATTGCCGTCAAAGAGGAACAGGACCAGGTGGTCCGCGAGCCAGATCCCGAGGAAAAACGCCGAAGACCTTATGCCTGGCAGCGAGTCCCCGTGCAATACGAATCCGTACCAACGGGACGCCTTCGCCTGGAGTTACCCCAGTCGCCGCATAGCCGACGCGACCAGTGGACGGATAGTTCGCGCTCGCTGGTGGAAAGCAAAGTACGCGAGGTCGTCAAGGAGATCGAGCATCGCGCTGGGGCGGAGGAACAGGCTGCCCTCGCCCGAAGACAGGAATACGAGGAGTGGCTCGCCAAAGAAGAACGAGAAGAAGCCGCGAAGCGGGCGCGCTGGGAGGCCGCGATGGTGCAGGCCCGGAGCCGCGCAGTTGACGACTACCGCAACACGACATTCGCCAATGCCTTGGATGCCTGGGGGGCGGCCAGCGAAATCCGCGAGTTTTGCGCCGCTCTCGACCAAGCCGCGGCCGGCTGCCAGGAGCCAGGGGAAGCCGAACTCCTGCGACCCTGGATCGAGTGGGGACACGCGATCGCCGACCGCCTGGATCCACTCCGCGGTCCATCTCGTCTCGCCCACGCGGGCTTTGACAAGGACCCGGCCCCAGACGACCTGCGCCCTTACCTCGGGGACTGGAGTCCCCATGGCCCCCAAAAGGAGTATTACCGGCCTCAAGCCGAACAGCGAACACAGGTCAGCGATGCCTACCGTGAAAGCTGGTCGTATGGACGCCGAGGTCGGCCTCAATGGTGGCGGCGATAGCGTGACACTTGCGGGCCCTCAACTCCGACACTGCGCGCTGGACCAGCCCACCCAGACGTTCGACCTCGGCTCGTAAGGCCTTGAGCTCATCATAACGGTCGATGGCTTCCTTACCGCACCACTCATAGAGCGTGCCGACGACGGTCTCCAGCCGCTCCAGTTCGCGGTTGGTCTTCTCATGTCCGTACCAGGACTCGCTCCGGCGTTGTGTCTTCAGCGCTTCTTCCTGCTTCGCCATGGCCTTGAGGATGTCTCCACCCAGAACCTGGGCCACTCGCATGGCCACCTGACGAGTCGTCGGCCACGAAGCGACATAGGTTCCGAACCTGTCCTCAAAGGCCAGCGCTTCCTTACGCAGGTCCTGAGGGTCGAGACCAAGCCACGACGCCACCCCATCGAGATCGGCGATCTCCATCACTCCGGCATCCGCGACAGCATGCCGGAGACGAATCTTGTTCTTCGGCCGAACATGACCGAAGAGCAGCTTGGCCACTTCGAATTCCGCGCTACCTCGAACCTCACGTGAGCTTTCAATCGCTGCCGCCCACCGGCGATCGTCATCAAGGAACGCCCCGACGTCAGCCCACGGAGCGACCAGTTGACCACGCGCCACCCACTCCTGCAGCCCGGCCTCCTCGCCATCGAGGAAACGCACATGCAGATCGCCGTGTTTTCGCGGCCCATCGACCCGGACCACCTCCACCTGGTACACCCGCCCCCCGACGGTCTTCGGCTGATCCCTGAACCCCCAGACATCACCGACGTCCATAAGCCTGCTCACCTTTCAAATCCGGCAAATGCTACCCTTTCAAGACATCCACCCTTAGCGCTTTGGTGAATCAGCCCGGTAGCGCACCCTCGGATGAATGTAGCGACAGCTCATGTCAAATTACGGCATGAATGCCCCCGTCAGTTCATCTGAACAGAAATACAGAGCCGCTCGACGAGAAGATGCGAGAGAGAGGCATTCACGGATGGGTGCTATCGCAGGGGCGAGCAGCCTTTGATGATCATTTACTGTGCTGGCATTGATCGTTCCCCCGAGATGGGGGTCAGACTCGACTCCCCTGTCAACATAGCGACACGTGGCCTCGGCGGATCCCGGTGGTGCACGTCCACGCCAACGGGAGCGGACGAGTGAACATCGCCGCCTTGGTCTACTGCAAGAGCGGCGAACGTTCGCGGCTCATCTACCAGCCGCTGAAGGGTTGTATCCCGACCGAATCAGAGCTTCTTCCAGCGCCGGGTAGCTGTAGTACTCACCTTCGCCTTCCAGTGCTCGAACGTTGGTCAGGAACTCGCCGAACACGGGGGCGCGTTGGGGACCGAGGTGTGATGTGCCTTGGAAGAGGAGTACGGCGAGGTTCGGCATGTCTGCCGCGGTCCGGCACTCTGAGTTTTCCCACCAGCCGTTCAAGGCTTCTCGCAAGGTCTCGATGGTCAGGAAAGGAGCGTGTTGGACGAGTATCCGCCCAGCCTGCTCACCCATACGCCAGCTGCCAGCTTCGTCGATGAATTGGACCACCGCCGACACAAAGTACGGGTCGGGATGCATGGTGGCTACCCCGAGGCGATGGGTCCAGGACAGCTCGGTGAACCGCGTTTCCAGTACTGACAATCGTTCGCGCGCGTACGGGCTCCGAACCAGGGCAATGGCAGCAGCCGTCGCCGGGGGAAGCGGCTCCCACTCGACGGGGGTGGACAACTTGGCCACCATCTCCTGAAGCCGTGTGGCCAGCGCCTGGTCCACCATGCTCCAGAAGAAGTCCTGGTCTCCAAACCGCACCGAGGCACGCAGCTGGGCGGCACCTTCGAGCACCTGGAACCTCTCGCTTTGCGCGGAAATGGCCGAGCGGACCAGCTCTCGGTCCCGCTGTGCGAAGGCGATCAGGGCCAAAGCCATCCTGTCGGAATGTTCAGCAGCAGGCAGGCGCCCGTCGGGATCGATTTCAAGCAGGGCATGCTTGGCGGCGAAACTGACGATGGTTTTGCGAGTCGCAGTTCGAACCCGATCGAAAAAGGTGGCCTGCATGTGCGGATACGTAGGCACGAAGAACGGGTCGCAGATGTAGGTGCTGAACTCCTCGACAACCTTGCGGCCCTGCGTTGGAGGATGGGTGAGCAGGGTCGCCAGTGCGACGGCCAGGTGGCCACGGGCGACTTCTGGGCGAGGCTCGTAGACGTCCCCGAGCGTGCGCAGCGAAGGATGCGCGCACAGGTTGCGATCCTCGCGTATACGCTCCAGCTCACGTGACCCGATCGAGTCGATGAGCTCGAACTCCACGGCCTTGTCCAGCAGGCTCGCCTCGATGGCCTGCATGGCCCGTACGCCTTCCTTGCTTAATCCCTTCTTCTGAGCATCGGATAGCGCGGTACGGAACGAGACGGCCTGACTGTCACCGTCATCGGCCAGCCGCACGAGCTTGGTGATGACGTCGGCGGTAATGGCGCTCCACGTCGTGGTGATGCAGGCGCGGATCGCGCCGGCGTTGTAGCAGCGCCAAGCCTCCTCGACCAGCGGTCGAACATCCGGACCCCATACCTGGCCGATCAAGCTCTCCACGTCTGCCACCATGCCATTCTTCACCCAAGCGGACCACACCAAGAACATTTTGGGCATTCCACGCACTTGGACTCTGGCTCGTTGGTACAGCCAGCCCCCGGCTCACCACATCCTTCATCCACTGACGGAACCGTGAGCCGTCATGACTTCTCCGGCAGGTGTCACAGTGACAGCGAACTCGCGCACCGAGTCGCCACGACGTCATTGAGCAGGTTGGTCGCGATAACGGCCAGATTCGGCATCGATCAGTAGTTGCAATGAAGTCTTCATTGAAGTCTGCTGAGGGTATGTCGAGACGTCTGCTGTCCGTTGAGCACACCAAGATCCGGGCGCTGCGCGAGCAGGCTGGACTCACGCCACAAGAGCTTGCTGATCGCGTGGGGGTCACATATCGCCTGGTGGTGTACTGGGAGGAGGGCAGGTATGCGCCCGAAGCCAGAAACATGAGACGTCTCGCTCATGCTCTCGGCTGCGCCACTGCCGACCTCACGGGTACGCGCAGCGGAACCGAGATGTTGGTTGACCTCCGGTATGCCGCTGGTCTCACGGCAGAGGAGGCCGCCACCCGACTTCGCGCCACTGCCGTCGGCGGTGAGCTATTCGTGGACGCCCACAAGATCCGCAGCCTGGAGCGGAATCGTCAGGTGTCTGGGTGGAACTGGAGAAAGCCGGAGTGCACAGGACGGCTTGTACAGCAGTTGGCCGCCTTGTACGAGGTGCCAGTACGTATGGTCATGGATGCCTGGATGCGTACTCGGCCCATGGATGAGCCTCCGAGCCTGCCCGAACATGAGCGGCACGGTCCGCCGACCTCAGCAGTCGTGGGCTGGGACAGTTTGAACGATCGGCAGCGGGTCTATCTCGGTGAGATCCTGCGGGACGACCGGATGACCGAGGCTGAAATGTGGATGCGCCGTCAGAACCAGGCCCGGGTTCCACCGGCCAGGCTGTGGCGGAGGCTACCGTTTTCTCTCGACGCACCCGCCAAGCTGGTCGGTCACACTCGCCTTCAGTTACGCCTGCGGAGCGCCGGCGTTCACGATCAGGGCGCCGGAGCCACTCTCCATGCCCTGGAGCGACTGGGCTTGGTCAAGGTGGCCAAGGACCGAGTGGAGATTCCCGGGGTCGGCGAGGTGGATCGCACTCTGGTGGAGATCACTCGCCGGGGCCGTGCCTGCGCGCGTGCTGGGCTGGGGGAACCTGCAGAGCCGGCGACACCCTCACATCTTCTGTCCGAATGGCTGTGGAGTGTCCTGCTGCGTGTCGCCGACGCCGGCGTGGAAGGTCTCCATGAGAGCGAGTTGGCTGGTAAGTCTTTATTCTATCTGGCTGTCGGTTACCGGCCCAAACGGCAAGCACATCCCAGTAGAGGATTTATCGAACTGCGCCCCCGGATGGCACCAGGTGATACGCACGTCCTTGAATACCGGTGGCACGCTACCGCACTCGGACGACAGCATATTGCGGCTTATCTGCACATATACACAGACATATACCCGAATGTCACACCTCCACCGTAGTGATCATTTAGGGCGGCCCGAAGCTGTTCCGGTTTTTGTCGGCCCCGTGCCCTACGGTGTCTCTGGTGACGACCCATGCCGACGATGACGGCCTGACGTTCTCTCATTTCGAGGCGTTCCGCTTAATCAACTTCACCTTTATCAAAGCCTGCGAGACGATCGCGACCCCGGGCCTGAACCCGAGGCGCCGGGCCGAAAAGCTGATGCAGTATCACGGCGACCTACTCGCCGCGTACGGCCCTGGAGTGCCGTTATCGTTCGGTGAGTTCCGCGAAAGACTGCGCGGTCCGATCGACGGCCTGCTCCCTCCGTGGCTGGACCGCTCCGGCTTCGACGATCTCGATTTCCCTGTTGTCGATGCCGAGGGTTGCGTCACCGCCGACGCCTTCGACCTGCAGTGGGAGATCTCTCAGCTGCACCGGATCTTGAAGCGGCTTCAGAGGACCGGCCGGATGCGATTCACAGAGGAGCAGCTCCAGGACGAGATCGATCAGGATCAGATGTACGAGATACTCAAAGGCCGCGGCGACACCCAGTACGTCAAGGACCGTTCCACACTGGTGGAATGTCCTGCCGGCACGGTCGCTGAGCTGAACGGGCGCGGCCTACCTCTCAACGCGATCGCCTACTACGAGGCGATCCCCTACCACGCCATCTATCGCACCTGGTGGTTTCCCTGCACGGTGTGCAAGTGGCCCATGAAGATCAGCAAGCGGATGAGCGCGGGCCGCGAGTACTATCGCGTCGGTTGTCTCTACGCCCGTCACGCCGAGATCGGTGCCAGTTTCATGTTCCGGCCGACATCCGGAGATGCGCCACAACTGCACTCTGACAGCCCCGACACTCCCGCTCCGCGCGAGGCGGCACTCGCGCTCGGCGCTGTCGGTGCCGTGCCGGAGGCGAAGCCAGTGGAGGGACATCTGGCCCTCAAACGCGGAGTGTGGCGTTACACCTGTGTGCCGGGCCTGCACGAGTTGCGTTTGCACTCCGTCCTGCGTGAGCGGCTGGCCGCCAATCAGGCAGATGTGAACGAGGCCGTCAGGCTTTGGCCGATGAGCGATGCGTACGACCATCGCATCGAGGTCAAAGGCCCCGAGGGGAGCACTCACGTCTTCACCGTGGATGTGAAGGACTACACCCACGGCCGTGTCCTGGCGCAGAGCCTGCATCGCAATGAAGGCGACAAGGGCGGCGCCGAATGGCTCGTCATTCCCGACCACCGGGCCGACCAGATCCCTCTTCTCACTGTGACCTGCGACAAGTACAGAATGAAGGTCGCGACCATGACCGACTTTGCCCAGATGGTCTGCCGGAGCGCCGGGGTGGAGTGGGCATGAGTCAGATGACCGCCAAGGACGCTTTCATCTATGCCGCGCTGACCCTCGCCGCCGAATACTTCCCAGAGCAGGACGACAACGGCAAGCCTGTGGCCTCCTTCCGCCATGCGGCTTTCTTCGCCAGCTGCAAGCCACAGGCGTGGGAGCGATGGAACGAGCTGAGCAATGAGGAACGGCTGCTCGTAGCGGAGGTGATGAACCTCAGCAACCCCGACCTCGTCGACGAAAACCGTTTCGCCACCGCCGCGCGGATTCTCCTGGGAGCCCTGGACTCCGAGCACGAGGATGAGGAGATCCCCCTCAACCTGTTCACCCTGGTCGGGGATCCGCTCACCGCGACAGCGGCCCATCCCCATCTGGGAGCGGACTACCGCGGCTATGCCAACCGCCTTCTCGCTCCCTTCCGTCGACCCAGCAGCCGGCGCAAGCCCCACGACTTCGCAGCGCCGGGCAAGACATACGAGACGAGCGAACGCACCGAAGGCCACGAGGTCGTTCACGGGCGCGTCACCATCCCCCGCTTTCCCGCTTTCACCCAGCCGCTGGGCCACGACTCACTTCCCGCCATCACTACCCGGCCTGGCTTGGATTCGGTCCCAGTGCCCGTTCAGGAGCTCAAGGACATCGCACAACTCCTGGACACCCAGTACAACGGCACGAAAACAGGCCCCTGGTTGTACGAGGTGCTGACGGGGCTGCTCGACCGGCTCAAGGCTCGCGATACAGACAACGTCAACATGCTGGACCTCCTGACTGGCCGAACACAGATCTTCCATGCACCCACGGGAACCGGTAAGTCTGTACTGGTTCGCCTCTTGGGCTCCTGGGCCGCGCTTAACGACTACCGCGTCACTCTCCTCGTCCCCGACGTCAAAGCCACGCTCGCCTCAGCCTGGGATATCAACCGCGACCTCGAGATCCTGCACAGGGAAGCCAAGACCAACCATCTCGCGACGTGCGCCCCACTGATGTCGCCGTCCTCGCGGTACGAGCGGGCCCTCAAGCATGCGTCTTTGGTCAAGGAAAACCCTGAGGCTCCCGGGGAATGGGGCAAGCGAGGGCACCGTGACGTCGATCACCTCGCCTACGGATGCGCACAGCAGCACTGGCTCGAATCCGCCGGCATCTACCGTCCCGGCAAGGAGAACTGCCTCGGCCTCCACAGCGGCGGACAGATATTGGCCTGCCCCTGGATCCCGACCTGCGGCAAGTTCACGCCCGCCTACCAGGCCGCCGATGCCACAGTGATCGTCACGAATCACCATAACTTCATCCAAGGCACCATGAGGGTGGGCATCCAAATCGATGGACGCCCGGTCCGTTCTGTCACCGTCCGCGAGTTCGTGCTCCGCGTCAGTGACTTTGTCATCATCGACGAGATCGACGCCTTCCAGTCCGTCGCCGTAGATCGGTGCGCCACCACAGTCGACCTGCACTCCCGACGCCCGTGGACCGCGGAACCGCAAATTCTCGACACTGCGGCCAAGCATCTTCCCCTGCGATACGAGGACCAGCTCATCGAACCGGTCAGCCACGTCCGGCTCATGGCCGAGTCACTGCTGACCGGACTGTGCACCAAAGTATTCCGGCTCAACCACCGCGACGACTCTAAAGTCGCGAGGCTGCGTCACGAATATGACTACGAAGGATGGCGCCTGGCTCGCGCCAAGGACCGCGAACTCATACGCCTGCTCTTCCCCGAACATCAGGTGAGCGACGGAGAACCGCTTCCGCGCGAGGCTATCGATCGGCTCAACGCTCTCGTCCCGGCCCCCGACTTCGGTGCAGACGACGAGGCGGCTCCCACCCCCATGCTTCTGGACCCCGAATGGGAGCGCGTCGGGCGCATCCTCGAGACAGCCGTGTCACCACGCGGCATCAACCAGCGCGACGAACTCAAACTCAGGCTGCACGAGGCACTCGCACCGATGATCAGTGACGGCCGTGCACGCAGCCGGGCCATCGACCACCTCCTCATCCGCACCTTGATGAGCGAACTGGACTGGTCTCTTGCTCGGCTGCGCGACACCGCCCAGTCTCTGCGCCACTCCGGCCTACTTTCCGCCAACCGCATCATCAATACCATGCAGTCTGGCGGCATCGCCGACGTCCTACCGCATGGAATGATCGGCAGGCCGATCAACGGATATCGGGTCACCGGCATGAAAAACCCGGAAAAGGACGCCAAGCTTTCCACGCAGCATATGGCTGGCGACCCGCACACCTATGTATCAGAGCTCGGTGGACTGGTCTCTCTGATCACTGCCGGCGTGGAGCGGCCTATCTTCGGCCTTTCCGCCACCGCCTACTTCCCGCAGGCGGTCAAGGAACACGTCCACGCGCCCGTCATGTGGTGGATGACCGACGCCCAAGAGGAATCGATCTTGGTCGAGTCCTCAGCTGTCACCTATGGGGATGGCCACAGAAAGGCTGGGGAACGCATCCCGATCGCTGGCCGGTTTCCTTCGGACAAACCCGAAGCCTTGCGAGAAATCGGCGAGCGCCTGTACGAGACGAAATTGTCCAAGAAACTCGCACGCCTGGCCAAGACCGATGAAGATCGTGCACGAGTGATCCTTACAGCCAACAGCTACGAGCAGTGCGGCCACATCGCCACCGGCCTCGCCAAGGCGAAAGGGCTCTCTCACAAGGTGTGCGTCCTCGTCCGGGAGGAAGACCGTCTCAGCAACGTCCGTTATCTCCCCGACCCGTCGCTGGTCCGCCGCATCACGGTCGAAGAGGTCGAGGAATTTCCCCAATTCGGCGACATCTTGATTGCTCCACTGGCTAACATCGCCAGAGGACTTAACATCGTCGTCAATCTTCGTTCAGCAATCCACTCCATCTATTTGTGTGTGAGGCCCCCGCTGATCATCGATGATCCTGCTTGGATGTACGGCAGCGTCAACGCAGCGGGTATCAACTCACTACCCACGTCAGGCGCCGCAGATCCAACTGAGGTTCTACAAACGGCCCGTACTGCAGCACGAGATCACCTGGCCACCATCATGCGTTCCTCTCCGCAGCTGTCGACCATGGACCTCATCCTTCAAGAGCAAATGGTCGCCGGAATGCTGGTGTCCCTCATCCAACTCGCTGGCCGAGCCCGACGCGGCGGCACCAATATGGAACTGCACTTTGTGGACTATGCCTTCCACGATGAGACCTGGAGTTCCGACCTGGCCAGCATCATCGAACGCATGGCCTCACGGTGGCTGCCGGAAGAACGCCGGCAGATGGCCGAACTGTACGGCGAAGCGGTCAATGCCTTCCTAACCTACGCGGGCGTTGACCTCACCCTTTCCGCATAGCCCAGCGCTTTATCCTGAAAGAGTCACAGCATTGAGCGACAGCACTGCTGCCCTTCCGCGGGCCCTCACCTTGCGCTGTACCCCCGAACTCGTTCAGGGTCAGAAGGTGTACGTACGCAACTTCTCGCGGAGCGTGCGTGACGAATGGGAGAAGCTAAGAGGGGACGGGGACGATGAGAAGAGGAACCTGCCTTACTCAACCGCCATCACTTATCTGAAGATCAAAACCGGCGGTTACGTCCACCTCGACCGGGGCCTCGACTTCCTGGTCTCGCTGGAGAAGATCGACGACGACACCCTGCGCCATGTTTTCCGGTGCATCGTCGGCTACAACAAGGGGCTATCCACCGATCAGGCCATCCTCCTAGACGTCCCGCCGGTGGCCGATGCCATCGCGAGCACGCCTGAGGTGGAGTTCGATATGGCACGGTCTCTCAAACCGATGCATGGCAGGCAGCCTAAGTGCCCTGACTGGATGTACGTGGCTGTGCCTTGGGTGGTCTCCAAGAAGCTCGCTGAGCAGAAGTTCACCATCTATGACCTCGTCCCGATCACTAAGCAGGTTCCTGCCAAGGAGACGGACGGCTCTCTCAAATTGGACGCTGACGGCCAGCAAATCTTCAAGAACCGTACGATGGGCTGGAAGGCCAACCCGAACAAACGGGAGGTCACGTACCTCCCCGACAGCAATGGTGGGTTAATCGCGTGGAACCACCCTTTCGGGCGCAAGTACAACATTCGTGACGACGGGACCGTGGTAAACGACGCCACCGCGGCCCAGTACGCGATGTCCAGATTCTCGGTGGTCATGAAGACCGTGCCCAACATCGTCGACCCCGTCATCTTCCTGGACGCGCACGTAACCCGCGTTCACAGCAACATGGTCTTCGCCAAGTCGACGAACATCTACCAGGGCAGCGACGGTCTTCCGATCCTCTACACCGAACTGGTGCGCAGCGGTAGCGTCCGAGAAGTCAACCATCGGGCGCTGGAGTTGCTCGCGCGTGACAAGATGGACGTCAGTCTTTTGCAAGAACTTCAGGCACGCGTCACGCAAGAACGGACTGTGCTCGAGAAGGCCGCCGCCAATGGGGAATTCCCGTCGTTCATCACTCCCGACGCTGGGATTATCCGCCCCCTCATGCCGAAGAACGACAACTTCGCCGTGGGCACGGGACCAGGAACCCTTCACCTGCGGCTTCTAGCCGAGCATGTCACCAAGGTGCTCGGCGAGAAAACCAGCTGGGTGAGCTTTGCGGTGGAACCGATGATCTTTGAGCCGCGCCCCACAGACAAACAGAAGATGTCTCCTCAGGAACGGGCTCAACGGATCGAAGCCGGTGAACTCCTTCACACCATCGGCTTTCCCTCACCCGAGGAGATAGCCGCTTCCGTCAATGCTCAAGGCTTCGATCATCTGCGGATCGTATGCCTCTGGTATCGCCACAGCACCCGCCTGCGCATGATCAATGCGCTGTCCCTGGCCTTCCCTGACAGCCCGTCAATCGGTGATCCGCAGTCAGGCGAGGAGGTTCTCCTCGTTCCCGGCATCAGCGTGGTATTCCGCAAGGCTGAGCGCTTCCTGTCACACGGCGACGACATCAACCGGGTCGAGGAGTTCAGATCCTTCGAAGGCGACTTCGCTGGTGGCGACTCGAACGTGATAGTCGCTGCCTGGTGCGAGACCGAGATCCCGCTTGTGAAGAGAAGAGAAGGAGAAAAGCGGAACGCCTACTTACTCCGCAAGGAGCGGTATGACGGAAAATTCCAAGTCCGCCGCCTTCTGGCCAAAAAGGACTTCGTCTGCCAGTTCACGAAAGGGATGAAGCAGGGGGCGTTCGGAAATCCCAGCACAGAGATCAGCCCGCCGATGCTGGGGAAAGATCACGCCGCTTACATGGCGCTAATGGATCTGTATCGCTCGCTTGGCATCATCGACCAGCGCCTAGCGCGAGCCATCGCCAAGGACAAGAAGGGGAAAGAGGCCGGAAGTATCGTCTACTGCGGTATCCACGTGCGCCGACAGGCAAAGACAGTCGACGACAAACAGACCAAGCGAATTGTCATCGCCACTGCCCTGTTCCCTCCTGAAGAGGAGGGCGGTGTCTGGACAATGCGAGCGTGGACGCCACTAACGGGTTCATGGCTGCCTTACCGACAGGCGATCAACGCTTTCCACGCCAGTGACTACGCACTTCATGTTGATGGAAAGGCCAAGACGGACAAGGAACGCTGGGCAGAGGCAGCGGCCCACGTCGAAGACGCGCTCGCCAGTCTCGTCCGAGACGAATTGGAACCCGACATGAGCTACGTCGTCATGGTCGACGGGCTTGCCTGCCGTCGAATGTGGACGGGCCTGCACAACGAGAACCAGAGCTACAACGAAGACAACATCACCGATCCGCGCACCTGGCTGCCAGGGCATGGCAAGGGCAAAAACGCACCGCGCAAGAAGCCGAGCGCTGTCATCCGGATGAACGTCAAACCCGAAGAGGTGCCTCAGTACGTTCCTGTTGCTCGTGAGAGCGAATCGGACACCGAGCCGGATTCGATCGATTTCACATCGGCCAAGCTGCACCGCGCCGAGGTGGACTTCGGAGACCCCTTCTGGGTCCTCTTCAACATTCCGCGCAACTACCAGGCAAAGGGCGGAGACTTGGGCAGGACCTTCACACGCTGGGACGCAGATCCGGGCCGGGCCGGCGACGTCGGGGAACGGGAGGCTAACCAGCTCAAAACCCCGTGGTATGCCATCACGGCAACCGAGATCTACCCTGTTGGTATCGGCAAGGGCGTCGACAAGGCGATGCTTGCTCGGACGACCGCACGTCTGTGCCACCAGACCATCGCTTGGTCTGACCGTTCCCGCTATCCCGTTCCTTTGCATGCAGCGAAACAGATGGATCTCGACCATCCCCAATACCGACGGTCAGCACCGCCCGAGGAGCAGGAAGACGATGCTGCCGACGAATAGGCTGCGATAGCCCGACTGCCAAACAAGTCACATTCGGAGGACTTGCCTGCGGCTTCGGCAGTCCAGACTGCAGATGAAACAGCCAGATCACACGATCTCGTTTCGACAAAGGCGGGCCGGTAATGACTGATTGCTCGGCGGCTGCTTATTAATGCGCAGTATGGGAATGATTTATTGCGGCCCTGAACCTTGATCGTTTCAGAATGGGAGGCCGCCCGATGGCCGAGCTTTACGACTGGAGGACGGCCTGACCACCCCGTTACCGATGTCCTTTACTACGCGCCACAGGCCTCGCTCGTGCCAGTTGAACGGAGGCCTCCCGGCGGCGGCACGACACTCTCTGAATCGGCCACCTCGGCGATGGCGTGGGCCCGCTCCTTCTCCACCTCGGCGATGATCTCCTCGGCCTCACGCTGTTCCAGTCCCCATCGGCTCATCAGCGGGCGTCGGCCGACCCGCTGATTGCCCTCACTGAGGCTCTCGATATAGGTGAGCCGCGCCGCCTCGTACCGGTCGGTGGGCAGCACCGGCAGCACACGTTCCACCTCAACGAGAGTCTCAACGGGCTGGCACACGTGGTCCTTGGCCGGCGTCTCGGTGGACGGTTGCCGGGTGTTCCGGACGATCCACATGAGCAGTTCGTACGCTCCCGCGAAGGCCAGCGGTGCCAGAGCGCTGACCAGGCGCGATCCGAGTCCGCCGGACCAGCCGTGCGCCACGTTCGCCGCCAGTGTCACCGCCCCGCCCAATGCGAGCGCCACCCATGCCAGCACCGGCACACGTAGCCGACGACGCGAGCAGTAGACCATCACCAGCGACGCCATGACGATCACACCGTCGGACATCGCCGGATACAGAATGGCCATGTCGTGTCGCTCACCCAAAGCGATCGCCAGACCGTAGAAGTGGTGGTACGAGACGTAGGCAGCCGCGCCGGCGACCCCCAGCAGGACAGCCACCGCACAGCCGAGAATGACCCGGTCCCCAACCCGATCTCGCCGAGTACGCTCGACCCAAGCCCCTTCGATCGGAACCACCTCCCCGGCAATTTCTGGTGTCGAGGGGTGGCGCACGGCCCGGCTTCCGGGTTGATCAGGTTGCCGGGATGCAGGAAGGGGTTCGATGCTGCGATCACCGAGCTCCTGCCCCCTTACCACCGCTGCCCTGAGCGCAGTTGAGATCGTCTGCTGAGGATCCTGAACTGGCGGTTGCCGAGCTTCCCCGGCATGAGCGTGTGCCGCGAGGTAGGACCCGATCTCGTTGAGGCGGGCGTGGGCACCGCCCCCTCTCCGCGTGCCTATTCCGGGCATGAGAGGTCCAGCCACGGAGCGTCGGTGCTGCTCAGGAGATGGGCGAACGGTTCAAGTCCCCCCTCGGACACCAGGGAAACCCTGAGTCTCAGAAAGTCGGAGACTCAGGGCTTTTTCGTTTTTGCCCCCGAAACGGGTTCCTGATCCTGCTCCGAATACCTCCGGTCCGCGGATCATGGTTTTCAGGCTTCGGCGACAAGCGACGCGAACCGATTGGACGCCGGGTTCGACGTCGCCCGCATCACGATCCGCAAGGTGACCGCACAGCTGCGCGAGGACGAGCCGATCATCATGACGCCCGGCACGGGCTCGTTCGTCGCACCTCGCGGGAAGCCGGTTGTCGAGTGCACCTGTCCTCATCCGGCCCATGCCCAACGCGTCTGTAACGCCCTCCCCACCCGTCTCAGGCACGTCTCCTGATGTCACCGATACATCACAGACCGAGACGGAGAGTCACATGTCCCACCCACCGGAGTCCGGGGCGCACCACCAGACCCATCCCGGCCATCACCCCTCACCCGGGTACTCGCCGCACCACCATCCCGGCCCGCCGCCGAAGAAAAAGGGCGGCGCCCTGAAGTGGTTGCTCATCATCGGCGCCCTCCTGCTCCTACCGGTCGGGTGCGTCGCCCTCCTGGTCGGCGCCGGCAGCGATCAGGCGGGCACGACGAGCGCAACCCCGGAGAAGCCCGGCGCCGCCGGCGGGGCACGGCAGGATACGCCCCCCGGGATCGGCGACCTCGTGAAGGACGGGAAGTTCGCTTTCAAGATCACAAAGACCGAGAAGAGGACCACGATCGGTGGTGAGTTCCTCAACAAGAAGGCCCAGGGCGAGTTCCTGCTGGTCCACGTGACGGTGAAGAACATCGGCGACGAGGCGCAGGCGTTCACGGGGGGCGCGCAGAAGCTGTACGACGACCGTGGCCGGGAGTTCGAGGCCGACGACGGCGCCGCGATCTACCTTGAGGACTCCAAGTCCTTGTACGAGGACATCAACCCCGGCAACAGCGTGAAAGGCATCGTGCTGTTCGACCTGGCGAAGTCCGTGAAACCGGTATACGTGGAGCTGCACGACTCGGTGTTCTCCGACGGGGTGAAGGTCGAACTGAAGTAGCCGGCATCCCGGCTGTGGCACCCTCCCGCCGGGGTGCCACGGATAGGTTCCGCCGAGCGAAAACCCCGCCGCTTTCCACAGAGTGAGAACGGGGACCCCGGGATCTCGGCTGCGGGCTCGCAGACTGGTGCCCGTGCTTCGATTGCCCTCCGTACTCGCGTGCTGCGCCGTACTTCTCACCGCCTGCGCGACCGCGGACGCCGAAAGGCGCGCCGACGCCGTGGAGGCCGCGGCGAAGGCGATCCTTTCCGGCGGCCACGGCATCCTGCTCTTCGAGCAGGCGTCGTCGGTGGGGCTCGCGGAACGGGTGACAGGGATCCGCCTCGACGCGTCGGGGCGGCCGATCTTCCAGGACGCGGAGGTAGGCGCATGACATGGAACGACTTCGCCGGAGGCCGTGCGGTGGATCCCGCGACCTTCGTCGCCGCCGCGAGCACGCTGCTGGAGTCGGCGGTCGCCGCCGCGGGCGGCGGCGAGGCCACCAAGGCCGACTTCGTCGCCGGGCTCCAGGCCACCCTGAGCACGTCCGGCCCCTATGGGACGCTGCGGCTGGACGCCGGGCTCGCCGACCGGGACGTGCGGGGCGAGCTGCGGGAGAACGCCATCGCGGTGTCCGAGGTGGTCCTGGACCTGGTGAGAACCGTGCCCGGCACGGAAGCGCCCGGCCCGTCGGACATCCACAGCAGTTGCGTGGGGTATGCCTGGATTCCACCGGTGGTCGAACGGCTCATCGCCGGTCCCGGCCTGCACGCCGCACGTAACCTCTACAACGAGTGGCTGTGGCAGCTCGTGCTGCTGCGGGACGCCCTCATCCCGTTCACCGACCCGTCGCGGGTGCGGGTACTCGCCGACGCCGATGGTCTGACCAGGCTCCAGGACGCCCGTGATTGGTTCGTCGTCCAGGTGATGACCCGGCGGATCGCCCACGCGGCGATCGTGCGATTCGCCGCCGAGGCCCTGACGGGCGGGCACGCCGAGGGGGCCTACGGGTTCCAGTACGGCGGCGCGGTGGTCCTGCCGCCGGTGGCCCTCGACGGTGAACTTCTCGGCCCGGCGTACCTGCTCGGCCTGCGCGAGGGGACGCTGGTCGAGCAGGACACCGCGTACTTCGTCCAAGGGCTTCAGGACGACGTGCCGCTGTTCCCCGCCCGAGGCGAGGACGGGCTCGCCGGTCTGGTGTTGCCCGCCGTGACGCTGGCGGTGCCGTCGTCGGCTTTCGTGGCGCAGGTGCTCCTCGAACGACTGACCGTCGAGATGCGGGACGGCAGGATCATCGAGTCCGGCCCGGCGGCCGATGTGCTCGCCGCCCCCGAGGCGCCGTTCACCCGCGAACTGCTGGCCGCCATCCCGGGCGGGCCACCGGTGGGCCGCCGTCCGGCGTGACGGGCATGGTCGTCACCGTCGTACCGGGGCGTGGTGGATGATGTCCGCCACCTCGGCCGGGGCGCCGGCGAAGACCGCGTGCCCCGCGTCGAGGGTCACCTGGACGAACTCGGTCGCGGGGGCCAGCTCGTCGGCGTGCCGGATCATCACGTCCTGGAGCGCGACGGGCAGCGCGCGGTCGCGGGTGGTGCGAACGTAGGTCCGGGGCACGGTCCCCCAGCGCTCGGCCGTGGCCCCGGTCGGGGTGGTGAGGAACGCCATCGGCTGGTCGGGGGTGAGGAGGGCGGCCATGGCCTGGAAGCCGGGGCGGTCGAGGTCGCTGAAGTAGGCCGCGTACAGTTCGTCCTGATAGGCGGGGTCGGTGCTGCGCGGGTCGATTCGCACCGCGCCGACGACCGCGGGATCGCCCAGGTAGAGCCCGCCGCCGAGCGCGCTCCGCGCCTCCGGCAGTGCCAGGTACGCGCCCGCAGGACCCAGCGAGGTGGGGACGAACGCGGTGACGTACACCAGGCCGGCCACCAGCTCGGGGGCGAGTTCGGCGACCCGGGTGGCGACCGTCCCGCCCATGCTGTGCGCGGCGACGATCGGCGGGGCGGCGAACCCGCGCAACCTGTCCACCACGTCCGCGGCCACGTCGTCGAGGCTCAGGTCCGCGAGCGGGGACACCTCCGTAGGCAGCGCGGCGACGTCTCCGCTGAGGTAGCTCGCCGGGAAGCGGGCCCGGGTGCCGTGGCCCACCAGGTCGAGCGCCAGGACGCGGCGGCCCGTGGCGGTCAGCGCCCCGGCGAGGGCCACCAGGTGCCCGGCCCCGTGCCAGGCCCCGTGGATCAGCACCACGTCACTCTTTTCGTTCACGCGACTCGACCTCCCGCCACATCTCCGTCAGCAGCCGCGTCAGTTCGGCGGGGCGCTCCTCCGGCACATAGTGCCCACACTCTTCCACCCAGTGGGCCGACACATCCGCGACGGCCTCCTGGACGGTGTCCAGCCAGCCGAGCCCGACGCCCTGCCGCGCGCCCACCACCAGCGCGGGCACCCGCAGCGGCCCGGCGGCGCACAGCTCCCGATTGTCGGCGATGTCGGTCGGCAGCGCCCGGTAGTAGCCCATGGTGGCACGCACCGCTCCGGGGGCGGCCAGGGCACTCGCGTAGACGTCCATGGCCGCGTCGTCGATCGCCCCGGTCACGTACAGGCCCACCGTGTCACGGCGGAACATGAACTCCAGATAGCCGCGCTCGCGGCCGGCGAGCAGGAACTCCGGCAGGTCGGGCACCATGTTGAAGCCGAAGTGCCAGGACCCGCCGGTCAGCGGGTTCGCCGCCGCGAGGCTCCCGCCAAGCCCGGGGATGCCCGCCTCGACGAACGTCAGGCTGCGCACCGACTCCGGGTGCAGCGCGGCGAGCGGGTAGGCGACCTGGCCGCCGACGTCATGGCCGACGAGGTGGTAGCGGGTCAGCCCGAGGGCGGCCATGAGCCGGGCCAGGGTGCCCGCCACCGTGCGCTTGTCGTACCCGCCGTCCGGTCGCGAACCGGCCCCGAAGCCGGGCAGGTCTGGGGCGACGACGGTGTACCGGTCGGCGAGCAGCGGCACCACCTCGCGCCACGCGTGGGCGGTCTGCGGCCACCCGTGAAGGAGGAGCACGGCCGGCCCCTGCCCCGCGACCACGCAGTTGATCACATGGCCCGGCAGCCGGACACGGATCGGAGAGAACCCTCTTGCCATGGCGACCATGGTGCCGGACCGAGGCCCGCTCGATATGGAGGCGTTCCCACCCAGCGGGAACGCGACATTGGGGCTGGAGCCGTGCGTTCCTACGGTCGCACTGCCGGGTAACCGCTGCTGGGAGGGTACATGATCGACTCGATGAGGGTGCTGAGTTTCTCGCACTTCGTGCAAGGGCCCGCGGCCTCGCAGTATCTGGCCGACCTCGGCGCCGACGTCGTCAAGGTCGAGCCGCCCGGCGGGTCGTGGGAGCGCAGGATCGGCAGCGCGGGGATCCGGGTCGCCGGGCGCAGCGTGACGTTCCTGTCGGTCAACCGGAACAAACGCTCGATCGCCGTCGACCTCAAGCACCCGGATGCCCTCACCGTGCTCCGACCGCTCATCGAGCGGGCCGACGTGCTGCTGGAGAACTATCGGGGCGGCGCCCTGGAACGGCTCGGCCTCGGGTACGAGGCGGTGCGCGCGATCAAGCCGGACATCGTCTACGCCTCGGCCAGCGGCTGGGGCTCTCGCGGTCCGATGGCCGGGCGGCCGGGGGTGGATCTGCTCGTGCAGGCACGCACCGGACTGGTGAACGTCACCGGCGACCACCCCACCGCGGCCGGCACACCCGTCGTGGACCAGCACGGCGCGGCACTGCTCGCGATGGGCGTGCTGGCCGCCTACGCGCGCAGGCTGACCACCGGCGAGGGCACGCGGGTCGAGTCGAGCCTGCTCGGCGCGGGGCTCGACCTGCAGGCGGAGTCACTCGCGCTGTACTACTCCGGCCGCAGGACCGAGGCGGACGTCCGTCGTCCCGCCGAGTCGGCGTGCTGGTCGATCGACGCCCCCTACGGCGTGTACCGGCTGCTGGACGCGTCGATGGTGATCGCGCTGAACGGGTCGGAGGACGACCTCGGCGACACGCTCGGCTCCCCCGCGCTGGCCGGCTACGACCAGGGGGCCAGGCGGTCCAAGCGGGAGGAGTACACCGCGGCGGTGGCCGGGGTGCTCGCCGGGATGACCTACGCGGAGGTGGCCTCCCGGCTGGAGCCGCGCGGATTCTGGTTCGAGCGGGTGGCCACCTACGACGACGTGCGTGACGACCCCCAGGTGGCTGCGGAGGGACTGCTCGCCGAGTTCCCGGTGGGCGAGGAGCGTGCGACCGTGCTGCGGCACCCGGTCCGCTACGACGGCGAGTTGCCCGGCCTGCGCACAGCACCCCCGGAACTCGGCGCGGACACCGTGGAGGTGCTGCGCGCGGCGGGGTTCTCCGCCGCCGAGGTGGACTGCTTCCTGTCTGCGGGCGTCGTGTCCGCCCCCGGGGGCGGCGAGTGAACGGGCGCGCGCTGGTCTGCGCCCGGCTCGGTGTGCCCGAGGACCTTGAGCTGGCCGACGTGGCGACGCCGAGCCCGGGGCCGGGCGAGGTGGTGGTCGCGGTCAGCCACGTGGGGCTGAACTTCCACGACACGCTGATCATCGCGGGCACACACGTGGTGAGGCCGGAGCCGCCGTTCTCTCCCGGTAGCGAGTACGCGGGGACGGTCGTGGCCGTCGGCGAGGGGGTCACGTCCGTGCGGCCCGGCGACCGCGTGGCGGGCAACGAGGAGTACGGGTGCGCCCGCGATGCCGTACTGGTCCGGGCGGACCGGGTCACCACGGTGCCCGGCGGCGTCACCGACCGGCAGGCCGCGGCGATTCTGGTGGCCTACTCGACCGCCTACCACGCACTCGTCCAGCGGGCCGGGCTGCGCGCGGGCGAGACGCTCGCCGTGCTCGGCGCCGCGGGCGGGGTCGGTTCCGCCGCCGTGGACGTGGGAAACCTGCTCGGCGCCCGGGTGATCGCGGGCGCCTCCACTTCGGAGCGGGCGGAGTCGGCCCGCCGACAGGGCGCGCACGAGACCTTCTCCTACGGCGGCGACGGCGACGCCAAAGTCGCGATCAAGGAGCTGACCGGCGGAGCGGGCGCGGACGTGGTATTCGACCCGGTGGGCGGTGCGGTGGCGGAGGCGGCGGTGCGCGCCGTCGCGTGGGGCGGCCGGTACCTCGTGGTCGGGTTCGCCTCCGGCGGCATCCCACGCGTCGGGCTGAACATCCCGCTGGTCAAGGGCTCCTCGGTGGTCGGGGTGTTCTGGGGCGAGTTCGTCCGGCGGGACCGGGCGACCCAGGAGCGGAATCTGCGCCAGATCTTCGACTGGGCCGCGGCCGGTCGGCTGCGCCACCACGTGCACGACGTGCTCCCGCTCGACCAGGGGCCGCGTGCCCTGCGCGAACTGGCCGACGGCCGGGTCCGGGGCAAGCTGCTGCTGCGGGCGGGTGGCCCTGCGGGATGACGAACGCCGTCCGACCGGACCGCGGGGCGACGACGACGCCGGCGGCGCTGACGGCGCTGCTCGCGGGCACCCTGCTCGCCCCGCTCAACTCCTCGATGATCGCGGTGGCGCTCGCGCCCATCCAACGCGATCTCGCCCAGCCGCTGGCCACGACGACGTGGGTCGTCACCGTCTTCTATCTGACCGCCTGCGTCTGCCAGCCGGTGCTCGGCCGGGTGGCGGACCGCGTCGGCCCGCGCAGGCTGTTCGTGGCCGGGATGGCGGTGGCGGCCGTCGCCTCCGCGGTGGCGGCCACGGCCACGTCGCTGCCACTGCTCGTGCTGTGCCGGTGCGTGCAGGCCGCCGGCGTGTCGACTGCGTTCCCGTGCGCGATGGTCGTCATCCGGCGGAACGGCGACGCGACGCGGCTGTCCACCGTCGCGACGGTCAACACCACCGCGGGGGCGGTCGGCCCGGTGCTCGGCGGACTGCTGACGTCCTGGGCCGGGTGGCAGGCCATCTTCTGGGTCAATCTGCCGGTCATGCTGGGAGCGCTGGTGCTCGCCTGGCGCGCGATCGGCCCCGAGGAACGGCGGCCCGCACGCGGAGGCCTGGTCCGCGCGATCGATCCGGCGGGGGTCGTCCTGTTCGCGGGGACGGTGATCGGCCTGCTGGATCTGATGCTCGCCCTCCCGAGGGTCTCGGTTCCCGGCTTGGCGACCGTGGTCGTCGCCGGGACCGCGTTCCTGTTCTGGGAACGGCGTACCGCCGAGCCGTTCGTGGACGTCCGCGCGCTCGCCGCGGCACCCGGGCTGGTGCCGGTGCTCGGCACGTTCACGCTGTTCAACCTGGCCTACTACGGCGCGTTCTACGGGCTGCCGCCGTGGTTGCAGACCGCCCTCGGGTTCGACGCGGCACACACCGGACTGTTGATCATGCCGATCGCGGCGACCAGCGTCGTGGCGACCGTGCTCGGCGGTCCCGTCATGCGCCGGCTCGGCATCGGACGGACCCTGCTGGCCGGCGGCGGACTGCTGCTGGCCGGCGTCGCCGCGATCACCACGTTCGACACCACGACGCCCGCGTGGGCTGTCGTGGTCGACGGCGTGGTGCTCGGCGTGCCGTACGGGTTGTGCAACCTCGGGTTGCAGAGGCTGATGTACGAGCGCGCGCCCACCGGCATGTCCGGCGTGGTCGGCGGTCTGTTCCAGTCGGCCCGCTACGTCGGCGCGATCCTCGCGGTCGGGCTGGTCGGCGCGTCCGCCCCCGGCGACCCCGCCATGCCCGTCGACCCGCGTGCGCTCGCGGTGGCGATGACCGCCGTCGCGACGGCCGTGATCGTCATACTCGCCCTTGACCTGCGGCGATCTCGAAACGATGAGGTACTATCCATGCACCGGACGGCTGATCCGCGATGACTCGACCCACGATTGTCCCCATGAGCGCACCCCGAGACGCCCACAAGCCTGGCCGGACGGTGTCCAGCCGGGTCTTCGCCCTGCTCAACGCCTTCTCACCGGAGCGGCCCGCGCTCCGCCTCGTCGAACTGACCGCCGTCACCGGGCTGCCGGTCTCGACGGTGCACCGTATCGCGGCCGAACTGGTCGAGCTGGGGGCGTTGAAGAAGGAGCGCGACGGCGTCTACCGGATCGGGCTGCGCATGTGGGAGCTGGGCTCGCTGTGCCCGCAACCGCGCACGCTGCGGGACGTGTCGCTGCCGTTCATCCATGATCTCTACGAGACCACGGCGGAGAACGTCCACCTCGCGGTGCTCGACGGCGACGAGGTCCTCTACGTCGAACGCGTGTGGGGGCACCGCTCGGTCGACGTGGTCAGCCGCGTCGGCGGGCGCTCTCCGCTGCACGCCACGGGGGTCGGCAAGATACTGCTGGCCCACGCGTCGCGCGAGCTGCAGCAGGCCGTGCTGACAGCCGGGCTGAAGCGCTACACCCCGCACACCATCGTCATGCCCGGCCTGCTGATGCGGTCGCTCCAGGAGATCCGCGCGACCGGCATCGCCCGGTGCGCCGAGGAGCTGTCGCTGGGCACCGTGTCCGTGGCGGCCCCCATCCACGGGCCCGACGGCAAGGTCGTGGCGGCGCTCTCCGTCGTCTCGCACACCGTCACCCGTACGCGGTCACTGGCGGCGGTGGAACCCGCGCTACGGCTGGCGGCGAAGTCGATCTCCCGTGAGCTGGCCAAGGGCTACACGAGCGGGCAGGCCGGCACCGTCACTCCGATCCGGTCAGCAGCGCGGTAGCCGTCCCCGCCAGGACGGCCGCGGCGTTCCCCGGCGCGAGCCCGAGCGCCGCGACCGTACCGAGCGGGTCGGTGTCGGCGAGTTCGAACGGATAGTCCGTGCCGACGAGCACGTGGTCCACGCCGAAGTCCTCGACGAGCCGTCGCAGCAGCGGGGTCGAGAAGGTGGCGGTGTCGTAGTAGAGGCGGCGCAGATAGTCGCTCGGTGGACGCGGCGTGGTCCTGGCGACCGGTTTGCGCGACCAGCCGAGGTCCAGCCTGCCGAGCAGGGACGGCAGGCACCCGCCGCCGTGTGCCAGGCACAGCGACAGGTCGTGCCTTTCCAGGACTCCGCCGAGCACGAGCCGTGAGACGGCGAGCGCGGTTTCCATCGGGAAGCCCGCGAGCTGAGGTAGCCAGTAGTCGGCGAGCCGCGGGCCGCCGGGGGCGCTGTTGGGGTGCAGGAAGACGAACGCCCGGCGCTCCGCGAGGAGCTCCCACAGCGGCTCGTGCACGGGATCGTCCAGTTCCGCACCGAGGCCGCGGGTGCCGATGGCGATGCCCGCGCATCCCAGCTCGTCCAGACAGCGGCGGGCCTCGTCCGGTGCGGCCGGCGTGCCGAGCGGCACGTACCCGAGCGGGTCGAGCACCCCGCGGTGCCCGGCGAGGAGGTCGGCGAGCGCGTCGTTGCCTCGGCGGACCACGGTGAGGACGTCCCGCTCGTCGGCGACGTCGGCGCATGTCACGAACGGCGGCACCGACACGAGCTGGCGGGTGACGCCCATGCGGCGCATGTCCTCCAGCCGCTCGGCGACGTCGTACTGGGCGGGTGACAGCGGGATCGGCGCGTCCTTCGGTATCCCGGAAACCAGCGGGTCGATCCTGACCACGCCCGCGGCGAGGTCGGACAGGTCGGCGAGGCCACGGCCGGACAGCCAGGTCAGCAAGGACATCGGCAGCGCATGGGCGTGCACGTCGATCACCGGAGCGGGCACCGGCGTAACGTCGCTCATCCGGCCACCTCGGCGAGCCGGGCGCGGTCGAGCCGTCCCATGACGTCGCGAAGCAGCCGCTCGACCGGGAGGACCGCGTCGATCACGACGGGGGCGTCGCGCAGCGCGTCGCGCACGGCCTTCTCCGTCGTGTCCCACGACGCCGTGTCCAGCGACGCGACGTCCTCCACGAGAACGGCGACGCATCCGGGGCCGGTCGGGACGACCGCCGCCGGATGCCCGGTGTGTCGCGACACGGCGGCCTCCAGATCGTCCGGGCACACGTAGGCGTCTCCGATCCGCAATACGTCCTGGACGCGGTTGACGTGGTGAAGGCGGCCGTGGGCGTCGCGCCGGCAGACGTCGCCGGTGCGCAGCCAACCGTTCTCGACCGGCGTGCCCGAAGGGAAGGCGTAGGCGCGCGCGGTGGTCGGGCCCCGTACCCACAGCTCCCCCGCCTGCCCCACCGGGAGGTCACGGCCGCCGGGACCGCACACGCGGACCTCGGTACCGGGGAACGGCACGCCGAGCGAGGAGCGAAAGCGCGGGTCCAGGTGGTCGGCCGGGCGGGTCCACGCGATCGTCTTGGGCACCTCGACCTGGCCGAACACCCCGCACAGCACCTCGCCGAACAGCGCGTGCGCACGGTCGATCTCCTCGCCTGTGAACGAGGCCCCGCTGTAGACCACCAGCTCCAGGGACGACCAGTCGTGCCCGGCGGCACCGGGGTGGGCCAGCAGCGCGCGCAGCGCGGGCGGCATCGCCATCAGCACGGTCGGACGGTGCCGGACGGCGGCCTCCAGCAGCGCGTCAGGGCCGGGACGTTCCGGGACGACGAACGTCCCGCCCAGCATCAGCGTCGGCAGCACCATGTTGCCGAAGCCGCCGGACACCGACTCCGGGCACAGCACGCGCGGCCGTTCCGGCCACGGAAGGGTGTCGCGCAGCACGGTCGCCACCGCGCCCAGCGCACCGCCGGACAGCTCGACGCCCTTGGCAGGGCCGGTGGCGCCGGAGGTGAACGCCAGCCGTACCACCGCGCTCGCGGGCGCGGGCGTGCGTACGGCGATGCCGGGCTCCCCCGCGGCCGTCAGGTCGCGATCGGTCAGCACGCGTACTTCCGGACGTGCCCGCAACCACGCGTCCAGATCCGGGTCGCCCGGCTCGGCGAGCACGGCGTCCGGCGCGACGAGGTCCAGCCGCTCGGCCAGTGCCGCGCCGCGCAGCGCCCCCGGCGACAGCGCGGCCGAACGATGGCCCGCCACGTAGCAGGCGGCGTTCACCAGCCACTGCAGCGGGTCGTTGGGCCGGATCTGCAACACCGTGTCACCCGGCCGCAGGCCGGCCCCGGCCAGCGTGTCCACCACGCCCAGCACCAGCCGCTCCGCCTCGCGGTAGGTCAGCCCGGCGCTTCCGTGCAGGAACGCGACGTGGCCGGGACGCGCGCGCAGCGCGTCGAGCACCAGGTCGCCGATCGCCGTCACAGCCGTTCGTCCGGCATGACCGTGCCGCAGGATTTGCAGGTCCTCGCCACGACGTCGCCGTAGAACCGCTGGTAGGCGCCTGCCACCGGGTCGGTGCGGTAGTCGCTCACGTGGACGGCCTCCTCGTGGAGGAACTCATCGCAGGCGGGACAGAACCAGCGGAAGCGGTCCAGCTCGCCCGGCCGCCGCAGCCGTTCGATGACCAGCACGAACGCGTCCGGCGCGAACCGGGGCGAGTGGGCGATGCCGGTCGGTGTGAAAATGGTCCCGCCCTCGGGGATCACCGCGATGTCCGAGCCACCCTCCGGCTTGCGGTAGTGCAGGTCCATGGAGCCTCGCACCATGAACATCACCTCGTCGCTCGGGTTGAGGTGGAACTCGCTGCGGTATTCGCGGCCACGGGCGAGGAAGGCGAGCGACTCGCTCTCCTGCCACAGCACCTTGACCCGTTTGCCGCTCTCCTGCAGTTCGCCGGCCGCCTTGCGCAACTCGACGATGGGCATCTGGCTGGGGTGCATGGTTACCTCCTGATGTGCTGCTCAGCCGAGCAGGCCGGTGTCGTACACGATCTGGCCGCCGACGACGGTCATCAGGACCTCGGTCGCGCGGAGTTGGTCGTCGGGCGCGGTGAGCGGGTCGGCGCCGAGCACGGCCAGGTCGGCGAGCGCGCCCACGGTGAGCCGGCCCTTCACCTCCTGCTCCCCGGTGTGCGCGGCGCCGGACGTGGTGTAAAGGCGCAGGGCCTCCGCCCGGGTGACCGCCTGCGCGCGCCCCACGACGTCGTCGGCCGCGTCTCGCCTGGTCGTCATGGCGTAGATGTTCTGGAACGGGTCGAGGGCGTTGATCGGATAGTCGGTGCCGGCCGCGACACCGTCGAGCCCGAGGCCGTCCACGAGGTCGCGCAGCGGCACGGCGGCCTCGGTGCGGGCGTCACCGAGGTGACCGGTGATGGCCGCCCGGTTGCGCCACAGGAACGGGATCTGCGCGGCCACCTGGACGCCCAGCGCACGGGCGCGGGCGATCTGGTCGGGCTGGATCAGGCTGGCGTGGATGAGCACGTCCGGCAGGAGGCCCCGATGCCGGGTGGCCGCATAGACATCGAGCGCGACGTCGATCGCGGCGTCGCCCACCACGTGCGTGCCGACCGGCCAGCCCGCGCGGTGCGCCGCGCCGACCAGCTCGGCGAGCCGGTCCCGGTCGGCGATCAGCTCGCCGTGATAGCCGGGACGGGAGCGGTACGGCTCGCGCGTGGCCGCCGTACCGAGCGTCATACCACCGTCCACCTGGAGCTTTATACCCCGGGTGAGGTAGTGCCTGCCAATGGGCGCGGGCGGGCCAAGGGCCAGCGCCGCCTCCCAGTCCGCGATCTCGACCGACGGGTTGAGCTCACCGGTCGGCGTGACCATCGCGGCCACGCGGAGCGTGGACCGTCCGTCCACGGCCAGCCCGCGCACCGCCTCGACGTCTTCCGGCGGTAGCGCGCCCGCCACGACCGAGGTGACGCCGCACCGGTTGAGCGCTCGCATGGCGACGGCGAGCTGGGCGGCCCGCTCCTCGCGGGACCAGGCCGGTACCACCCGGGCGACGGTGTGCATGGCGCCCTCGACCAGCCTGCCGTCGTGCCCCTCCGGGTCGATGCCGGCCCGTTCCAGCGCGGCGGTGCTGGCCGTCGCGGCGTGCCCCTCCGGCAGATAGACCGGGCGTCCGCCCGCCGCGCGGTCCAGCTCGCGCCGGTCGGGCCCACGGCCCTCGGCGAGCTGGAGCGCCGGGTTCCACGGCTGTCCCCGCACCCATGCGCCGGGCTCGCGGGTGGCCGCGAGGGTGGCGATCCGGTCCAGTGCGGCGTCCAGCGTGCGGACGCCCGCGAACGACACGGTGTACCCGTCCATGCCCGCGTTCTCGAAGTGGCAGTGCGAGTCGATCAGCCCGGGGATCACGGTGCGGCCCGCGAGCCGTACCACCCTGGTGGACGGGCCGGCCAGGTGTTCGACGTCGGCGCCCGAGCCGACCGCGGACACCCGGCCACCGGTCACCGCGACCGCCTCGGCGACCGTGCCGCGCGCGTCCAGCGTGTGCACCCGGCCGCCGAGCAGGACCAGGTCGGGCACCACGGTCATGGTCGGATCACGGCGGCGACGCACTCGACCTCGACCTGCACGCCGGTGCGGTGCGGGGTCGCGACGACCGTGGTCCGCGCGGGGAAGTGCGGGGCGCCCTCGAAGAACTCGCGGTAGACGGCGTTGAACACCGGGAAGTTCGCCACGTCCCGCACGAAGCAGGTGCACTTGAGAATGGACTCCCGGCTACCGCCCGCCGCCTCGACGACCGCGACCAGGTTGACGAGCGTCTGCCTGACCTGCTCGGCGAAGTCGTCGGAGACGACGGTGCGGGTCTCCGGGTCAAGCGGCCCGGTGCCCGAACAGTAGATGGTGTCGCCGTGCACGATCGCCTGGGAGAGCGGTGCGGCCGTACCCGTGGAGAAGCCCACGGTGGGTGCGTTGCGGGTGCTGACGGCTCGGATGTCGGTCATTGTCTGCTCCTTGCGAGTCGGACGCGCGGGTCGCGGTGAGGCGGCCCCCGTCACGAGATCTCCATGATGACGGCCTTGGGTTCGGTGAAGAACTCCCGGCTGTACGTGCCGCCCTCGCGTCCGACGCCGGAGTTCTTCGCGCCGCCGAAAGGCGCGCGAAGGTCTCTGACGAAGAAGCAGTTCGCCCAGACGGTGCCGACCCGCAGCGCGCGTGCGACACGGTGGGCGCGGGAGAGGTCCTGGGTGAACAGCATGGCGTTCAGGCCGTACGGCGTGTCGTTGGCCGCCGTCACCGCCTCCGCCTCGTCGTCGAACGGGAGCACGACCACGACGGGCCCGAAGATCTCCTCCTGGGTGACCCGGTCGCGCTGCCCCGCGTCGACCACCACGGTCGGCCGCACGGCCCACCCCTCGCCCAGACCGCCCGTGTGCAGCCGCGCGCCGGCCGCCGTCGCGATGTCGAGGTAGCCGGCCACCTTCGTGAAGTGCTCGTGGGAGGACAGCGGGCCGATCTGCGTCGCCTGATCCTTCGGGTCGCCGAGCACGAGCGCGTCGGCCGCGGCGGTGAACCTGGCCAGGAACTCGTCGTACACCTCGCGCTGCACATACAGCCGGCTGCCGGCCAGGCAGACCTGCCCGCTGTTGCTGAAGATCGCCCGGATGGACCAGTCGACCGCCTGGTCGAGGTCCGCGTCGGCGAAGACGATGTTGGCGCCTTTGCCGCCCAGTTCCAGGCTCACCGGGGTCAGGTTGGCCGCCGCGGCCCTGGAGATCAGCCGGCCGGTGGCGGACTCGCCGGTGAAGGTGATCCGGTCGACCAGCGGCGACTCGGTCAGCGCCTGGCCCACCGAATTCGGCCCGAACCCGTGGACGACGTTGAGCACGCCCGACGGCAGGCCGGCCTCGATCGCCAGCCGGGCCAGGATGGTGGCCGAGGCGGGCGACTGCTCGGCGGGCTTGAGCACGACCGTGTTCCCCCACGCCAGCGCGGGCGCGACCTTCCAGCTCGCCATCATGAGCGGGAAGTTCCACGGCGCGATGGCGGCCACCACGCCCGCGGGATCGTACTGGGTGTAGGCGTGATGCCCTGCCGGCATCGGGAACGTCTCGGCGGGGGTGATCTGGGCGTGGTCGGCGAAGAACCGGAAGTTCCGCGCCGCGCGGGGGACGTCGTGGCCCGCGGTCTGGGTGATCGGCTTGCCCATGTCCGCGGTGTCGGCCGCCGCCAGCTCGTCGACGTGCTTCTCCACCAGGTCGGCGAGGCGGTGCATGATCGCGCCGCGCTCGGCGAAGCTCATCCGCGGCCACGGGCCCTCGTCGAAGGCCGAGCGCGCGGCGCGTACGGCTCGCCCGGCGTCGCCGGCCGAGCCGAGAGCCACCGTGGCCCACGGCTCCCGAGTCCACGGGTCCACGGACTCGAACGTCGTCCCGTCGGCCGAGGCGATCTCCTCACCCGCGATGACGTGCCCGAACGATTCCACTGCCGGTCCTCCTCTTTCTCGCTGTGTCGTAAACTCTCGGCGTGCGACCGGCGCACGCTCAACGGGCGCTTTCCACTCGGTGGGAAACCCGGTGTGAAACACGGTCAGCGGCCACGCACCGCGCGCGACCACTCCGCCCACCGCCGCCCGAACTCGGGCGAGCGCACCGCCCGGATCTGCTCGTCGATCTCCCGGTCGACCGCCTCCGCGAACCCGCCGTCGACCGCCGCGGCGATCAGGCGCTTGGTCGCCCTCGCCGCCTCGGGCGGCGCCGCCGCGAGCTGCTCGGCGCGATCGAACGCCTGCGTGAGCGGGTCGGCCACGACGACGTCGAGCAGGCCGATCCGCACGGCCTCCTCCGCCGCGACCTTCCGCCCGGACAGTGCCAGCTCCGTCGCCCGCGCCGCGCCGACCGCCCGCGCCAGCAGCCACGACACGCCGAAGTCGGGGACCAGCGCCATCTTGATGAACGGGCTGGCGAACACCGCGCCCGGCGAGCCGATCCGCAGGTCGCACGCGAGGGCGAGGGCCATCCCCGCGCCGACGGCCGCACCGTCCACGGCGGCGACGGTCGGCGCGTGGAACTCCAGCAGCAGTTCGGCGATGCGGAACTCGCGGGTCATGCGCTCCCGCGCGTCCTGCGGCGACTCGTTCCCCAGGTCGCCGATCGCGTCCAGGTCGCCGCCCGCGCAGAACGCGCCGCCGCGACCGGTCACCACCAGGACCCGGACGGCGGTGTCGCCGTCCAGCTCGCGCAGCACCTCGGGCAGCCCGTCGAGCAGCGTACGGTCCAGCGCGTTCCGGCGGTGTGGCCGGTCCAGTTCCAGCAACGCGACCCCCTCGGCGGGGAAGGTCACCCGTAGTCCACGTACGTCCATGGCTCAGAGCTGACCGGACGGGAGGCCCGGTGACCAGGACCGGTTCTCATTGAGCGGAACTCCGCAGGTGGCCGGGCACCGTGCCACCACGCATGATCGGAGCGCATCACGCCCGGTGCACACCGGGTGCACATCAAGGTTCGGGAGGAAATTCGTGAACGAGCAGTTGCGCGGCAAGACGGCGATCGTCACCGGGGCGGCGTCGGGTATCGGACGCGCGACCGCCGCGCTTTTCGCCGCCCGCGGCGCGGCGGTGCTCGCCGTGGACCGCGAAGAGAAGGGCCTGCTGGACCTGCGGGACGAGGTGGCCGCGGCGGGCGACGAGGTGGCCGTGCTGGCCGTCGACCTCGCCGCGGCGGGCGCGGCGGAGCGGGTCTTCGACCACTGCGCCGAGGCCATCGGCGCGCCGAACGTGCTCGCCAACATCGCGGGCAAGGCCGGGGACCGCTCGGCGGCCGACACCACGGACGAGGACTTCGAGTTCTTCCTGCGTGCCAACCTCGGTACGACGTTCGCGCTCAGCCGCCGCGCGGTGATCGCGTTCGGCAACGCGGGCGGGGCGATCGTCAACACGTCCTCGGCGTTCGCGCTGATCGGGGTCGCCGGGTCCGCGCCGTACTCGGCGGCCAAGGGCGCGGTCTCCAGCCTCACCCGCCAGATGGCCGCCGAGTACGGCCGGCGCGACATCCGGGTCAACGCGGTGGCGCCGGGTCTGATCGAGACCCCGGCCACCCGTGCGAAGATCGCCGCGGGCGTCTTCGACGACCTGGTGACCCGGTCGCGCCCGCTGCCCAGGGTCGGGCAGCCGATCGACGTCGCACGGGTCGTCGCGTTCCTCGCATCCGACGAGGCGGCGTTCGTCACCGGCCTCACCGTCCCGGTGGACGGCGGCTGGACCAGCACGCACTTCCGCGACTGACGGCGACAGCGACGACGCGGAACGGGCCGGGGCCGATGTCGGCCCCGGCCCGTTCCGGTTCCCTACGAGCGCGCCCTGCGCTCCGCGATCGTCTCGCCGTCCACGGCCCAGTGGGTCGGCGGCAACTCGCGCACCAGGACCCGCACCGACTCGGACGGGACCCCGAGACTGCGCACGACCGCGTCGTGGACGGCCGAGATCATCTCGCGCAGTTCGGGCTCGGTACGGCCGGTCAGCAGTGAGATGTCGATGATCGGCATGATGGCTTCCCTTCTGGTCGGGATGGGACGGTCGACCGTCCTTACGTGCGGCTCTGCTCGGGACGGAACGGTCGACCGTCCCTACGTGCGACTCCGGTCTGGATGGGACGGTCAGCCCTCCTTGCGTGCGACGGCTTCCTCGGCCGTGTCACCGGCCAGTCGCACCTCGGCGAGGTCCACACCCTTGGTCTCCGGCAGGGTGAACAGCAGAATCAGCAGGCCCAGCGCCATCGCGCCGACCGGATACCACAGGGCGGTGGTGATGCTGCCCACCTCGGCCCCGATCGCGACCATCGTCGCCGGCAGCAGCCCGCCGAACACACCGACGCCGAGCTGGTAGGGGATCGAGAGGGCGGTGGCGCGTACCCTGGTCGGGAACACCTCCGCCATCGCCGTCGCGGCCGGCCCCTGGGCCATCTGCGCGAACGCGACCAGTGCGAGGAGCAGCAGCGCGACGGTGAGGACGGGCCCGTCGAAGAAGTCCCCGATACTGGCGATCTTGAGCGTGCCGCCCGATCCGTCGGCCGGGTACCCGGCCGCCTTGAGCGCCGCCGACAGGTCGTCCGTCAGCCGCGGACCGCCGGAGACCTGGGTGTCGTTCACGAGGACCTTGGTGGGGCCGGTGGTGTCCTGCCGCTCGAAGATGACCGAGTTGCTCTGGAGCACGTTCCGCGCCCGGTCGCAGTCGGAGGTGAAGGTGGCGGTGCCCGCGGGATTGAACTGGAAGGAACACTCGGCCGGGTCGGCCTGGATGGTGACCGACACGTTCTCCTGCGCCCGGGCGAGATCCGGGTTCGTGGTCGAGACGATGGCGCCGGTGACCGGGAACGTGAGCAACGCGGCCAGCCCGAGCCCGGCGAACAGCACGGGGCGCCGCCCGACCCGGTCGGACACCCAGCAGGCGAGGACGCACAGGAAGAACCCGATCAGCATGACCACCATGAAGATCGCGTTGATCGTGAACGAGTCGGCCTTGAGGTAGGTCTTCATCGTGGTCACCATGTACACGGTGGACAGGTAGCCGATGAACGACTGCGTCGCGGCCATCACGAACACGATCGCCACCATGCGCACCCGCGCCCGCGAGCCGAACGCCTCACGCAGCGGCGCCTTGGTCTGGGTGCCCTCCTCCTTCATCTTCAGGAACAGCGGGCTCTCGTGCAGCTTGGTGCGGATCCACACGGAAAGCGCGAGCGGCACGACGGAGATGAGGAACGGCACCCGCCAGCCCCACGCCTCGAAGGCCTCCACGCCCACGATGGCCTGCACCAGCAGTTGCACACCCAGCGACATGCTGAAGGCGAGCGCCGTGGTGCCGGTGAGCCAGCCGACGAAGAAGCCGCGCTGCCGCGCGGGGGCGTACTCGGAGACGTAGGTGACCGCGGCACCGAACTCGCCGCTGACCGCGAGTCCCTGCAGGATGCGGCAGGTCACCAGCAGGATCGGGGCCAGGATGCCGATCTCGTCCGCGGTGGGCAGCAGCCCGACTGCGACCGTCGAGACGCCCATCAGCACCAGCGTCATCAAGAACACGATCTTGCGGCCGACCAGGTCGGTGATCCGCGCGAACACCAGCGCGCCGATCGGACGGACGACGAACCCTGCGGCGAAGGTCAGCAGCGCGAACACGGTCTGCGCCGACGAGCCGTAGTCACTGAAGAACTTGCTGCCGATCACGGGGATGAGTGCGCCGTATAGGAAGAAGTCATACCACTCGAACGCCGTGCCGACGGCCGACGCGCCGACGACCTTGAATTCCTGTTTGTTCATCGACGGTTTCCTCCAGCTGGGATGTTTCCCTCCGCCTCGGGGGCATGACGGTGGGTTGGAGTGACCGTAGGACCAGCGACGACGGAAACGACCACCCGATTTCCGGTGTGTGGGAATACCGGCTGAAAGTCGTACCCGCCAAGATCCGCTACCGCTACCTCCGCGACCCCGACGAGGACGTCATCGAGCCGATCGACACGGCCCGACCGCAGTCAGAACGCCCGCGCCGACCGCCGTCCGTGGTCTCCGCGCGCTGGCGAGGGTGCGCGCCGACGCCGTCGACTGCCCGGGGGGGTGCGCGCCGATCAGATCCAGCAGCACCAGGTCCGCCCTCTTGCCGATCTCCAGGGACCCGATCCGGTCGGCCACGCCCACGATGCGCCCCGCCGATTGTCGCCATCTCCAGCTCGTGGTGATGCCCAAACCAGTGCCTCCAGGCTCCACAGCCTCACAGCCAGTTATGACCCCTCGCAGGGGCGATGAGGACCCGAACGGAACCCGCATGTCTCCCTTCGCCAGGTTGCGGTTGTGACCCCTCGCAGGGGCGATGAGGACTGGTCGGGCGCTCGTCTTTCGGCGCGAGCCCGGCAAGTTGTGACCCCTCGCAGGGGCAATGAGGACGATCGGGCTCCGGCGGCAGATCCGGCATCGGGATGTGTTGTGACCCCTCGCAGGGGCGATGAGGACCCCGGAGACCGGCCTCACCTACGCGGAGTGGCTGCGGTTGTGACCCCTCGCAGGGGCGATGAGGACATCCAGCCCAGCGTCCAGCATGGTCCGTCGCAGCTCGTTGTGACCCCTCGCAGGGGCGATGAGGACGTGGCACGAACCGACGCCGAAGGACGCCGTCCTGACGTTGTGACCCCTCGCAGGGGCGATGAGGACGGGTGCTGGCGGCGGCGGCCGGGGTGGAGATCCCCGCGTTGTGACCCCTCGCAGGGGCGATGAGGACCTGGCCATGGACGCGCACCGACACTAAGGCCGCTGACATCGTTGTGACCCCTCGCAGGGGCGATGAGGACTATGAGCACACCTCGCGGATCCGGGCCCGGCTGGTGTTGTGACCCCTCGCAGGGGCGATGAGGACCGCTGTATGAGGTGATGCGCGCCTACCGCGCCAAGGCGTTGTGACCCCTCGCAGGGGCGATGAGGACGTCTCGGCTCCCAGCGGCGCGCTGGTGCTCAGGCCAGTTGTGACCCCTCGCAGGGGCGATGAGGACTCGCCGGTTCCCCGCCGAGCAGATGCAGCCCTACGAGTTGTGACCCCTCGCAGGGGCGATGAGGACCTCCACCCCGGCGCCAACGACATCGCCTGGAACATGTTGTGACCCCTCGCAGGGGCGATGAGGACCCCGCCGGCCGATGTCCGCGTGCCGCTCCTCCGGCAAGTTGTGACCCCTCGCAGGGGCGATGAGGACGGCACATAGACGTAGGCGCTGGCGGTGTAGACATTGCGTTGTGACCCCTCGCAGGGGCGATGAGGACACGCCCTCGCGGTCGGGGTTGAGCTGCTCCCACAGCTGTTGTGACCCCTCGCAGGGGCGATGAGGACCCCAAAGTAAAGCCGCAGGTCATCTACCGTGCGATCAACCAGTTTCAGGCCTGATTTTCAGCAGACCTTCGGTTGTGCAAGAGACCCGGGAGTGTCGCTGAAATTCTGATGCTATTTGGAAGTCAAGAAGCAGCGACCTAAGGCTACTGGCCGCTGCTTCCGATGGCCCCTCAGAGGGGCGATGAGTGTTGAAGTCCCATGCCGTGGATGGCGAGGACCAATCTGTTGCGACCCCAGGGAACCTCGTCGGATCCAGGGAACGGCTACACCCGATAGTAGCAACGTCACCTGTGGGCTATTTGTCGCAGTTGCGAACATGCATCGAGATTAGTCTTAGCCATCTCAAGTAGACACGCCTGGAATACGGCGCTACCTTAAGAGCCCTCACACAGAGGTACGTAGTGGTCACTGTCTCAGCGACCACTGACATTTCCGCCTTGGCCCTGTTGGGCAACTAGGGAGGGCACGGTGCGGGTGCAACTGGATGTCCACACGGAGGCACGGGAGCTGGCCTGGTCGTCGGTAGTGCGGCCGGGGAGGGCGTTGGCGTACTCGCTGCTGGATCGTGAAGCACCCGAACTGGGAACCGAGCTACACGCGCAGGGGATGAAACCCTACGGAATGGTCCCGTTCGGCTATTCGGCTCCTGTCTTCCCTCTGGCGGAGCGGCGCAGGGGGGTCTACAGCCTGGGGGGTCCAGGTACGTGGGAGTTGGGGAGCCCGGTGCCGAGAGTCGTGCATTCCTTCGGGTCCGCGCTCGCCGGGATGCCGGTCATTGCGTGGGGCGCGACGGCGTTCTTCGTCGATGCGGTCCGCGTGGTGGAGGCGCCCACGTTCTCCTCTGGCGGGGCTGTGTTTCGAACCAGCACGCCTGTGGTGGTGAAGGGGACCGGGATCGGGAGCTCGGGAGTGCGTGAGACGCGGCAGGACTGGTTGTTGCCGGGAGAACCAGGCTGGGATCTGGCCTTCGAGCGCAACCTTCGCCGGAAAGCGGAGACGCTGAGCCTGAATCCTGATGTCACGCTGGAACGCGTCACTTGGGTCGGCCCCAAACGGTCCTTCACTGTCGCGGGAAGTACGGGAAAGGGCGGGAGCAAGCCTGGCGCCTGTGTGGAAGTGACGGTCAGCGCCGACCCCGAGGTGCTGCAGGCCCTGTGGAGCTGGGGTTTGGGACAGGCCAACAGCGCTGGCTTCGGCTGGGTGATCGCATGACCGGCGACAGTTTGACTCAGCGGCTGGCGCTGACAGCGCATCCCTTGCAGCGGGTCGGAGCGTACGCTGTGGCCGCACTGGCCGGCGATCTCCAGCCGGAGGAGCTGTCCGCCGATGACTTTGAGCGGGTCGTCAAGACCATGACGCGGGATGCCGTCCGCGCCGCTCTGGTGCGGGACAGCAAGAGCGCGAGGGGGTTCTGGCTCAAGGCGAGCTTCTCCCTGACCCCGAACTCGCCGATGAACCATCCGAGTAACGCCAAGAAGTCGGATGCCGCCGTCAAGGCGCGGGTGGAGGAGTGGCGAAACGCTCCTGGAGAAGGTGCTAGCCCGGATGTCGACTGCGTTCTGTGCGGGCGCCCGGCGATCGGGTTCTTCGGGAAGCTTGATGTCCCGCTCGCGGAGAGCAATGCCTACCGCAACAGTACTCCGCGTGGGCATGAGGGGATGGCGTTGTGCCGTCCGTGCGTGGTGAGTTTCCACGCGCTTCCTTACGGCAGTCATCTCACGGGCGGAGCCTCATACGCGTTGCACAGCTGGGACGCGGGGTTCATGCGAAGGACCATCCAACGTCAGGTCGACCGCAATCTGATCATTGCCGAGACCGGAAAGGTCGCCGAGGGCTACGCGGAGGTCCGTGAGGTGGTGGCTCTGCGGGCGCTGAGGGGATACGCGCAGCGGATCACCGCCGGCGTCGAGCTGCTGGTGTACAACAACAACAACCGTGGCCAGACGCTGGAGACCCATTCGCTTGACCAGCCGCTCGCCGAATGGCTGCGCCGCACTCTCCGGCCGGCGAGCAGGCCGGGCTTCAAATTCCTGGTGCGGGCCCATGTCACGCCGTACTCACCCGGAGTCGTGATGCTGGCCCGCAACGCTTTCGGTGAGCCGACGCGACTGTTCAACACCACGGTCCGCCATCTGGGACGGGTCGTCTCGCTTCCCGACTACAACCGTGAGCAGACGATCTCCGCATCGGGTTTGCTCTATTCCTTCGTCACCGAGGTGATGCAGATGAACGAAAAAGATCTTAAAGAGATCAGGACGGCCGCACACAAGGTCGCTGGTCTGCTGAGCCACCAGGAGACCGGCGGAAAGCTGAACGCCCTGCGCGCGTCGATGCGCGATCCCCGCAAGATGCGGGCTTGGCTGACCAAAAACAGCCTGGAATGGGCGATTCAGCCGCCGAAGGACGCCGAGGGCCCCTTGGTGACCGAGCGGGCGTTCGTCTTGCTGTTCGGCCCCGGCCAGGACAACCCCGCCTGGTTCCACCGTGACGTGTTCCTGTTCGGCGTGCTGGAGAGGCTGTCGGAACTCGGCTGGAAGTCGAAGAAGGCCGAGGAGGACCTGGAAGAGATCGAGAACGCCACCGACACCAAGTTCATCAACGAGGAGGAAGAACCGTGAGCTACCTGGCCGGAAAGATCGTTCTCGACATCGTCGCAGGCGCACCCAACAACGGTGAGGGCGAGGACAACATTGGCAAGGCCAAGCAGTTGCGGGTTGGCCGGGATGTCTATCCATACGTCTCGGCGCAGGCGGTGCGCCGCTGGCTGCGTGACTCCCTGCCACGTGAGGAGCCCCGGTCGGGAGTGACCCGTTCGGGTTCGGGCAAGAAGCAACAGGCTCACACCGAGGGGCGTCCGGACCGTTACCTGGACGACGACCTCTTCGGCTACATGGTCGCGGTGAGCAAGCAGAACTACCAGCGCGACACCGTGCTGGCGACCGGGACGTTCGTCTCCCTCACACCGCAGCGGCCCACCGAGGACTTCGGAACGATGAGCCGGGATTTCCCGGCCGGTGAGCATCCCGTCATCCACCAGCATGAGCTCTACAGCGCGGTCCTGGCCGCCGACATCCTGCTGGACGTCCCCCGCGTAGGCGTGTTCGAGACCGACGGAAGCGGGCTACGGGTAGCGCTCAGCCCGGCCGCCGCGCAGGAGGCCGAGACGGAAGGCTCCACGCGTACGGTTCTTCGGCGCACCGAAGCGCTGCGCCTTCCCCAGGAAGAACGCCGCCGCCGGGTCGCGGTCATGCTGGAGACGTTGGCGAAGCTACGCGGCGGCGCCAAGCAGTCGTTGCACTACGGCGACCGTACTCCCGCTCTGGTTCTGCTGGCGCCCATGAAGGGCGGAGTCAACCCGTTCACGCGGGTGGTGGGCGCCCGCGATGCCAAGCCCGTCTTCGATCCGGACGTGCTGCGTGAGGAGATCAACGCCTGGGACGACGAGTTGGACGGGCCGATCCGCGTCGGGTGGGCCCCAGGTTTTCTCGGAGATCAGCGAGAGAAGACGGAGCGGGAACTCAAGGACCTCATCGAGGCCGGAAAGGTGACCATCGCACACCCTCGTGCCATGCTGACCGGCCTCGCGAAAGAAATCCGCCAAGGAGACCACGACAGCTGGTTCGAGGACCCTGCGGCATGACCATCACGGACACCACCGCGCTGGAGGCGACGTTCACCGCGCCAGTCGCCTCCTTCCGCAATCCCCTCTACGCGGGTGTACAGGTCACCCTGCCGTGTCCTCCTCCGGCGACCGTCGGAGGGCTGCTGGCCGGTGCCGCTGGCGGGTGGGACGCCGTGGACCCGGGTTTGCAGTTCGCGATGGCGTTCCGGTCTGCCGGGAAAAATGTCGACTACGAGACCTACCACCCGTTGGATGCCTCCGGAAAGAAAGCCTCCCCCACACCACGGGATCGCGAGTTCCTGGCCACAGCTGTCCTGACGGTGTGGCTTCCCGATGATCCAGAGGTCTGGTTGCGTAGGCTACGCCGCCCGGTATGGCCACTGCGCCTGGGCCGCAGCCAAGATCTCGTAGGAATTTCACTGCGCACAGTGACCCTCACCCCCGATCCTGGCGCGCTGCGGTCCGCGATCGTTCCCGAGGACGCCGGAGTCTCCGGAGGGACACCGCTCCGGCTGCCGACGACCATCGGGCCAGGCCGGGACCGGACGAAGTGGGACACCTACCGTTACGACTCCTCCGGACTCAGCCAAGCTGTGGTGCCGGGGAGCCGGTCGACCGAAAGTGGTCAGGCGGTGGCGCTGCTACCCGTCTGCCACCCCGAAACCGTCGCTTGGCGATGACGTCGGTGGATCTGAAGTCTTCTGTTTACGCCAAAAGCAGCCGCGGCGGTCGCCCTCCGGAGTTACTCATTGACCACCTGGCTGATACCCATGTCGCCGCCCGCCAGATCTCGCGCCGGGTGGGGGCACTCTCGGGTCTCGACGACAGTCTCCGGCCGCTGTTCTGGGCTGCCGTGGAGCTTGCGGGGCTTACCCACGACGGCGGGAAAATCTCCACCGGGTTTCAGGACATGCTCGCGGGACGTGTCCGGATGTGGGGGGAACGGCACGAAGTCCTGTCCCTGGGATTCCTGCCGTCCCTCATCGACGACCCGGACTTGCTGCTCTGGGTTGCCACCGCCGTCGCCACCCATCACCGGCCGCTGCACGGGGAACCGGGCCGTGACTTGATGAGCCTGTACGGCGACTGCGACGTAGCCGACCTGCAGGAAAGAATTGGGCCGATCCATGAGCAAATCGTCCCCGACTTGGAGGACTGGTTCCGCGACAAGGCCCGGTTGGTCGGTTTGCCCGTGGCCACCCCGGCACGGACGCCGTTGGACGTCGACGCCCTACTGATGGCGGCGTACGACGTGCTCGATGTTGTGCTGGAGAAGTGGGACACGCGGATCACGCCGGATCGTGGCCTCACCGCGGTCCTCTTGCAGGGAGCCGTCACGCTGGCTGACCATCTGTCGTCCGCGCACCAGCACCTGTCCCTGGTCCAGCCCTTGGACAGCTCGTTCCGCGCGCTCCTTGATCAGAGGTTCGCCGATCAAGGCAGAGCACTCCATCCTCACCAGATAAGGGCCGAGACGAAACTGGGCCATTTGCTCTTACAGGCTCCAACGGGCAGCGGTAAAACCGAGGCCGTCCTGTTGTGGGCGGCTAAGCAGATCACCGACCTGGCCCAACGCACCGGCGGCGTGCCGCGTGTTTTCTTCGTCCTGCCTTATCTGTCGTCCATTAACGCGATGGCTGATCGCCTCGAAGGACTCTTCCAAGTTCCCGGAACCGTAGGAGTCGCGCATTCAAAGGCCGCTTCCTACCACCTCGCCGCGTCCATCGCTCCTGAGGACGGCGACGAGACGGATCAGGACAACGATCCTTGCCGTGTCGACGCCGCCACCAAGGCCGTTTCCCGTGCGGCAGCGACCAAGCTGTTCCGCGAGAGCGTCCGGGTCGCCACCCCGTACCAACTGATGCGCGCCGCGCTGGCCGGCCCCGCCCATTCCGGCATCCTCATCGACGCCGCCAACTCCGTTTTCGTCCTCGACGAACTCCATGTCTACGACCCTCAGCGGCTCGGCTGCATCCTCGCCTCCGCTCGCCTTTGGGAACGCCTCGGAGGACGCGTCGCCGTCGTCTCGGCCACCTTGCCCGACGTGCTGTCGGAACTGTTCGCCCAAACACTTACCCAGCCCGTCTCCCCGGTGGGCGCCGCCGATCTCAAACTGCCCTCTCGTCATCGCCTCCGCACCAGAGGCCACCACCTCATGGATCCGGCGGCACTAGACGAGATCCGCTCTTGCCTGGCCTCTGACAAGTCCGTTCTGATAGTAGCCAACAACGTCGCCCAGGCGTTGGAACTGTTCGAAGAACTCAGCCCGGATACGGAAGAACTTCATGGCGAAGGCTCCGCGCTACTGCTGCACTCCCGTTTTCGACGCGGCGACAGGAACAGCATCGAACGGAGTATCAGAAACAGGTTCGGTGCCGGTCTACCGGAACGGCGTCCGGGACTCCTGGTCGCGACACAGTGCGTCGAGGTCAGCCTGGATCTGGATTTCGATGTTCTCCTGACGGCCGCGGCTCCCCTGGAGGCCCTGCTTCAACGATTCGGCCGCGTCAATCGCCTTGCCGCTCGGTCTCCCGCCGACGTCATCGTCCATCTCCCCAACTGGACGACGCGCCGTAACGCACCAGGCGCCGAGTACGCAGACGGGATCTACGCTCGTGAATCCGTCGAGACCGCCTGGCGACTTTTGGTCACCCACTCCGACACCATCGTCGATGAGTCCAACGCCACCGCCTGGTTGAACCTCATTTACGCCACCCCCTGGGGAGCGGCCTGGCGTAAGGAAGTGCACGAGTACTACGAAACCTTCACCGATCGGCTCCTGACCTTCCGGCGGCCTTTCGACTCCCGCTCCGACCTCGCTGCGGTCTTCGACGAACTCTTCGACGGTTCCGAAGCGATCCTCGCCGAAGACCGGGAAGCATACGCCGATGCCCTGGCCCAGGCCCCCGGGCAGCCAAGAGCAGGCCGCTTGCTGGCCGACGAATATCTGTTCCCCATGCCTCACTGGGCCGGCCGCCTCAGCGGCTACGACAAGAAACTCCAGGTCCGCGTTATCAACGGTGACTACGACTCGCGGTTGGGCCTCCGCGCCGTTCACGGTCCCGCCCACATCACCTATCAACCAGGAGAGGTCCTGTGATCGAAGCCGAAGACGTCGGCGGCACTCACATCAAGTACCTCTACCACTGCCGCCGTCAGCTATGGCTCTTCCTGCGAGGCATTCGACCGGAACACCTGAGCGCGGCCGTGCAGATGGGGGAAGCCGTTCACGACACCACCTACACCCGCGCCACCCCGGTCGATCTCGGTGCCGCCCGCCTGGACTTCGTCGATGGCCAGAGATGGGTCCACGAAGTGAAATCGTCCAGTCGGCCGACCTCAGCGGATGAGGCCCAGGCACGCCATTACTGCCACCGCCTGCACCGTGTCGGAGTCGATGCGAAAGGTGCGGTCCTGCATTACCCCAAGACACGCCGGACCAAAAGGCTGGACTACACCGAAAAGGCATCCGCACAGGCAGAGGCCGATATCGCCATGGTCCTGGAAACTGCAGCGCTGTCCACCTCCCCGCCTCGACTCGCTCGCAACGCCTGTAAAGGATGCAGCTTCATCGACTACTGCTGGACGGAATGACTCGTGCCAACTGCTTCTCGTACTTACTGGCTTACCAGCCCTTGCCGTATCCGGCGTAAGGATCAATCGCTCTTGATCGAGCGCGAGAACGCCTCGCCCGTCCACATCCCCATCACCGATGTGCGGGATATCGTCGCCTGCGCCGAAACCGACATCAACACCGCGGTCGTCTCCCTGCTCAACCGACACCGCATCAACGTGCACCTGCTCAGCTACTACGGCGATTACGCCGGTTCCCTGCTGACCTCCGACACCAGCACCTCAGGCGAGACCGTCCTCGCTCAGGCCCGGCTCGCCGGCGCTCCAGAAGCCGCACTGAAGATCGCTCGCGATATCGTCGAGACCACCGCCTTCAACGTCCGACGCGTCGTTGACCGTCAATTATTGAAGGGTCCCTACACCGCCCTTCAAAAAACTGTCGCCGAAGCTGAGAGCGCGGCTCATCTAATGGGCGCCGAAGGGACCTTCCGCCGTTCGGCCTGGGCCGTTATCGACACAAAACTGCCCGCATGGCTTCAGCTTGAGGGACGCAGTCGGCGACCGCCGAAAAACGCCGGCAACGCATTCATCAGTTATGTCAACGGCATTGTGTATGCCCGCGTTCTCACCGCTGTCCGGCTCACACCACTGCACAGCGGAATCGCGTTCCTGCACAGCAGCATGGAACGCCAACGACACTCGCTCGTCCTGGACCTTTCCGAGATGTTCAAACCGCTCTTCGCCGAACGTCTGCTTCTCCGTATGGCCAGCCGTAACCAGCTCAAGGAGCATCACTTCGACAGCGACACCAACCAGGCCATGCTCAGCGAGGCCGGCCGCAAACTCGTCGTCCAAACGGTTCGTGATGAATTCGCCGTCACAGTCGCCCATCGCACCCTGGGCCGCTCCGTGGCGTACGACGAACTGCTCTACCTCGACGCGCTCGCCCTTACACGCCACTGCCTGGAGAACGTCGGCTACAGACCTTTCCGGATCTGGTGGTGACCTCATGTACGTCGTGGTGGTCTATGACACCGCTGCCGAGCGGAATCCGCAGATCCTACGAACCTGCCGCCAATACCTCCACCACGTGCAGCGCAGTGTCTTCGAAGGTCGGCTCACTCCAGCACAACTCCGTCGCTTCCAGAGCGCTGTGACCGCTGTCCTCGACCTCAGCTACGACAACGTCATCGTCTACACCTTCCCGCCCGGCGCCACGCCGCAACGGCTCGCGTGGGGAGCCACCGAACCGGAGCCCACAGATATCCTGTGATCCGGCTCTTTGACCACTCCATAGCGACAAATTTCAGCGACACACCGGGCTCGGCTGCACTACCGGAGGTCTGCTGAAAATCAGGCCGAAAACGCATCGATCCCACCGCCTGTGACCAGCGGCTTTACATTGGGGTCCTCATCGCCCCTACGAGGGGTCTCAACTATTAGGAAAAGCGTATTGGGGTTTCAATGAGGGCGCGTCCTCATCGCCCCTACGAGGGGTCTCAACCTGGCTGCTCCGGACGGGTCGCTGAGCAAGACGGGCCGTCCTCATCGCCCCTACGAGGGGTCTCAACTGTCTGGGGTTCCAGCCTTCCGCTCGACTCCCCTAGAGTCCTCATCGCCCCTACGAGGGGTCTCAACGTGGAGGCAGGAGTGGGGCGGACGGTGCTGAGCGCGGGTCCTCATCGCCCCTACGAGGGGTCTCAACACGGCCGACTCGAACCGCCGCGCGGGCGCGCGGTCGTGTCCTCATCGCCCCTGTGAGGGGTCTCAACCGGACGATGTGGAACGGGCGCGTCATGCCGCACCTCCGGTCCTCATCGCGCCCCTGCGAGGGGTCGTAACCTGATTGGTCTCGATGGCCCACTCAGCGCACTCCTGCGTCCTCATAGCCCCTGCAAAACGCCACTACTCATTGGTAGTGACCTGCTACTTGACGCTCACATGGCTGCTCCCTGATCGCCGTGCCCGAGTCTCTGGATGGTCTGCTTTACGTCCTCGATGCTGCTCAGATTGTCACCCGATGCCACGGTTACCTGGTCTGGTCGGGTACGGCAACGCGACTGCGAGGAAGGTCTGTCGCCGCACCCGACCGGTGATCATTTGGTGTCGTCGGTTTGCAGCGCGTGTTTTCCGCGACTGCCCGGAGTGCGGTGGGACTGGAGGCGGGCCAGCGCAGTATCGACCAGGCGGCCGAGGTTGCCCAGTTCGTACAGCATCCGGTGGCGCTCAGCGTCCTCCCACGCCCTGATGACCGACCTGATGTCGCCCGACTTACCGGCCGTGACGATGACCTCTTTGCCGTTGACTCTCTTGGTGGCCGCATCGCCCACGATGATCCAGCCGTGCACGGTTACCTCCCCCGAGCAGCCACGATCAGGGCGACCACCTGTTCGGGATGCTCGCTTCGCACTGCCTGCAGGCCCGCGCCGTCGCGAAGAGAGACCAGGTAACTGCCCGAGCGCGCCCCCACGGTCACCGTGGCCACACACCAGCCCTGCGGACCCTTCACGGTCAACTCCGGCGGGTAGCGCTCCATCCACGACCGCAACGGCGGCTGATCGGGCCAGGCAGCCTCACTGTCGGCGAACAGTCCCAGGCTGATCGTGTGATGACGGTGAGCACGGATTCCCCGCTCGGTGAGAAGCCGCTGGACGACGGCCAGCGCCTTGTCATGGCTCTCCACCGTCGCCTCATCAACGGCGGGTGGGACGGCTCTACAGTTGTCCACGGGTCGCACCTCCAGTGTGCGATCAAGGACCCGCCGAACGAGTGGTGTCGTGTCGGCGGGTCCGCCATTTATTCGTTGCGCCAATCTCCGGTTCTGTTGTGCGGCTACCGAGAAGCATGTGTGATTGGTATCTCTCCGAACGAGGGGTTGCCTGGGCGAGGCAACGTGGCAACGGGAAGAGGCAACGATGAGTTTCGGGGAACAATTGCGTCGATATCGTCAGCAACGGAAGATTTCACTGGCGGGTCTTCACGCGGTGACCTACTTTTCCAAGAGCTATCTCAGCCGCGTTGAACAGGGGAAACGCAACCCGGAACGGGTATTGGCCGAACTCGCCGACGATGCCCTCGGAGCGGGAGGGAAGCTCGTCGAGGCATGGGAGAAGCAATACGGAAAACCGTTGCCTATGCTGGAGACGAGCACAGGAGGTAGGGCAACGAAACGACGTACGTTCATCAAGAGCGCGGCGATCGCTGCGGGAGTCGGGCTGACCGATGGAGCCGGACAGACCGACCAGAGCGCGGCAGCCGTTGCGCGCCTGCGTGATGCCCTCATCCCCAACGAGCCCAGCTCAGGACCCGTCCTCACACAGGCGTCCTTCGCCCGCGCCGTCACCCGTGCCCGGCGGGACTTCACCGCCGCCCGCTACGCCGATCTCGCCGGTGATCTCGCCGAGCTGATCCCCGTTGCCCGCGACGCGTCCGATCCGGCGGACCTCGCCACGGCCGCACAGGTCTACCACCTGACGACCCGCACGCTGATCAAGCTGAGCGCCTCACCGTACGCGTGGGTGTCGGCCCATCAGGGCGAGCGGGTCGCGCACGCCAGCGGTGACCTCCAGGCCATCGGGGAGGCACGTCGAGACCTGGCCAGCCTTTTCCACCGGGCGATGGACTACGGCAAGGCTCGTGACCTCACGGTGAGCACGGCGGAACTCCTTCGCCCGCAACTGCCCTCCGCTCCCGCCTCCGCCTGGGGATCGTATGGGGCGCTGATGTCCACCGGCGCCATCGCCGCAGCCCGGTTGGAAGACCGTGACAACGCCCTGGGCATGCTGGAGGAAGCCGAAGAGGCCGCCCGGCACGCGCCCAAGCTCGTGCTCAGCGTCGGGCATGTCGCCACCTACAAGATCGGTGTGTCCATCGTTCTCGGGGACGCCGGAACGGCCATAGAGCACGCCAGGGACATCGTTCCCGACGAGATCCCGACCCTGGAGCGTCGCGCCAGCTACTACACGGGCATCGCCGAGGCTTACACGCTCTGGGGGAAGACCGACCGCGCCGTGCGTGCGCTCCTGGTCGCCGAGAAGATCGCCCCATCCGAGGTACGGCGCACCGGACCACGGCAGGTGATCACCGATCTACTCCACCGCGACCGCCACGGCAAGCTCTCCGGTCTGCACGCTCTCGCACGTCGCTCCGGTGTAGCTCTGTGATCATTTTCTGAGTGACGATTCGACTGATCCCGCCCTCGTAGCCACTACTCGGCGGTTGTTCCTCCGGCCTGCGGTTTTCTGTGTTCGCGCGGTGGAGTTTCTATTGACGGCACCGAACTTCCGCCGGAAAGCGACAAAAGTTCCACGATTTCGACCGTAACATCTGGACAGTCGGTACGTAACATTTTAAGCTCACACCAGAATGAGCCGCGAAGTTGGCGAAAGTTCGGGAGGTGCAGCGATTGAGAACGCAGCACCACGCTCTTCGTCCCCTGCGCGGCGAGGGGCACCGCCCGAGATCAGTGGTCGGCTCGGACCCCGCACGGCCGTCGGACCGGAGCCGGAGTGACCGGGAGCAGTCCCTTCGCCCACTCACCCCCCACCCCCCTCGAACGGCCTGGAGGTCGTCATGCTGCCACCGATCTCTCCCACCATGACCCGCTGACGGCCGACGCGGCGCCCGAGGGTGCCGTGCCGCCGTCACAGGGGGATAGCCGGGGCGGCGGGGGCGGACGCCGACCGCTCCCGCCGACCCGGTCCCACCTCCCCGTTTTCCCTCTTACCGACCCAGCCCTCGCTCCCTCTCCCGCCGCTCCGGTGCCACCTTTCCGTTTTCTCGCGCCGTGGTCACCCATGACGGCGGATGACGGCCACCTTCGTGATGCCCTCCGACGCGCTCGCCCATGTTCACCGAACGGCGCACCCCGATCACGCAGCGCTCGAAAGTGACGTGTCTCACATTTCCTGACAGCAGCTTATTGACTGTTTTACCAATAGCAGTCACAGTTTGTCCGAGCGACGTCGCCGAGGGATTCCCCGTCTCTCCGCGTCGCCGGCGTGATCGGCGCACGCCCGCATGGACTCGTACCACAGGAAGCGAGCACCGCCGATCATGTTAAGAAAACTCGTCTCTTGCGTCGCCGTACTGGCGACGGCCCTCAGCCTGGCTCCCCCACCGGCGCAGGCCACACCGAACACCGCCACGAACACCGCGTCGAACGCGGTGGCGCTCGCGGCGCCCGGCTACACCCAGGTGACGCTCGCCAAGGGTGCGGCGGAGACCGGCGAGCCGATGGGCCTCACCGTCCTGCCGAACCGGGGCGTGCTGCACACCTCGCGCGACGGCACGATCCGCTACACCGACGTGCTGGGCAACACCAAGGTGGCGCTCACCATCCCGGTGTACACGCACGACGAGGAGGGCCTGCAGAGCATCAAGGCCGACCCGAACTTCGCGTCGAACCGGTGGGTGTACGTCTACTACGCGCCGCCGCTGTCCACCCCGGCCGGTGACGCGCCGGCCTCGGGGACGGCGGCGCAGTTCGCCCCGTTCAACGGGGTGAACCGGCTGGCCAGGTACACGGTGAACGCCGACCACACCCTCAACGCGGCCTCCGCGGTCACCGTCCTCGACGTCCCCACCAGCAGGGGCATGTGCTGTCACGTCGGCGGCGACATCGACTTCGACGCGGCAGGGAACCTCTACCTGTCCACCGGTGACGACACGAACCCGTTCGACTCCAGTGGTTACACGCCGATCGACGAGCGGACCGACCGCAACCCCGCCTACGACGCGCAGCGCACCTCCGCCAACAGCAACGACCTGCGGGGCAAGGTGCTGCGGATCAGGCCGAGCGCGGCCGGCGGCTACACGATCCCCTCGGGCAACATGTTCGCGCCCGGCACCGCGAACACCCGGCCGGAGATCTACGCGATGGGGTTCCGCAATCCGTTCCGGATGAACGTGGACAAGGCCACCGGCATCGTCTACCTGGGTGACTACGGGCCGGACGCGGGCACCGCGAGCGCCACCCGCGGGCCGGCGGCGTCGGTCTCGTTCGAGCGCATCACCCAGCCCGGTTTCTACGGCTGGCCGTACTGCTCGCAGTTCAACGTGCCGTACATCGACTTCACGTTCCCTTCCGGCCCCTCGGGTGCCGCGTTCAACTGCGCCGGCGGGCCGGTGAACACCTCGCGCAACAACACCGGCCTCACCCAGCTCCCGGCCTCGCGCGCGGCCTGGCTGCCGTACGGGGTCGGCCAGGACCGGTCGGAGCTGTGCTGCGGAAGCTGGTCGCCGATGAACGCCCCGGTCTACAACTACGACGCCGGGCTCGCCTCCGACGTGAAGTTCCCGGCGTCGATGAACGGCAAGGTGTTCATCGGCGAGTTCGGGCGGCGGTGGATCAAGACGGTCACCCTCGCCTCGGGCGGCGGGGTGGGCGCGATCGAGGCCTTCCCCGCCTGGACCGGCACCCAGGTGATGGACATGGAGTTCGGGCCGGACGGCGCGCTGTACGTGCTCGACTACGGCACCGGCTGGTTCGGCGGTGACGCGAACTCGGCCGTGTACAGGATCGAGTACAACTCAGGGACCGGACAGGCGCCGATCCCGGTGATCAACGCCACCCCGAAGGCCGGCAACGCGCCGCTCACCGTGCAGTTCAGCTCGGCCGGGACGACGGATCCGGACGGCGACCCGATCACCTACGCGTGGGACTTCACGACGAACGGCAGCACCGACTCGACCGCGGCCAACCCGTCGTTCACCTACGCGGCCAACGGCACGTACACCGCGACGTTGACGGTGAGCGACAACACCGGCCGCAGCGCCACGGCGAGCACCGTCATCAGCGTCGGGCAGCCGACGGTCACCCTCAACCTGCCGCTCAACGGGCGGGTGTTCAACTTCGGCGACGCGATCCCGTTCCAGATCAGCGTCACCGATCCGAACTCCCCGACCGTCGACTGCTCCCGGGTGAAGATCAACTACATTCTCGGTCACGACAGTCACGGCCACCAGATGACCAGTGCGACCGGCTGCTCGGGCACCATCCAGACTCCCGTGGACGGTGAGCACGACGCCAACGCGAACATCTTCGGCGTCTTCGACGCGGAGTACACCCCGGCCGGCTCAACCACGGCCGTCCACGCGCCGCAGGCCGTCCTGCAGCCGCGGACCCGCCAGGCCGAGCACTACAGCGCCCAGCAGGGTGTGCAGATCGTGGCCAAGCCGTCGGCGAACGGCGGCAACGCGGTCGGGCACGTCGAGAGCGGGGACTGGATCTCGTTCACGCCGTACAACCTGACCGGGGTCACGTCGTTCACCGCCCGGGTCGCGTCGGCGGGCGCCGGGGGCACGCTCACCCTGCGGGCCGGTTCCGCGACCGGGACGGTGATCGGCACGGCCACGGTCGCGCCGACCGGCGGCTGGGAGAACTGGGTCAACGTCACCGGCACGGTGACGCCGCCCTCGGGGACGACGAACCTGTTCCTGGTCTTCACCGGGGGGACGGGCTCGCTGTTCGACGTCGACTCCTTCACCTTCAACGGTGGCACGACCTCGACGAACCTCGCGCTGAACAAGCCGGCGACGGCCTCCAGCGTGGAGTCGGCCACCTACCCCGCCTCCGCCGCGGTGGACGCGTCGGCGACGACCCGGTGGTCCAGCGCGTTCTCCGACCCGCAGTGGATCCAGGTCGACCTGGGCGCCACGTACACGGTCAACAGGGTGCGTCTGGTGTGGGAGGCGGCCTACGGCTCCGCGTACCAGATCCAGACCTCGACGAACGGCACGACCTGGACCAATGCCCGATCGGTGACCGGCGGCAACGGCGGTGAGGACGACCACACCGGCCTGAGCGCCTCCGCCAGGTACGTGCGGATCAACGGCACCACCCGGGCCACGGTGTACGGGTACTCCCTGTTCACCTTCGAGGTCTACGGAAGCTGATCAACGGGGCGGAGCCGGCCACCCGGCTCCGCCCTGCCGGAGACGAGGGTCCGGACATGGCGGTGGCCCCGCCTCACCCCCCCAGGGGAAACGGGGCCACCGTTTTCCGACCGGACCCGCCTGAGCCGGGTGAGCGCACATCCGGTCGGAAAATCGGGTACGGCGCTACGCGGCCGTCGTCACGAGGTCAGCCCGCGCTACAGGAGACCGTCGGCCAGGTCGAGTTACCGTTGCGCTGGATCGTCACACCCCAGTTGTTGCCGTTGCCGTTGGGCCTCGCGGTCAGCACCTGGGCGCTGGGGTAGTTGGCGCTGATGTTCCAGGTGGAGAGGACCTTCGCGGGGGACGGGACGTTCATCGTCACGGTCCAGTTGCTCGAACCGCTGACCGAGACGTTGAGGTTGTAGCGGTCACTCCACTGCTCGCCCGCGGAGAGCGACGCGGTGCAGCCACCGTTGCCGCCACCGTTGTTGCCACCACCGTTGTCGCCCCCGGAGGAGCCGCCGATCGTGATGTTGGAGTTTCCGCTGCTCTGGTATCCCTCGGTGGCGAGGATCATGTAGTCGTGGCTGCCCAGGCTCATTCCGTTACGGGCCCACGCGTCGAAGTGGTTGCCGGAGGTTATGGTCCCGCCGGTCTTCTTCGACTGCCGGACGCTCCAGTACTGGTTGAACGTCCTGTTGCCCTCGATGGACGGGGCGTTGTACCGCGTCGTCTGGTAGATGTCGTACGTGCCGCCGTCGCTGGTGACCGTGCCCTTGTACGTGCCGGTGGGCCGGTAGTTGCCCCAGTTGTCGACGATGTAGTACTCCACGAGCGGGTTTCTCGTCCACCCGTAGAGGGTGAGGTAGGCGTTGCCCGACGGGTTGAAGCTGCCCGAGTAGTTCACGCTTCTGCGTCCGCCGGTGCGCCAGCCCTTGCCGGCGACGAAGTTCCCGGTGTTCCTCCACGAGGTGCTGTAGTTTCCGCCGGACCCCAGCTCCATGGAGACCGTGCCCTGGCTGTCGGTCCAGAACGAGTAGAAGTAGCCGCCGTTGTCGCCGGTCTGGTTGGTGGTGACGGCCGCGTGGGCGGGGCCGGGCAGTACCGCCACGGCGATGGCCAGGGCCACGGCGCAGGCACGGCCGACGAGCAGCCTGACGCGACCGCGTCCGCGCCTCTTGCGGGGGGCATCGTTCATGTGCGTGCTTCCTCCTCGTGAGGGCTGGGGCAGGCAGCGTGATACGACCCGGCGGGGCTCGCGGTGGCCGGGGGGACGTCCACCACGCGTTGGGGTCGTACAACGCGACAGGGCTGGCCGGCCGTCGTACGGTCGACGGCCGGAGGACCAGGCCGCGCGGCGAGTGACCCGGATCGGCAGCGTTTCGGGCTGTCGATGGTGAGAGTGTGGGTTCGACTCCGCCGAACTGTCAATAAGTTTCAGAAACATATCGGAAATCTGATCTTGCTAGAGCTTTGTCGATGAAGCATTTTGCCTGGTAGAAGACATTGCCCGATCAAACAGGGTCGGATTGATCCATGAAAGCTTCTTCTTGATGATCAAATACAAGGCGGCGATTCCGAAACGTTTCGATGCTTCCTTGACAGGTTTCGTAACAATCCACAGAATGACTCACCAAACAGGTCCTGCTCGCCTCACCCGGGGCGAGTGACGACGGAACCGCGGTTCCGTGCGTTCCGTACGTGTTACGCCGCAGCCGTACGGTGTCCGCTCTTACCGATCGATGTTCCAGTGGAGGAACAGAATGATCGAAAACGCGACCATCGGCAGTGGAAGCCGGATACGCCGCTCACGCGTCCGGCATTCACTCGTCATGAGTCTCCTCGTGGTTCTCGGAACGGTGTTCGCCGTGACCTCATCACCCGCGGCGCAGGCCGCCGACTGTAGTGCCGGATATGTCGGACTCACCTACGACGACGGCCCCAACCCCGGCAACACCGCCAACCTGCTGAACGCCCTGAAGCAGAACGGCCTGCGGGCCACCATGTTCAACACCGGGCAGAACGCCCAGAACAACCAGGCCCTGGTCCGCGCCCAGCAGGACGCCGGAATGTGGATCGGCAACCACAGCTACACCCACCCCCACCTCGTCAACATGAGCAGCTCCCAGATCCAGTCGGAGCTCCAGCGGACCCAGCAGGCCATCCAGCAGGCCACCGGGACCGCACCCAAGCTCTTCCGGCCTCCGTACGGGGAGACCAACGCCACCCTGCGATCGGTCGCGCAGCAGCTCGGCCTCACCGAGATCATCTGGGACGTCGACTCCCAGGACTGGAACGGCGCCGGTACGGCCCAGATCGTGCAGGCCGCCGGACGACTGCAGAACGGTCAGATCATCCTGATGCACGACCAGTACGCGACGACGCTCAACGCGATCCCGCAGATCGCCGCGAACCTGAGGAGCCGCAACCTGTGCGCCGGCATGATCTCACCCTCCACCGGCAGGGCCGTGGCACCTGACGGCGGCACCACCCCGACCAACCCGCCGAGCGGCAGTTGCACGGCCGGTATCACCGCCGGCCAGCAGTGGAGCGACCGGTTCAACCTGTCGGTCAACGTCTCGGGAAGCAACAACTGGATCGTCACCGTGACCCTGCGGAACGCCCAGCGGATCAGCTCCACCTGGAACGGCAGCCCGACCTGGGACGGCAGCGGCAAGGTCATGACGATGCGTCCCAACGGCAGCGGCAACACCTTCGGCTTCACCGTGATGCACGGCGGCGACTGGACCTGGCCGACGGTCTCCTGCCGGGTGGGCTGACACTTTCGTGTCCGGCCCCGCGGGGCGGTGTTGGCACCGCCACCGTGCCGCGAACCGGACGAGGGCGCCCCGCTCCCCCCTTACGCGGGGGGAGCGGGGCGCGCCGTCGTCGGGTCAGGGGGCCCCGCATGTCAGTACCGGGGTGGCGGCGGTTCCGTTGGCGGTGAATCCGAACGTGGTGGTGGCGTTGGCGGCGAGGCTGGCGTTCCAGGTTTCGTTCCGGACGGTGACGGCCGCTCCCGAGCCGGACCGTATGCCTCCCCACAGCTGGGTGATGGACTGTGAGCCGGGCCAGGCCCAGCTCACCGTCCAGCCGTTGATCGCGCTGGAGCCGGCACGCACGGTGACATTGGACTGGAAGCCACCGCCCCAGGCGTTCACCGTCTGGATCGTCGCCGTGCACCCACCGGGGACGGGCGTGGGGGTCGGGGTGGGCGTGGGGGTCGGGGTCGGCGTCGGGGTCGGGGTCGGGGTCGGGGTCGGCGTCGGGGTCGGCGTGGGCGTCGGGGTCGGCGTGGGCGTCGGGGTCGGCGTGGGCCCGCCGATCACGACGGTCGTGAGGGAGCGCGGCCTGAGGGTGACGGCGCCGCCCGTCACCGTGGCGCGCGTGAGCGAGTTGGAGTTGTCGGTGACGTAGGCGGTGGTGCCGCCCTGCAGTCCGTCCCAGGTGACGGCCGAGTTGCCGGTGTTCAGCACCCCGACGACCTTCGAACCGTCGGAGTTGAGGAACGCCGACACCCTCAGCGACGAGTTGCTCGTCGACGTGCCGAGCCGGACCGCGCCCGGCCGGATGAACCGGCTGTACGCCGCCATCGCCCACAGCCGTTTGGACACGCGGTAGGTCCGCGCTGCCGGGTCGATCTGGATCAGCGCCCGGGTGGCTCCCGAAGAGCCCCCCAGCCAGTAGAGGTAACCGCTCACGTTGCCGACGGTGAGAGCCTGATGGATGCTCTGGGCGATGGTGAAGCCGTCCTGGCCGCTCCCGTCGTCCCAGTTCTCGTTCCAGGTGCTTCCGTCCGGGCCCCATTCCGACATCCAGCTGCGCTTGCTCCCGGGTTGCGGGCTCGTTATCTGGCTGGCGTAGGTGTGACCTGTGTAGGTGGACACCCATCGGCGGGCCTCAGGGTCCGCCTCGATGGCGTTGGTGTACGCCTTGGCCTGGTCCCAGCCGAAGGAGTCGCAACATGCGATCTTGACGTCGGTCGCGATCGGGCCGAGGACCTTGACGAAGGCGGCGGCCTGGGCCGGAGTGAAGCGCATGGACTCGTAGGTCGCCGTGTAGTCGGGTTCGTTGGTGAACCCCAAGTCCGTGATCTTGATACCTTCCTGCGCGTAGAACTTCGTGTACTGCGCCAGGTACCGGGCGTAGGCCGCCCTCCACTCGGGCTTGAGGGTGCCGCCGTTGTTCTCGCTTCCGTTGTCCTTCATGTAGCCGGGGGCGCTCCAGGCGTTGGCGTAGAAACGCTTCAGGCCGTACGACTGCGCGACCTTGGCCACCCACACCTGGGCGCCGTCGTCGCCGTCCCACACGTATCTCGGCGGCGCGTCAGGTCCACCGGGGTTCTGCGGCTGGATGGAGACCATCTTGTCGTACGGACTGCCGACCGGTGAGGCGCCGATGCCCAGGCGCAGGATGCTGAGCCCCGCGCCGGTCTCCTGGTCGAACCACAGGCGGAAGATGTCGTTCTGCTGCGCCGTCGACAGGTCACGCAGCAGTTCGCCCCGGCGAAACGCCGTGGAGACGCCGAAGCCGTCCATCTCCTGATAACGCACGTTGTCTGAAACGGTGATGACAGGCGCGGCTGCGACCTGCCCGGCCTGCCCGGCTACGGCCACCAGTGATGTGCCGAGAAGAGCGACTGACATGACGATCCGTATCACGGACCCTCCCGAGATCGTGCCATCCGGATGCTTCTAGCAGGTGAAGCTGGTCTGACTGAGACGGCTCAATGCTTTCCACGGCTGTTCATCCCGCTGCGTACCTGGCTCGCCGACGAGAGTTCCCCTCTCGGCCGCCGCCGGCCCGAGCGTGATCGCCGCGACGGCCGCCGTCGGTCCGAGAAGGGCGATCACCGTGTGTTCGCGCTAACAATCGAGTGAAGCGGTGCGTCCAGCCCGGGCACCCAAGTGTGGGAAAAGACCCCAAAGGCGTCAAGGACGTGACTGAAAGTTTCGAGCCTCTCGCTTCCGTGTGGATGCGGTGACCAACGAAAACCACATTCCCGCCGCGGAAGACAGCAGCCTCTTCATCGGCGGAAATACGGCTTGCGAGGTCGAGGTTGTTCAGCGGTGCCGCTTGACCGCCGAAAGACCGGCGGTTCTGAAAGTTTCACTTCCCACGATGTCCGGACTCCAGCCCGTTGATGTGCGGCCAGCGCTGAAAGGCGGCGGCGAGCCAGGCTTGACGACGGAGGCGCTGGTGCGGGGCGGAGAAGCCGACGGTGACGCCCTGGAGTACGCCCGGTCATGATGCCGTCGGCCGTTCAGGACCAGGCGACCGGGATGCCGTTGGCGCCCTCGACACCGGGTATCCGTCCAACCGCCGAGTGGTTTTTGAAATGTTTCGGGGTTCCGGCATTGACCTTTCTTCTTGAAGACAGATTTAATACGATCGTTTTCGCCATTTAATCGAAAGTTTCGGGGGCCGATTCCGAGGGAGTTCGATGAAGCGTTTACTGATCGTCGGTACCACCACGCTCATGCTGGCCGGTGCGCTGAACACCGTCCCCGTCCAGGCGAAGGAGCGGCCCCCCAAGGTCGCCGAGCAGAGCCTGCGCGCACTCGCCGCCCGCCACGACCTCGCCATCGGCACCGCCGTCGACATGGACGTGCTGCGCGACGCGAGCGATCCGCAGTACCGGGCGCTCACCGCCTCGCAGTTCTCCACCGTCACCGCCGAGAACGCGATGAAGTGGGAGTCGCTCGAACCGACCCGGGGCGTGTACAACTGGGGGCCGGCCGACGAGCTGATCGAATTCGCCCGCAAGAACAAGCAGCAGGTCCGCGGTCACGTCCTGGTCTGGCAGAACCAGCTGCCGGCCTGGCTCACCAAGGGCGTCGAGGACGGGACGATCAGCAAGGCCCAGCTCCGCGACATCCTGCGCAACCACATCACCACCGTCGTCAAGCGCTACAAGGGCAAGATCTGGCAGTGGGACGTCGTCAACGAGGCGGCGAGCGACCCGTGGGACAGCCCGTCGTCGATCCACCTGAAGGGCTTCTGGGCGCAGCACCTCGGCCCCGGCTACATCGCCGACGCCTTCCGCTGGGCCCGCGCGGCCGACCCGGGCGCGCTGCTGTTCTACAACGACTACAACATCGAGGCGTTCGGCGATCGCGGCGCCTCGGACAAGACCTGGTACGTCTACAACATGGTGAAGCAGCTGCGCGCGAGCGGCGTCCCCATCGACGGCGTGGGCAGCCAGGGGCACCTCGGCACCCAGTACGGCAACTTCGACGCCTTCCAGGCGCTCGAGGTGCTCGACGCCTTCTCCGACCTCGGGCTCGCCACCGCGTTCACCGAGGTGGACGTGCGCAGCCAGATGACCGACGGCGTGCGGGCGGGCGACTCCAACGAGGTCAACCCCCGCCTCCAGGCGTCGGCGGCCAACTACAGCGTGCTCCTGCAGGCCTGCCTCGCCAACCGGCACTGCCTCGCCTACACCGTCTGGGGATTCACCGACAGGCACTCCTGGGTGCCCGGCTGGTTCTCCGACCCCCCGGAGGGCCTGGCCACCCTGTACGACGAGTCCTACCAGCCCAAGCGCGCCTACAACGTCGTCAAGGCCGACCTGGCGTTCACCGGACCGCCCAACGTCCTGCCGAGGATCCCGCAGAAGCCCCGGCGATGAGCGACGGCGGGGTGTCCGTGCTCGGACACCCCGCCGTTTCTCAGCCGAGCCTCCCGTGGAGGACCCGGTGACGAGACGAACGGGCCGGGCCGCGGTGTTCGCGGCCCGGCCCGAACCGGGATCGGATCAGGGACTGGTGCAGGTGGCCGTGGGGGTGGCCGCGGTGCCGTTGCCGGTGAAGCCGAACGTGGTCGAGGCGTTCGCCGCGATGGAGCCGTTGTAGGGGGCGTTGCGGACGGTCACGCTGGAGCCGGACACGGTGTGCTCGCCGCTCCACAGGCTGCTGATGCTCTGCCCGCCCGGCCAGGTCCACCGTACGGTCCACCCGTTGACCGGCGAGTTACCCGCGCGAACGGTCACCGTCGTCTGGAACCCTCCCGGCCAGCTGTTGGTCGTCTCGACCGTCGCCGTACACGCCCCCGTACCCGGGGTGGGAGTCGGGGTGGGCGTCGGGGTCGGGGTGGGCGTCGGGGTCGGGGTCACGGTGGGAGTGGGCGACGGGGTGGGGTTCGGGGTCGCGGCGTTGAGCGCGTCCAGGACGGCGTTGTAGGCCGGCTTCTTGTTGCTGCCGCTGAACAGCAGCGGGGTGTCGCCCGAGCGCCAGGAGTCCTGGTCGCGCACGCCCCACACGGTGATGCCGTTGCAGCGGGGCACGGCCAGGCAGTCGTTGACCACCGCGGCGTAGGTCTGCGGGGAGGCGCCCTGGATGTCCAGCTCGGTGATCTGCACGTCCACCCCCAGCGCCGCGAAGCTCTGAATGGTGGTGCGGTAGTTGCTGTTGTAGGGGCTGCCGCTGTTGAAGTGCGACTGCAGGCCGACGCAGTCGATCGGGACGCCGCGCGCCTTGAAGTCGCGGACCATGTTGTAGACGCCCTGCGTCTTGGCCCAGGTCCAGTTGTCGATGTTGTAGTCGTTGTAGCAGAGCTTGGCGGCCGGGTCGGCGGCGCGCGCGGTGCGGAAGGCGACCTCGATCCAGTCGTTGCCGGTGCGCTGCAGGTTGGAGTCACGCCGGCCGCCACCGCTGTCGGAGAAGGCCTCGTTCACCACGTCCCAGGCGTAGATCTTGCCCTTGTAGTGGTTCATCACACCGTTGATGTGATTGATCATCGCCTGGCGCAGCGCGCTGCCCGACATGGATTCCATCCAGCGCGGCTGCTGGGCGTGCCAGGCCAGCGTGTGCCCGCGCACCCGCTTGCCGTTCTGCACCGCCCAGTTGTAGATGCGGTCGGCGTTGCCGAAGCTGAACTGGTTCTGGTTCGGCTCGGTGGCGTCGATCTTCATCTCGTTCTCGGCCGTGATCATGTCGAACTCACGGTTCGCGATCGTGGTGTACTGCGAGTCACCAAGCCTGCCGGCGCTGATCGCGGTGCCGAAGTATCGCCCGCTCTGCTGGGCCGCCGCGCCGAGCGTGGTCGCCGCGGCACTCGCGGAGCTCGAAGCGCCGGCCGAACCCGGCACCGTCACCGCCGCGAACGTGCCGAGCACGAGGGTGCCGAGGGCGCCGGCGACCAGGGTCCGACGGAGACCACCGAGGGGTCGCCGGGTTCCGGGCGGGGGGATGGCATTTGTGCCCATGCCTGAGCCTCCATAAATGCATCACGGGAAACACGGGGGACATCCCCGCGAGTTCGACGTCACGCCCGTTGCCGGAAAGGCCGGAAATGCACACCACAGGGCGTCGCAGGCGACGGCCCTGCTGCGCGCGCCACCGACCTGGCCGTAGGAGGACGCCTTGGGGACTCAGTGTGGAAACCTCACCGAAATACGTCAAGGCTGCACAGAAAGTTTCGGATCCTCGCTCGGCGTATATGCCCAGGCCATGCTCACAACCTCTGTCCCTGCCTCCTGAAACCTTGCGGTCCCATCGCGGCGAGGCGAGACACGGTGAATGTAAGTTTCAGTGCGACGCCCTCGCGGTCGAAGATCGCGAGGGCGGGAGATCCTCGTTCCCGTCCCCGCGAATCAGGGAAGGCGGCTGCCGGCGAGCAGTCGTTCGCACGCGTCGAGCAGACGTTGCCGCAGCGGCCTCGCCCGCTCGGCGAACCCCCGCTGCTCGGCGGCGTACTCGGCCCGTCCCTCGGACGTCTCGATCCGGATCGCCCGATGGCCGAGCGCGGTGAGGTCGTACGGAGAGGCCCGCATGTCCAGGGTCCTGATCTCTCTGGCCAGCTCGAAGCAGTCGGCCACGAGTTCCGAGGGGACCAGGGGCGAGAGCTTGTAGGAATGCTTGTAAAGGTCCATGTTGGCGTGCAGACAGCCCGGCTGTTCCAGCTCCGGCTGCCGTTCCCTCGTCGGCCACAGCGCGTTGAGCGGGCGCGCCTCGGGGGTGAAGAAGCGGAAGGCGTCGAAGTGGCCGCAGCGCACGCCCCGCTCCTCCACGACCTGTGCGATCTCCTCCCCGCTGAGCCGCAGCGGCCAGGAGTCGTGCCGCACCTCCGTGGCCTTGTAGACCATCGCCCACTCGTGCAGGCCGAAGCAGCCGAAGTATCCGGGCCGTGACGCGGTGGCGGCCAGCAGCCGCATGATCCACTCGACGGAGGGACCGCGCCTGCTCATCAGCGTCGCGGTGTCGAGCGTCGCTCCCTCTGAAGTGTCGAGGTAGCCGCGGCCCACATCGCGCGCCCCCTTCAGAAGCACCCCGGCGCCCGGATGCCACCTGCGCAACCGCGCCGGCCGGTGCCCGTAGTAGGTGAACAGGAAGTCCTCGATGGGATGGGCCTCGCCCCGCGCCCGGCGCGCCAGGTGCGGCTCCGCCCACACCTCGACCCGCCGGCGGTGGGCCTCCGCCCGAGCCCGCCACTCCTCCGGTTCCAGAACCTCCACCGCTGAATGGTACGCGCGGGCGGGTGGTGCCCGTCCGCCCTCCCTTCCGGGTGCGGTGACGGTGAGCGCCTGCCGAACGGCGCATCGGTGAACGGAAGATGAATTGTCAATACAACTGCGGGTGCCGCGCTTCGCACTGTCGTCATTAATCACATAATTCGATTACAGCCGCTATTACATGGCGATATGGGGCAAGCCTTCGAGGAATCACATGAAGCGTTGGATCGGTGTCGGGCTGGCGCTGCTCCTCGGCGCCGCCGTGGTGGCGGCGATCGTGGTGGGCAACCGTGGCGGCGGCGCGGAGACGCGGGAGCTCACCCTGGTCAGAGGGGTGATCGGGTCGGAGAAGAAGCCGTTCTTCGACGATCCGGGGGTGCGGGCGGTCTTCGCCGGGCACGGCCTCCGGGTGGAGGTCGACACTGCCGGGTCGCGTCAGATCGCGACCTCGGTGGACCTGGGAGAATACGGCTTCGCGTTCCCGTCCAGCGCTCCGGCGGCCGAGAAGATCAGGCGTGACCGGGGCGTCGCCCGCACGTTCGCGCCGTTCTCCTCCCCCATGGCGGTCGCCACCTTCACCCCGATCGTGGACGTCCTCACCAAGGCGGGCGTCGTACGGGACTCGGGGCAGGGTTACCAGGTGCTCGATATCCGTAAATATCTGGATATGGTGGCTAAAGGCACTCGGTGGGACCGACTACCGGGTAATACTGCTTATCCGGCACGCAAGCGCGTCCTGCTCACCACCACCGACATCCGCACCTCCAACTCCGCGGCGATGTATCTCTCGATCGCCGGTTACGTGGCCAACGGCGACGACGTGGTCACCTCGGAGGAGCAGGGTGCCAGGGTCGCCGGCACCGTCGCCCCCCTCTTCCTCGACCAGGGATACTCCGAGACCTCCACCGAGGCGCCGTTCGAGGACTACCTGTCCCTGGGGATGGGGAAGACGCCCATGGTCGTGATCTACGAGGCGCAGTACGCCTCGCGGCTGTTCGCCGGGGACGGCTCGATCCGTCCTGACATGCAGCTGCTCTACCCCTCGCCCACGGTCCTGAGCAAGCACACCCTCGTACCGTTGAGCGCGCAGGGCACCGAGGTCGGCAGGCTCCTGCAAGAGGATCCCGAACTCGGACGCCTCGCGGCCCGGTACGGCTTCCGCACCGCCGCCGCCAAGGCGTTCGACGACCTCGTGGCGAAGGTGAACGCGCCGCTGCCTCCCGGCCTGGTCGACGTGGTGGAACCCCCCGAACACGAGCGGCTGGAGGGCATGATCTCCGCGATCGAGACGCGCTACCGGTCCGGAGCGGTCCCCTCACCCACCCCCTGACCTCACCTTCCCAGCGCTTCGAGGAGAGACCACCGTGAGCGATCTCGTGCTCAGCCCGCCAGAACCCGTGGCCAAGGTGCCCACGGAGAAGGCCGCCACCATGCTGCCGGTCCCGGAAGGGCGGGAGGCGGAACTGACGGAGAAGGCCCGCGGTTTCGCCGAGGAGCTGAGCGGCCTGGACCCCAGGTCGCCGGAGTTCACCCGGAAGGTGCACGACATCACCTCCATGGGCGACTCGGAGATCCGGGCCTCCTCCCAGGTGGCGAACCGCATGCTGAAACGGCCGGTGGCCGCGCTGGCGTCCGTCAAGGGCGAGGGCCGGGACGCGCAGGCGGCGGTGGCGGGGCAGCTGGTCGCGCTGCGCCGGACGATCGTCGACCTGGACCCCAAGCAGACGTCCGCCCCGGCCAGGAAGCTGCTGGGGCTGATCCCGTTCGGCGACAAACTGCGCGACTACTTCGCGAAGTACCGATCGGCGCAGAAACACCTCGACGACATCATCCGCGCCCTCAGGTCCGGGCAGGACGAGCTGCGCAAGGACAACGCGGCCATCGAGGGCGAGAAGACCAACCTGTGGGAGTCGATGAAGCGCCTGCAGGAGTACGCCCTGCTCGCCGCCGCCCTCGACGCCGCGGTGGAAGAGAAGATCATGTATGTCGAGGCGGCCGAGCCGGAGAAGGCCACCGCCCTGCGCTCGGACGCGTTGTTCGGCATCCGGCAGAAGCACCAGGACCTGCTGACGCAGCTCGCGGTGTCCGCCCAGGGGTATCTCGCCCTCGACCTGATCCGCAGGAACAACCTCGAACTGATCAAAGGCGTGGACCGGGCGACCACGACAACGGTCGCGGCGCTGCGCACGGCGGTGACCGTGGCCCAGGCCCTCGCCAACCAGAAACTCGTGCTCGACCAGATCACCGCGCTGAACGCCACCACCTCCGACCTGATCGTGGCGACGAGCGAGATGCTGCGCACCCAGGCGGCCGACATCCAGACCCAGGCGGCGTCGACCACGGTCGACATGGACGCGCTGCGCAGGGCGTTCGACAACATCTACGCCACCATGGACATGATCGACACGTTCAAGGCCAAAGCCGTGGAGAACATGGCGATCACCGTGGACAGCCTGACCGTCGAACTCGACCACGCGCGCACGTACCTGGAGCGCTCCCGGCGCGGCGACGAGCAGGAGCTTCCGCGATGAGAGGCTCGGCGCCCGGCGTGCCGCCCGACCCCCGCCCGGCCGACGTCGCACCCGGCACCCGGAACGAACCTCGTCAGGCCGGATCCGCACCCGGCATCCCACGCGACCCCCGCGCCACCGGGCCGGTGCCGCTCGACTCCCGCCGCAGCAGGCGGGTACCCGGCGCGCGGGCGGGTGCCCGCCGGCTCGGGTGGGCGCTCGCCGTGCTCGCCCTGCTGACGACGTCGGTCGCGTGCGGCGGGACCGGCACCACAGAAACCCCCGGCACCGCCGCGGATGGCCCGGACGTGCTGCGCGTCCTCGCGGGAAGCGAGGTCGGCGACCTGGAACCGCTGCTCAGGCGGTCCCAGGAGGCCGTCGGCGTGCGGGTCGCCCTGTCGTACGCCGGAACGCTCGACGGGGCCGACCAGGTGGCGGGCGGCGGCGCGGACGGGCGGTACGACGCGACCTGGTTCTCCTCCAACCGCTACCTGTCGCTGATCGAAGGGGCGTCCGCGCGGCTCTCGACCCAGACCAAGATCATGGTTTCGCCCGTGCTGCTCGGGCTGAAGGCGTCCAAGGCCCGCGAACTCGGCTGGGACGGCAAGACCGTGACCTGGAACGACATCGCCTCGGCCGCACGGGAGGGGAGGTTCACCTTCGGCATGACCAGCCCCGCGGCGTCCAACTCCGGATTCTCGGCCCTGGTCGGCGTGGCGGCGGCGCTCTCCGACGCGGGCGAGGCCCTGGACGAGGCCAAGATCGCCGCGGTGACCCCCAGGCTGAAGGAGTTCTTCTCGGCGCAGACGCTCACCTCTGGCTCCTCGGGCTGGCTCGCGGACGCGTACGCCAGGGAGGGCGCGGTGGACGGGCTGGTGAACTACGAGTCCGTACTACTCGGCCTCAACGCCTCGGGAAAACTCGCCGAGCCGCTCACCCTGGTCTACCCGGGCGACGGGGTGGTGACGGCCGACTACCCGCTCACGCTCCTGAGCTCCGCACCCCCGGAGAAGAAGGAGCTGTACGGGAAGCTCGCCGCCTGGCTGCGCACGCCGGAGATCCAGCGGGAGATCATGACCACCACCCACCGCAGGCCCATCGTCCCCGAGGTGAGGCCGGAGGCGCGCTTCGGGACCGCGTCACCGGTGGAGCTGCCCTTCCCCAACCGGCGCGACGCGGCCGACAGACTGATCGGCGCCTACCTCAACCAGGTGCGCAGGCCCTCGCGGACCCTGTTCGTGCTGGACACCTCCGGCTCGATGGCAGGGGGGCGGATCGACGCGCTCAAGCAGGCGCTGACCGCACTATCAGGCGCCGACACCTCCGCCGGCGGATCGTTCTCGCGCTTCCGCGACCGCGAGACGGTGACGATGATCCCGTTCAGCACGGCCCCCGGCAGCCCGCGGACCTTCACGCTGCCCGACCGCGACCCCGAACCGGTGCTCCGGCGGATCCGCTCGTACGGCGAGGGGCTGCGGGCCGAGGGCGGAACCGCGATCTTCGACAGCCTGCGGGCCGCCTACGAGCAGATCCGGTCGTCGCCGTCGGAGGACTTCACCTCGATCGTGCTGATGACGGACGGTGAGAACACCGACGGCGCCTCCTACGACGACTTCGCCGACTACTACGCCTCACTGTCCGTGAAGTCCCGGACGTTCGTCGTGCTCTTCGGCGACAGCGACGTCGACGAGATGAAACGGATCGCCGAACTCACCGGCGGAGCGACCTTCGACGCCCGGCAGGGGTCGCTGGCCACGGCCTTCAAGGAGATCCGTGGCTACCAGTAGCCCGGCGGGGCGGATCCTCGCCTACGCCGGGTCGACCAGGAACATCGCCGGATGCGCCCTCGCCCTGGTCGGAGTGGTCCTGGTCTTCCTCGGCGTCGCCGGGACGTTCTGGCCCGTCGTGGTCGCCGGACTGTACGGCGTCGGGGTGCTGCTGGCCCCGGCGGACCGGGTGAGGCTCACGATCTCGCACGCGGAGGTGGAGTCCCGGCGGTTGGAGGCCGACCTCGCCACCCTGTTGGCCAAGGTCGACGAGAACCGGTTCCCCGACGACGTGGTGAGGCGGGTCGGCGCGCTCGCCGAGGTGCTGCGCGACATCCTCCGGCGGGCGGACACGCTCACCTCCTCGCCCGACCACCTGCACATCGTGTCGCAGACGATCAGGGACTATCTGCCGTCCAGCCTGGAGACGTACGCGAACCTGCCACGCTCCTACGCGCTCACCCGGCGCGGCGAGCGGGAGCGCAGCGCGCACGAGGAACTGCTCGCCCAGCTCGACCTGCTGGACACCCGGCTGCGCGAGGTGGCCGAGTCGGTCTACCGGGGTGACGAGCAGGCGCTGCGCGACCAGGGCAGGTTCCTGCGGGACCGGTTCGGCGGCTCCGGCCTGGATCTCTGACCCTGCCGCCCGGCACCTCCGGCGGCGCGAGGGGGTTCGTCGGACTCGGCCTCCGTCAACCGAGGCGTACGACGACCGTGTTCGAGCCGCCGCCCCGGCCCGCCAGGCGCCCGAAGGTGAGCGTGAGCCGCGCGCCGGTCGTCGCGCCCGCCAGGAGGGGATGCCCGCGCGACACCCCGGTCACCGGCCGGTTCCAGGTCACGGTGAGCTCGTCCAGGTCGCGCCGGGGATCCGACACGGTCAGCGTGGCCGTACCGTCGCCGGTCTCCCTGACGAGGACCGCGCACGGGGCGGAGGCGGCGAGGTCCCCGGCGGTCCCGTCGTTCCAGAAGTTGACGGCGGTGATCCCGAGCGACGGGACCCGGACACCCTGGCAGCGGGCACTGTTGGCGAGCACCCGCGCCCAGCCGGGGTCGGCGGCGCGGGAGCGGGTCTCCGTCAGGCTCGCGCCCGGCAGGAGAAGGTAGACGTAACCCGCCGAGACGGGATCGACGCCGTGGTCGAACCAGAGCGTCACGTAACTCCGGGTCGCCCGCTCCCGGCCGCCGGTGCGCTCCTCGCGCAGCGTGCGCAGGCGGGTGCCGCAGGGCAGCACGTAGCCGCCGTGCCCCTCCAGGTGCGCCCACCCCTTCCCCTCGTCCACGACGAGAGGCGCGCCGGTCCTGCGGTTGTCCACGACGGTCTCGACCGGCACGCCGTCGGTGGCGGTGATCGCGGCGCCGAGGCAGACCACCGCGTCGTCGAGGAAGAACCACGACTTGAAGGCCTCCAGGGTGCTCTCGAAGCCGTTCAGGTGCTGGCCGACCGTCGCGTACCCGCCGTCGGTGGCGCCGCCCACCCAGCGGCCCGGTGGGCAGGTGTCGCCCCACGCCTCGCCGGCGCCGTCGGCCAGTCGCCGGGTGGAGACGGTCGTGCCCGGCAGGCGGTAGGGGTCGACGGTGGTCCAGAAAGAGTCGGAGTACTGGTCGCCGTGGCCGTCGGCCCACCAGTAGAGCATCCCCGAGCCGGTGTGCCAGCCGCGGAGGTTCTCGCCGTTGCCGTGCTCGTAGTGGCCGATGCGGTGGGAGGCCATGCTGAGGCCCGCGCACCAGCCGGGCCCGCGGTGGACGGCGCGGGCGCTCATCGCGAGCAGCCGGTGCCCGGCGGGTTCTTCGGCCGCGGGAACGGCGTCGTCGTCCAGGATCGCGGCGAGGCGGGCGTGGAACCCCAGGTCGTCCTCCTCGGCCGCGTCGAGCATGGGCCGGTGGGTGTTCCGCAGCGCCCATCCCTTCACCATGCCCTGCCAGCGGGATCGCTCGGCGGCGGAGGCCGTCTCTCCCAGCAGCAGGATCGCGGAGGCGATCGCCCGCCCCCTGTCGTGGTCGCCGTACGGTCGCCTGCCGACCGCCCGGCCGCTGACCAGGTCCATGCAGGAGCCGTCGTGGACGACCGGCGCGAACGTCCTCTCGACGCTGTCGAAGACGACCTGCCTTTCCCGGTCGACGACCTCCCACGGCGAGCCGCGCAACACCGCGAACAGCGTCGCGAGGCCGGACAGCAGCGACGCTCCGTACGTGCCCTGGTAGGGGACGGTCGTGTGCTGGACGAAGGAGCCGTCCCGGTAGAACCCGTCGCCCTCGGAGACGTAGGGGAAGACCGGGGAGAGCGCGGAGACCGCCGGCGCGATTTTCGCCGGGTCGGAGCCGAGGACGGCCCGCAGCAGCGTCACCACGCACAGGTCCACCCGGTTGGCCCCGGTGCTGGTCCCCTCGTAGTCGTCCAGACGGCACTCGGGGACGAAGTGCTCCACCGCCTCCCGCAGCGCCGCGGCCCGCGGGTCCGCCAGGTGCGGGCCGATCAGCAGGGCCGCGTCGAGGAGGTTCTTGGGGGCGCCGATCTGCCAGTGCCACCAGTTGCCGATCTGGTCGGCGCCCGCCGCGTACACCCGCCGCCGGTAGTGGTCGATGCCGGCCGCGACGGCCGAGGCCAGGTTCGCGTCGCCGGTGAGGCCGGTCCCCGGCAGGGCGTACGCGCGGGCCATGGTCCGCAGCCGGGCGGTGGTGGCGCCGAGCGAGGGGAACGGCAGGCCGGGCCAGAGCGACGTGTCGGCCGGTGCCATGGCGTCCCGGTATCCGGCCGCCCTCGTCCCCAGCCTCGCCAGCCGGGTCCGGTACGGCTCGGCCGTCGCGTCGAACCCCGACCCCGCCGTCACGTCCCGCCAGCGGTGACGCAGCGCGGTGAGGGGATCGGCCGGTGTGCGCGACGCGATCTTCGGGTACGCGGTCTCCTCGTGCCGCCCGATGCCGGCGTGCGCGGCGTACGCCGGGATCATCGCCCCGGTCGCGGCGACCCCGCCGAGCCAAAGAAAAGATCTTCGGGAATGTCGGTCCACGCCTAGATTGTCGGCCGGAAATCATCCTTGCCGTGGACACCGCGCCACATTGCCGTCATTTGCCATGATGTGGGCGGCTCGCCGCGGGCAGGGGGTCAGAGATCCACGTCGCGGGAGGCGACCACGCGGACCCCCTCGGGTTCACGGCCCACCGGGGTGACCACGACCCGCCTTCCCCGCTCCTCGTAGCCGTGCTCGGTCAGCCACATGAGGGTGTACACGTCGAGTTGGCTGAAGTGGATGGGGGAGGCGGGCGAGAAGATGTCGTCGCCGGTGTCGCCTTCGACGATCGACAGGGTGTAGGTGGTCATAGCAGCCTCCGGGCCGTGGTCGTCCTCGGGAGGTCCATACCCCGGGGTTGTCCTTGGGAGGTCCATCCCCCGGTCGAGAAGACCCCGCGCACATCCTCCGACAGCGGCGAACCCTCGCTCGCCCCGGCGCCCCGGCCATGGCACACATGCGCCCTCGTACGGCCGTCGCGCGCCTTGCCCTGCGGGCGTCCGAGGGGGGGGAGCACCGCCCTCCGAGCGGTCTCGGAAAAGCAGGGTTCCAATTACCCGAACGACGGCCGGGAACCGAACAGCTAAACAGAGGAAACGTATTCATATCAAGTCGCTATGACGGCTTGCACCAATCCCGAGTGGGAAACGCTTGCGCGATCGCCCGTACGCGACGAGAGCTCCACCTCCCCGCCGGAAAGCCCAACGGGAGGCGAACGACCGGCCTTCCCCAGGGAAATGGCAGTTCACCAAGAAACGTGAGGGATCATCCGAAACCTCCGGATGGCCGTACATCTCTAGAGAACCAGTGGCACGATCCAACCACAGGAGGGCTGCAGGCGGGGGCACTGGCCGTTTCGGACTGTCCGTATATCCACTTAGGTGTTATTTATAACCCAATAACCATAAGTGTCAATTACTGAGCCCTTTACCTTCCAAATAGATCACGGTCAGTCTAATATTTGGACCTATGTCATGGCGTGCATCAGATTTCCCAGATGGACAGGCTGGGTCCTCTCGCCGTGGCGGCGCTTCCTCTAGGCACGATTCCGAACACGCATCCGACTGGCACCCCGAACGCCTCCTGTCATTCGATTGGCGGAAGGTTATTCTGTTCACGGCGGTTTTGGCGATCATCGCCTTCGCCGTGATCTGGCTCGTGACCAGATCGACCTCCGGTTCGTCCCTCGCGGCGAACCCCACGCCCGACCCTTCCGACACCGGCTGGGAGAAGGCCGACTCCTCGCCTTCACCGACGCCGGAGTCCTCTCGCTCCACCCCCGAACCGACACCGAAGCCCACGCCCACCAAAAGCGGCAAGGAGAAGTCCCCTCGCCCCGAGGCCACTCCCACCCGGAAGCCACGGACCGAGACCAGGACCACCCCGCCACCCGCCGACCCGCCCGCCGGGTCCCGCTCACCCGAGCTCACCGCCAGGGAGGCGTACGGCATCCACGGCCGTTACCAGCGGGGGTTGTCGGCGGCCCAGGCCAGGAAGGACCAGGCGGCCATGGCGAAGCTGGAGCACGGGCTCGCGCTGGAGATGACACGGGCGAGTTTCAAAACCGCCGAGATGCAGGGAACCTCACTCGCGACGGGGATATGGCCCAACCCCCAGGTGTGGATCCCGCGCCACGTGGAGGGCACCGCCGACTGGTTCGTGGCGGTCTCGCACGAGCCCGGCGTCGCGAGGATCGTCGACGTGATGAGCTCGGCCCCCGGAGGCTGGAGGCTCGTCGCCTCGGCGGCCGACACGCGCGACACCCCGGCGCGGTTCCCCAAGATAGCCACCGACGGCGAGGGGTACGCGACGAGCCTGCCGGAGAACGCCACCGGCCTGAGCGCGACCCCGCGGCAGATCGCCCGCGCGCACCTCGCGAGCCTGGAGAACGCGGAAATCGACTCGCGGTTCGAGGAGGGCCCGTGGACCAGCGAGGCCTCGCTGTTCTGGCATCAGGAGCGGGTCCGGCTGGAGCAGGCCGACTGGAAGCTCACGCTGTCGTACCGGCTTGAGGGACCGGTACGCGCACTCAGGACCAGTGACGGGGGCGCCCTGGTCTGGTACGGAGCCCGATCCACCGAGCTCCGCGAGGCGGTGCGGGAAGGGGCGAAGGTCAAGCTGAAAGGCTCGGCCGCCGTCCGCACCCGCGGCAAGTCCTTCGCACGCTCGGTGAGCGCCACATACGGACGCATGTATGTGACCCATGTCCCCCCCGTTGGCTCGAACGAACCCGCTCGCGTACTGGGCGAGTGGAGCGACGTCCTGGAGAGCCACGGCGACTGACGTTTTTACCGGAAGAAAAGGAACATTCTAATGACACCCTCACGTAAGCCATCGCGCGCGACGGTGATCACTGCGAGTGTCGCGATCGGTGTCTTCGGCGCCGGCGCCGGGCTGGGAACCGTCATCGCCATCCGCCCCGACCCCGGCCAGGGGCAGGTGATGCGACTCGCCGCGGGAACGTACCTCCTCGACGACCAGGCGGGAGCCTGGACGGCGGGCGCGGCACCCGGCGGTGACCAACCGCTCCCGCTCTCCGGTGCCGATGCGGGCAGCACGATCGCGAAGGGCACCAAACGGGCCTCCGCCGCCGGGGACCAGCGGGTCTGCCTGACCACCACCACCGACGGGCGCGCGGTCGGCGGCGCCGCGGAGGGCTGTGTCGCCCTTCCCGTCCTGGGCGTGGCCGCCGCCGCGGCCGCGCCCCTCCAACGGCCGGGAAACCCCAAGAGCACTCCGGCCCCGCCGTCCGCTCCCAAGGCGACCGCGTCGACGAAGACCACGACGCCCAAGAAGGCCGATCCGCCCGCCAAACCCGACCCTGCGCCGGTCCAGCCCGCGCCCAACCCCGGGCCGGCGCAACCCCCCGCCCAGCCCCCTCCCGCCCAGGTGAACAACCAGCCCGTCAACCCTCCCGCTCCACCGCCTCCGACCCCGACGAAGAAGATCAGCGGCAACATCTCGGAGAGCCAGAACGAGAGCGGCAGCGTCATCGAGCCGCGCCCCGTGGAGCAGGTCGAGGTCGTCTCGCCGCCCAAGCCGGCTCCCGAGTCCGGCGCGACGAGGTCCTCGGGCCCCTCCCTGTCGGCACAGCCCCAGCCCAGCGGAGGGAACGGGCAGCAACCCCCCGCCGACAACGGAGACAGGCAGCCACAGCCGCAGCCCACCGGCGGCAACAGGCAACAGCCCCCTGCCGACAACGGAGACAGGCAGCCGCAACCGCAGCCCACCGGCGGCAACAGGCAACAGCCCCCCGACGGGAAGTGGCAGCAGTCCCCGGACAGGAACGGGCAGCGTCCCGGCGAGGGGAACCGGCAGCAGCAGCCCCAGCCGACCGGTGGCCTCAAGCCCCCGCAGGCCCAGCCCACCGGAGGAAACGGGCAGCAGCAACCTCGGCCCATCGGTGACGCCAGGAACCCACAGCCCGGGGACAACGCGAAAAACCCCCGGCCCACGGGCACTCTGAGGCCGGCGATCCGCTCGGGCACCGGCCGGCCGATCGTGCCCTCGGGTCAGGGTCCCGTGTCCACGTCGTCTCCCGAGACCAGGCCGACCGGTGACCCCGGCACGCCCTCGGCGGCACCGGCACCGCGCGCCGGCGACCGCACTCGCTCCCAGGCGCCCGACCCGTCGCGGAAACTCCCCTCGGCCGGGCCGTCCCAGCCGCAGCCTTCCCTCGGTCCCGCCGAGAACGCGTCGCAGGGTCCCGACGGGACCGTGCTCATGCCGGCCCCCCCGCAGCTTCCCGGCGGTGGCCCGGACGGCGGTGTCTCGCTGCCGATCTTCGAGAACCCCGAGCTCATGCGGCGCGCCCACGAGGCCCTCGGGCTGGACAGGGGGATGCGCTACACGGACGAGAACGGCGTGTGGGACCTCAACATCGCCCCGCCGGGCACCCCGCCGTGCCGCGACTACACCGCCGAGGAACTCCGGGCGCTCAGCGCGACCCAGGGGCCGGACCAGGCCCAGGGCGGCCAGGCCACGATCCCCCGCGACTCGTGCCTGTGGCCCGCCTTCATCCGCTGGCTCTACGCGGAGCCCGCACCCGGCCAGATCAGCAACTGGACCAAGTTCACCGGACTGCCCCAGCGCAACCTGGAGCTCGTGGTGACCGATCCTCCCCCCGTCCCGCTTCCCAGCCCGATCCCCAGCGAGAGCACCCTCCCGCAGCCTGACCAGGGACAGACCGACCGGCGACAGGACGAGCAGCGGCAAGGCGAACAGCGACAGGGCGTCCCCGGCCAGGAGGAGCCCTGGCAGCCGGACACGGGCGGGCTGAACCCCGCCCAGCCGGGTCCCGAGGACGCGGTGGCCCCCAGAGACACCGGAGGCGACGTCTCCGAACAGTGGCCGGGCGAGAACACCGCTCCCTCCCACTCCGACCGGGGCCGGCCTCCCCGAGACCGGACCGAGCCGAACCCGTTCGAGTACGAGGGCCGATGAGCACACCTACCGGAACCGGGCGTCCCACGCCCGGCCCCGGCCAGGGGGCGGCCTGGGTGCGTGAGCACGGCGCGCACCTGATGGACTACGCCGCCTCCCACCTCGAACCCGGCCGGGCGCACGCGGCGGTCGTCTCCGCGCTGGCGGCCGGCCGGGCCGAGGCCGCTCCCGAGGGCGTCACGGCCCGGGGGCGACTGCTGGCCGCACTGCGACGTGACTGCCGCACCTCTCCGGGATACCGGGAGCGGTACGTGCCGGGTTCGGGGCCCGGCATGCCCGACGCCTCGCTGATCGAGCGGGTGTGGACGATCGTCGACCCCCTGGGCACGGAGGCGCTCAGGTTGACGTACCGCCACGCGCTCAGCATGGAGGACCTCTCCCACATGCTGGCGATGCCCGTCAACGAGGTCAGCAGGCTCACCACCCGTACCCAGGATCTGATCGAGACCCTGGTGAGCGGACTGGACGCGCTCACCCACGGGCGGCGTACCTGTCCGGAGCTCGCCCCGCTGGTGGAGAACGTCTTTCCCGACGTCTTTCCCGACGGCCCGCCCGGCGGACGGACGGCGCACTCCTCCGCGGACCCGGCGGAGGCCCAGGCGAGCCTGCTCTCCCACATGATCAGGTGTCCCGTGTGCACGCGGCCGATCAACATCCGCTACACGGCGCCGCAGATGATCGCCTATCCTCCGGTCGCGCCGCTCTCCGCCGAGGAGCGGCAGCGGCTCGTGGACTCGCTGCCTCCCGAGGCAGCCCGCGACGCGGCCTCGGAGGCGGCCCCGCCCGCACGACCGGCCCGTGGCGGGTCTCCCGTCCTGTCCGCCCCGCCTCCGGGTGGGCACTCCCCGGTCCTTCCCGCGCCCCCGGCCGGGGGCCGAACTCCCGCCCCGCCCGGAAGCCGACACTCCGCCCCACCCGGACGACGGTCCTCCACGCCACCCGCCTCCCCGCCCGCCTCCCCGGCCGGACGACGGTCCTCCACGCCACCCGCCTCCCCGGCCGCGGGCGGCACCACCCCGGCACCGCCCCCGCCCAGGGTCGGCACGCCTCCCTACCCACCGGTGGCGTCGAAACCTCCCACGAAGCCGAAGCCACCTGCCACGACGCCGCCGAGTACGACGTCGGGCGCGGTGTCGCCGGTCACGGCACCGGGAGAGGAGCCCGCGGCGGCTTCCCGCGCTCCCGCCCCCTCCTCGGGCCTGCCTCCGCTGCCCGCCCTGCCGCCCCGCAGGACCCGGCCGGCCCGCCCGCCGTCCGCGCCTCCCGTACCCGGACACGACACCCCCCTCTACGACGCCCTGCTCACCCAGGCGTGGGCTCGCGAGGTCCTCGCCCAGAGCGAGGAGCTCACCGGCACCATCCCCCGGCAGGAGCCGCCGGCTCCCCAACCGGTCGCCAAGGCCGAACCCGTCGTCATCGCCGGGCAGGCGTCCGTCGAGATGCGCGATACCGGGACACGCGAAACCGGAGTACGCGAGACCAAAACCCGCGAAACCGGAGTACGCGAGACCGGAGTGCGCGAGACCGGAACACTCGACGACACCCAGGTTCCCGCGCTGCGCTTTCACACCGAACCCGACGACCGCCCCGACGAGGAGCGGATCGAGATGGGGATCCGCGTGCTGGAGGCGCTCAGCTGGGCGGGTGCCCGGATCAGGAACACGACGATCAAGATCGTCATCATCGTCGTGGCGGGCGCGGCGGGCACCCTGACCGGAATGAACTTTCTCGGTCCCGCGATCGGGCCCGAGGAGCCCGCGAGGTCGCTGCAGGCGTCCACCAGCCAGGCCACCCGTTCTCCGCCTCCCGCCGCCGACGCGCCGACGCGGCAGGACGGGCTCGCCTCCCGGCTTCGGGTCCCACCCGTGGTGACGCTGGACGAGTTCGGCCTGGGAAGCATGGTCCTCACCTCCTCGGGAGAGCCGTTGAAATGGCGGATCTCGGCTCCCGGCCTGGCCGTGACCCCTTCCGGCGGCACGCTGCGGGAGGGGGTCACACAGGTGATCAACCTACGTGCCCACCGGGTCCGCAACTGGTGCGGCGCCCCCGCGTCGGCCACCGCTCCGGTGACCGTTCACGCCCTCGACGACTCGATCAGTACGACGGTGCGCTGGCGGACCTGCTGACCGACCCCATCCCCCACGATCACTTTTCAAGAAAGGACCAGGGAAATGACGGATACCTCTCCCCATATCCATGCATCACCGCCCAATCCGCCGCTCCCGCCCGACCAGTTCCACGAAACGGTCCCGCTCACCGCGGAGCACCTGCTCACCAACCGCCGCCCGGAACCCGCCGGGGGGTGGCGCCGTCTCGTCTGGCAGCTCTCCGGCAAGCGCATCATCCCCGCGGAGTCGGCGGCGGAGGTGGAACGGCGCACGCTGATCGCGCATGCCCAGACCCCCGTCGCGAGCGGGCACCACCGGATCGCGGTCATGAGCCTCAAGGGCGGGGTCGGCAAGACCACGACGACGGTCGCCCTCGGCAACACGCTGGCCTCGCTGCGCGGTGACCGGGTGATCGCGATCGACGCCAACCCCGACCGCGGGACCCTCGGTCTCAAGGTCAAGTCCGAGACGGCCGCGACCATCCGCACCATGCTCGCCGAGGCCCCCCACATCCTGCGCTACGCCGACGCGCGCGCCTTCACCTCCCAGTCACCCGCCCGGCTTGAGGTCCTCGCCTCCGACACCGACCCGGCGGTGAGCGAGGCGTTCAACGCCGAGGACTACCGCACGGTCGCCGGGCTCATCGAGCGCTACTACTCCATCTGCATCACCGACTGCGGGACCGGCCTGCTGCACGGGGCGATGGGCGCGACGCTGGAACTGGCCGACCAGATCGTGCTGGTCAGCCTGGTCGCGGTGGACGGGGCGAGTTCGGCCGCCGCGACGCTGGACTGGCTGACCGCCCACGGCCACGCCGACCTCGTCAGGAACGCCATCGTCGTGCTGAACGCCGTGGAGCCCAAGTCCGACGTGGACCTGGACCTGCTGGAGCGCCACTTCTCCTCGCGCTGCCGCGCGGTGATCCGCATCCCCTACGACCCGCACCTCAAGGAGGGTGCCGAGGTGGACCTGGTCCGCCTCCGACCCACGACCCGGGGCGCGTACCTTCGCCTGGCCGCCGCGGCCGGACAGAGCTTCGGGCAGCGCCCCGACCGGAGCAACTAGTGCGACCGGTCGCCGACGATCCCACGCTGAACTGGGATCTGGGCCCGCCGCCAAGCGCCCGGCGGCGGATGCTCATCGTGGTCGTCTCGATCGTGGGGACGATCCTGCTGGCGGCCGGCGCATGGCAGCTCCTCCGACCCGACTCCGCCACCCCCGTGAACGCCTCCGCGCCGAAGGCCCTCGGAGATACCGTTCTCCTCGCCCCGCCCTCCGCCTACGAGGGTGCGGCCGGTTACCCCGTCGGGTTCCCCCGCACCGAGCTGGGCGCGGCCTCCGCCGCCGCCGCGGCGCTGGAGGCCGCGTGGACCCTGGACGTCGAACAGGCCGAGCAGGCCGCGGTGCTTTACGCGCGGCCCGAGGAGCATGACGCGGCGCGGGCCGGTGCCCGCGAGGCCGTCGCGGGGTGGAGGGAGATCCTCGGCCTGCCCAAGGACGGGGCACTCCCCGACGGCGCCGCCATGAGGACACGGACGATCGGTGTCCAGTGGAAACCCCGCGCCCAGGATCAGGTGCAGGTCTCGGTCCTGGTCCAGGTGACCGCGACCAAGGGCGTCGGCGACACCGATCCAACCTATTCGAGCCCGTACGCCATGAGCCTGCTCATGGTCTGGCAGCCCGGCATGCGCGGTGCGAACCAGGGGGACTGGGTCAACGTCCCCGACCCCCTCGCCACCTCCGTGCCGCCGGTCGCCCTCCCGGGCACCCCGGAATTCACCGCCGCGGGCTGGAAACCCATCTCCGGCCCAGAGCCCACCCCATAGATCGAGGAAGAGCGATCAATGCCCCCACGCAGCTCATCCCGGCGTGTCACCTTACTCTCCGGCCTTCTGCTGGCCGCGGTATCCGCGACGACGAGCGCGGTCATCGCCCAGCCGTGGGCCGCCATGGCGGATCCCGGCCTGAGCTCCGGCTCATCGTCGCAGGAGTTCGCCGGTTCTCCCCCCTCACGCCAGGAACCCCCCTCCGAGGTCGAAGACACCTCCCAGCAGGACGGGACTCCCCCGTCGGGCGACTCCCGCTCGGCCCCCTCGGACGACTCCCGTTCGACATCCGACAGGAACCCGCCCTCGGACGGCGACTCCCGTTCCAGAACGGACAGGAACCCGCCCTCGGGCAGCGGCTCCCGCTCCGGGGACGGGAATCCGCCCGCCGAGACGCGGACCCGTCGCGCCCCCTCGGAGGAGACCTCGTCCCCCGAGACCGACAGCCCCCCGCCCACGTCCCGTAACCGTTCCGGCGAGAGGAACACCGCACCGCGCGTGGAGGAGGACGCTCCCGTCGAGCGGCGCTCCGCCTCCCCCGATGGGACGACGACGCGGGAGGCCACACGGTCCAGGAACGCGGCGCCGACGAGCTCGCCGTCCAGCAGGTCACGTCCCGCCGAGGACCCGCCCGTGAGCACCAGGTCCACCGAGAGCTCACCGAGGAGGTCCGAGCCGACGACCAAGCCGACGACCAGGAGGAACACCAGGTCCACCGACGCCCCCGTGGAGGCCAGGAAGGTCCCCGCGCCGTCCAGGAACACCAGGCCCACCACCGACCCGTCCCCCGAGGCCAAGAAGCCCACCCCGGCACCGTCGGCGACGTCCACGGCGACCTCCGCCCCCGCCACCCCGGCGCCGTCGCCCAGCGCCACCTCCTCACCCGCGTCGACCGGGACACCGCAGCCGCCGGCGACGACACCGTCCCCCTCCGGTACGACCACCCAGCCCGCGCCGTCCCCCACACCCACCGCGACGGCGACCGCGACCGCTACGGCAACGGCGAAACCCACCGCGACGGCGACGGCGACCAAATCCGCGCCGAGCGGCACCCCCGCCCCCAAGCCCACTCAGAAGCCCACCACTTCGCCCAAGGAAACTCCGAAGCCCTCGGCGAGCCCGACCCCGCCCGTCACCCCGGCCCCCACCGCCACCTCGTCGCGCCCCGGCGCGCCTCGTTGGGCGACCCACGCGCCCCGGCCCGCACCCGCGCGGACCGACGCCCGGGAGCCCTCCCTCCTGCTCGAGCCGGTCCAGAGCACCCGATCCCCGATGGCGGCCCCGTCCCCGGCGCCCTCGATCCGTACCGTCCTGCCTCTGCCCCCGCTCAAGCGCTCCACCTCCGACCTCTGTAAGCCGGAGGACCTCGCCTCGTGCTGGAGCCTCGCGCCCTGGCGTGGCCGTACCGCGGCGTCCCCCGGCGTCCGGCTGATCGCGAACCACGAGCCGGCGGGCGCGCCGCGCTGGGTGTTCGCGCCGCCCGCCTCGCCCACCCAGCCCTCGGGCCCGACCGTGTGGGCGATCCCCAGCCCGACGAGCACCGGCTGCTGGAGCTTCAGTCCCTCCACACTCTGCGCAAGATCCTGGGAGGAGTAATCATGATCACCAGATCCCACGTGCGGGTGGCCGTACTCAGCATGGTGGCCGCGCTGACGGTGAGCACCCTCAGCGCGGCCCAGGGAGAGGTGGTCTCCGCGGCCCCCTGCGCCCCCGCCGCCACCGGCGAGGCCAGCGCCGCGCAAGCCCTCAGCTGGGGCGCACCGTCCTGGTGCGCGGAGTTCGACGACTACCTCGACGAGTCCGACTGGGTCTTCTACGACTCGGCCGGGCACGCCGGCAACGGCCGCCGATCCCCCCAGCAGCTCTACCTCGGAAACGGGGCGCTCTACCTGTACGGTCGCGAGGACGGGACCACGGCCGGCCTGGCCGCCCGTCACGCCCAGGCGTACGGGCGCTGGGAGACCCGTATCCGCCTGTACCCGGGAGCCGGGTCGTACCATCCCGTCGCCCTGCTGTGGCCGAAGGACGGCGGCGGCAACGTGCGGAGTTCCACCGGTGAGGAGATCGACTTCCTGGAGGTCATCAACGATCCCGAGCGGCAGCGGCCGAACTTCTTCCTGCACACCCCTCAGGGGCAGGAGCAGGCCCACGCCAACATCGACATGACCGCCTGGCACACCTACGCCGTGGAGGTCACCCCCAGCAGCGTCGTCGGCTACATCGACGGGCAGGAGTGGTTCCGCTCGGGGAACGCCACCCGTAGTTCGATGTCGGTCTGCCTGCAGCTGGACTGGTTCCCCGGCCAGGGAAGCTCCGGCGAGGCGTGGATGGAAGTGGACTGGCTCCGCATCTACCCGGCCTCGGCGGGAACCGCGGGCTGACCCCGCTCCGCACCGCAGGAGGGTGCGGGACCCGTCACGGGTCCCGCACCCTCCTCGCGTCCGCGGCCTTCCCGCTCACCCGGCCCGCTCACCCGGCCCGCACCACCCCGGCACGGCCCTCTCGGCGCGGGACGTTCGGGGAGCGTCGAACCTCTTCGAGGTGGTGGCCCCTCTGCCCGCCGTTCAGCCCGTGGCCACGGGGAGCCTCGACTCCAGGACCTGGCCGGGCCAGTCGCCGACCTTGAAGCTCTCCGTCCTGGTGAAGCCCTGGCTCTCGTAGTACGCCACCAGCCGGCCGTCGTCACCGGCGTAGCAGTCGACCCGCACCAGCGCGATCCCCAGCCCTGCGGCCTCCGCGCGGGCGCGCTCCAGCAGGGCGGCCCCGACTCCCCTGCCGTGGAACCTCGGATCGACGACCAGCCCCTGGATGTAGAGCTCCGGCTCGGGAGCGGGGGGGACATAGGGCATCGCGGGCCCCACTACCAGGCAGCCCGCGGGCCGGCCGTCGAGCTCGGCGACGCGCATCCCGCCGGATGTCGCCCACGAGGTGACCCGCTCGACACGGGCCGCGTCGACGGAGAACGGCTCACTGCCCCACTGGCCGGTGCGGCCCAGGGAGGTCAGCCACGCCACCGCGCCGTCGAACATCGCCAGAACGGCCGGTGCGTCGCCAAGATGACCGTCACGGATAATCATCGGCGGATCTTAACAGGACACACACCTACATAGGAGGACATGCCAGCCAGATGCGTCATACCGGGAGTCTTTTCGAGCCACTTCCGGCACCACTTGGCCGATGCCTCTCCCGGTCGCGCCGCAGGTGGGAACCATTGCCCTCCCCGACCGAACAACAACGAGAGCTTGTTCGGGCTTTGCTAGTTAATTAACGACAATCACCTATAAATGACTTAAAAGGATGTCATTAAATACGAAGAGATGATTTTCGGGGGGGTAGCCATATTACGACGTCCGCGGTCAATCCGAGGTCAGGTGACCCTCATAGCGATCATCGCGTTCGCCCTGGTCCTGGGAATGGGCATGTTCGTCACCTTGCAGGTCGTGAAGACCAGGCTTTCGGCGGACCTCTCCGACCTGGCGGCCGACGCGGCCGCCAACACGGCCCTGGACATCGAGAAAGGCCCCGCGGACACCGTCATCTTCCCGCTCAACCGCGTCAACCGCATCCAGGTCGTCGCGAACGACGGCCGGGTGGTCGCCGCCAGCCCGGCCATGAAGGAAAAGCCGCCGCTCACCCAGAAGCGCCCACCTCCCGGCCAGGCGCGCGTGGACGAGACGGTGTGCGCGACCCTACCGCCGAAGGAACGGGCGTGCTACAGCGTCGCGGGCCTCCGGGTCGAAGACTCCGTCTACGGCGACGTGATGATCTACGCGATAATGCCGGAACCCCCGTTGCTCCGCTCCAGCTTCCTCGCGATCACGCTCACGCTCTTCTCCTCGGGGCTTCTCGCGCTGCTCGGCTGGGGCGCCTGGCAACTCGCCGGCCGTACGCTCGCCCCGGTGGAACGGATCCGCGCCGAGATGACCGAGATCACCGCCTCCGACCTCAGCCGCCGGATGCCCGTCCCCGCCTCGGGGAACGAGATGGCGCAGCTCACCCAGACCATCAACGCGACCCTCGAAAGGTTGGAGCGGGCCGTGGAGAACCAGCGTCGCTTCGCCTCCGACGCCTCCCATGAGCTGCGCACCCCCCTGACCGGGTTACGTACCAAGCTCGAACTGGCGATCTCCGACCCCGAGGCGGAGGACCCGCTCACGACGATGCGCTCGGTGCTGGCCGACGCGGACCGGCTCCAGGCCGTCATCGAGGACCTGCTGCTGCTCGCCTGTCTGGACTCCGGCGTGCGGGTCGCACCGGAGGTGATCGACCTCGCCGACCTGGTCACCTCGGAGGTGAGGCGCCGGCCGACCCGGCACGAGGTGCTGTTGAAGCTCGACCCCGGCGTCACGGTGCGAGGCAGCAGGGTCCAGCTGGTACGACTGCTCACCAACCTGCTGGCCAACGCCGACCGGCACGCGGTGAAGGAGGTGCAGGTCCGGGTCGGGAGCCGGCTGGGCGAGGCCGTGCTGGAGGTCATCGACGACGGGCTCGGCATCCCCGAGACAGAGCGGGAGCGGGTCTTCCAGCGGTTCACCCGCCTGGACTCGGCGCGCAGCCGCGACGCCGGGGGAACCGGCCTGGGCCTGTCCATCGCCAGGGACATCGCCGTGGCACACCGCGGCAGGCTCTACGCCGCCGACAACACCAACGGCCGCGGCGCCCGGCTCGTCCTCCGCCTGCCGCTGTCGACCGCGCCCGACTCCTGAGCCTGCCTCACGGTGGGGGACGGGGCTTCACGGCAGGCACCCCACAGTGAAAAGGGCTTCGCGGACGGCGATTCTCGATGAAGGGAACGGGCTTCGCAGGTGGCGCCCCCTCGGCGAGGGGAACAGCTTCGCAAGAGACGGTCCTTGGTGACGCGGCGGCCATCGGCGGGGGTGGCCCGTACCTCACCCATGTAAGAATCGGGTCATGCACAGGATCGTCATGCTCGCCATGGACGGCGTGATCCCCTTCGAGCTGGGCATCCCGCCGCGGATCTTCGGCGTCGCCAGGGGCGCGGACGGCAAACCGCTCTACGAGGTGCTCACCTGCACCGTCGACGGCGCCCCCGTACGCACCGACGCCGACTTCGCGATCGCGGTGGACCACGGAGCCGAGGCCCTGGAGGACGCGGACACCGTGGTGATCCCGGCCACCCACGCCCTCGGAGCGATCTCCGCCGAGGGACGGCTCCCCGTCCCCGTGGCCGACGCGATCGCGCGCATCCGGCCGGGCACCCGCCTGGTCTCGATCTGCACCGCCGCCTACGTGCTCGCGGCGGCCGGACTGCTCGACGGCCGTCCCGCGACCACCCACTGGAGCAGCACCGACCACTTCCAGAAGCTGTTTCCCAAGGTCAAGGTCAACCCGGATGTGCTGTTCGTGGACGACGGGGACGTGCTCACCTCGGCAGGGGTGGCCGCGGGGATCGACCTCTGCCTGCACATCGTCCGGCGCGACCACGGCACCGAGGTGGCGAACCGCGTGGCCAGGCGGTGCGTCGTCCCGCCGTGGCGCGACGGCGGTCAGGCACAGTTCATCGAGCGCCCGATTCCCTCCCCGACCGCGGCGACGACCGCCCCGACCAGGGCCTGGGCGCTGGAGCGGCTGCACGAACCGCTCTCCCTCGGCGAGCTGGCCGCCCATGCCCGGATGAGCCGCCGTACCTTCACCCGGCGCTTCCGCGACGAGATGGGGCTCAGCCCCGGGCAGTGGCTCATCCTGCAGCGGGTCGAGCTGGCCCGGCGGCTCCTGGAGACCAGCGACCTGCCGGTGGACGGTGTCGCCCTGCGGTCGGGGTTCGGCACCGCCGCCTCGCTCCGCCAGCACCTGCAGGCGGCCATCGGCGTCTCGCCGATGGCCTACCGCCGCACCTTCCGGCCGGTGAACGTGAACGCCTGACCTCGCCGGGGCCCCCGGGAGCGCTCAGCGACCGGATGGGAAGCCACTGTCGAGGCCCGGGCGGCGGGAAGCCGTCGAGAGGTTTTCACCGTCCTGCCGGCGAGAAGCCGAGGAGGGCTCTCACCACAGGACGGCGGGGAAACCCGGAGGAAGACCCTCACTCGCCGCGCGACCACTCCTCCTGCAGGCGGTCGGCCGCCTTCTTCGCGGTGATCCGGCCATGGGCGACGTCGAGGATGACGTCACCCTCCACCCGCTCCAGGAAGGACTCGTCGGGGACGTTCAGGGAGCCGCCGTCCTTGACGAGCTCCTGGATCGCGGCGTAACCCTCCTTGCCCTCCGAGTCGGCGAAGACGGAGGAGTCGATCCGGAAGTCCTCGCGCGCGGGGACGAGCGCCAGGTCTCCGACCCAGTTGGAGACCCCCTCGCCCACCGTCAGGAACTCGATCAGCGTGGCCGCCTCGGCCACGTGCTTGGAGCTCTTGGGGATGGCGAGCCCCACCTCGGCCGTACTGCGGACGGCGGGCTTGGAGCCCTGCAGGACGGTCGGGAAAGGTCCGGCGCCGATCTTCTTGACGGAGATCTTCGCGGTCTTGCGGTAGGACGCGGACAGCATCGGGCTCCGGCCCGAGCCGTCCACCAGGAACAGGGCCTTGCCTGAGCGGAAAAGCTCGGCAGGGCGGTCGCCCTTGAGTGCGAGCCCCGACTTCGCCAGCACGCCCCTGTCGAACAGCGACCTGTAGGCGGTCAGGGCCGAGACGACCTCGGGGCCGTTCCACGGCTTGCCGCCGGTCAGCAGCTCGTCGGAGAGGGTGGGGTGGCTCTGGCCCGCGATGGTGAACAGGAGTTCCTCCTGCCGACGTGGCTCGCCGGAGAAGACGATCGGCCGGAGGTCGGGGATCTCCTTCTTGACCCGCCTCACGACGCTCTCCAGATCGGCGGCCGTCTTCGGGAAGGAGAGTCCGAGCTCGGACAGGAGACCGGCGTTGTAGTACATGACCGCGCCGCCGTTGGAACCCATCGGGACGGAGTAGAGCGTGCCGCCCTTGGCGGCCTTCTCCGTCTGCTTCACCGCGTTCTCCCCGAGCTCGTCGACCCAGCCGCCGGAGACCTTGTCCTTCCAGTCGTCGACCGGGCGGAGCCGGTTCGCGACCGAGCGGGTCATCGTCGGGATCGGGAGGCCGACGACGTCGAGTTTCTCGTCGCCGGCGAGCGCCTTGGGGAGCCGCTTGCGGTAGTCGGCCTCGGCGAAGGTGCGCAGCTCGACCTTGATGCCGGGGTTCGCCCGTTCGAACGCGGCGACCGCCCTCTTCAGCGCGGCCTCGGGCGGGGTGAAGGTCCAGTACTTCAGCGTGACGGGTCCCGCCGGCTTCTCGGGCTTCTTGGTCTCCTCACCGGCCTTGGGGACGGCCTGCTTCACCGGCCGGCCGTCGGCCGGCTCGCCCGCGCTGCAGGCGGTCAGTCCGAGGGCGAGGGCGGCGGTGGTCACGGCGAACGCACGAGCTGTACCACGCATGGCATACCTCCAGCAGAATCACGGTGCGGGTGACGGTGTTCAGCCCGGCGAGGTCGATCACGGTCATTCCGGTCGATCACGAAAAAAGATCTTATGGGGTCCTCTGCCGCGACAGGGGTTCGTCAAACTACCCGGCGGAGCCGCGGCTCTCGGCCCGAGGTGGTGCCCGGCGGCCCGGCGGTGTTCTCCAACTCCTGTCCTCGGCCTTGACCTTGAGGAAAAGATCCACCACCCCTTTATCGATCATGAAACTCGTGTCGGCGCGAACGGACGACGTGGGAGCGCGGTGCGGAAGGACGGCATGACAGGACGGCGCGATGCCATCTTCGCGACCGGCTTGTGCAGGTATGTGATCTCTCGTCCATGTTTGCCCGTCTTTCTCGCATGACCAGGACAAAACACCGCGTTTTAGATACATTGCGCGAGCATGTCGAGACTTCACGCTGTTCGGCTCGACGCTGTTCGGCTCGACACTGTTCAGGGATAAAAGGAGATCAATGAAAGCCCGGATCACGGGCGTCGCGACGTATCTGCCGGAGCGGACCGTGTCCAGCGCGGACGTCGAACGGCGGATCGAGGGTTACACGCCCCACAGGGGCGTCGTCGAACGGCTGACCGGAATCCGGCGCCGCCACGTGGCCAGGGACGACCAGCAGGCGTCGGACCTGGCCGCGGAGGCGGCCCGCGAACTCGACCACTCCGACGTCGACCTGCTCGTCTTCGCGTCGGCCTCGCAGGACATGATCGAACCCGCCACCGCGCACATCGTGGCGGCCAAACTGGGACTCTCGTGCCCGGTGTTCGACGTCAAGAACGCCTGCAACAGCATGCTCAACGGGATCCAGATCGCCGAGGCGCTCATCCTGACCGGGGCGCACCGCAAGGTGCTGGTCTGCTCGGGCGAGATCCCGTCGCGGGCGATCCGGTGGCGGGTCAGGGACCGCGCGCAGTTCGTCGACTCCTTCGCCGGCTACACGCTGTCGGACACCGGGGCCGCGGTCACGGTCGCCGCCGACTTGGAACGTGGCATTTTCTACCGCGACTTCGCGGCCGACTCCACGTCCTGGGCGATCGGCACCCTGCCCGGAGGCGGTTCCGCGCACCCCCGCGACCTCGAGTACTCCTACTTCCGCGGCGACGGGCGCAGGCTCAAGGACGCCTTCGAGGCGATCGGCCCGGACATCTTCCTCAACGCCCTCAAGCGCACCGGCCTGACCTGGGACGACTTCGCCGTCGTCGCGGTGCACCAGGTGGCGCTGCCCTACCTGCGCTTCCTGGCCGAGGTGCTCGACATCCCAGGGGACAGGCTCGTGGTCAGCCTGCCCGAGCACGGCAACTGCGCCTCGACGACGCTGCCGCTCCAGCTCACCCTGGGCGACTGGCGACCCGGCGACCGGGTGGCGCTGCTCGGGCTGGGCGGCGGGATCAGTACCGGTGTGATGCTGGCGGAGATGTGATGGACCTCTGGGTGATCGTTCCCGCCTACAACGAGGCCCCCGGCATCGAGGCGACGCTGCGGGCTCTGGCCGAGCAGGACGACCGGGACTTCACGCTGCTCGTGGTGGACAACGCGAGCACCGACGGCACCGCCGAGGTCGTACGGCGGCACGGTGTTCAGGTGGTCGTCGAGACTCGGAAGGGCACGGGCGCCGCCTCCGACACCGGCATGCGCCACGCCATCGCGCACGGGGCGACCCACCTGGCCAGGACCGACGCGGACTGCCTGCCCCGCCCCGACTGGGTGCGCAACATCCGGCGGGCCTTCGACGACGGGCTGGAGATGGTCGGCGGGCAGCTGAGGCCCAGGACCGACGAGTTCCGGCTGAAGTTCTGGGAGCGTCACCTCATCCCGTTCGTGGTGGAGGTGGCGGCGACCTTCGGCCGCTTCCGGCCCGGCAACAGGGACCCGCGCTACCTGGGCCCGTACGTGATGATGCCCGGCGCCACCCTCGCCATCACCGCGGACCTCTACGAGCGCGCGGGCGGCTTCCCCAGGACCGCGATCGAGGAGGTCCACGAGGACCGTGCCCTGGTCAACCAGGTGCGCGCCCTCACCCCCGCGTACGCCTCGCGCCGTGACGTGGTGGTCTTCGGCTCCGTACGCAGGCTGCGGGCGTACGGCCTCGCGGGCACCCTCGCCTGGTACGCCGACCACCACTACCGGCCGGAAGTGATCGACGTCCGGTGAACCACGAGACCCGCCTCTACCTGGCCGCCCACCCCTTCGCCTACCCGCTCATGCGGCTGCTGGCCCGGCTCGGGCCCGTGGTGCGCGTCCCCGGGCTGGGAGTGGTGGTCAACGACGCCGCCGTCGCGCGGGCCGTGCTGATGGACGAGCGGTTCCGCAAGGACGGGCCGGGGTCGCCCGGCGACCTGTGGACGCCCGTGCTCGGCCCCTCCGTACTGCTCAACATGGAGGGCCCCGGCCACCTCGCGCTCCGCAGGAAACTGATGCCGCTGTTCACCACCGGGTACGTGTCCTCGCTGGTGGAGGACGTGCTCCGTGGACCGCTCGACGATCTCTCCGCCCGCCTGGGGAAGGGCGAGACGGTCGACCTGGTGGACGCCATGCGGCTGATGGCCGGGGCGGTGATCTGCCGGGTGATCGGGCTGGGCGAGGTCTCCGAGGCGCGGGCGAGGGAACTTTTCGCGGACGGGGAGCGGGTCGTCTCGATGGTCTCGCTGCGCTCGCGGCGGTTGTCCGACCGGCAGGTGGCCGTCGCCAGGCGGGTGCTGGACCGGATCGGGGACATCGCGCAGACCGCCTACGAGGCCGGGGACGAGTCCACGGTGATGGGCCGGATGCGGGCGCAGGGACTGTCCGTGGCCGAGGCGCGGGGCGCGGCGGGGGCGTTCTTCCTGACCGGTACCGAGACCGTCGCCACGTTCGTCCCCCGGCTCGTCGCCCTCCTGCACGACCACGGCACCCAGGTCGGCGACCTGGACAGGGTCATCGAGGAGGCGATGCGGGTCACCACGCCGACCCCGCTGATGCTGCGCTCGGTGGCCGCCGCCGCGCACGTCGGCGGCACGGCGGTACGCCCCGGCGACCGGGTCCTGATCGTCACCCACAACTGCGCCAGGGCGTACGGCCCGTTCGACCCCTCCCGCACCCACCCGCCCGAGCTGCGCAGGCTCTGGTTCGGCGCGGGCCCGCATTTCTGCATCGGCTACCCGCTCGCCCTCGCGGAGATCCGGGCGGTGGCCTCCGTCCTGCTCTCCCACCGGGTGCGCGTCGTGCGGCGACGGGCGGCCAGACGGGTCCTCATTCCCACGTACGAGCATCTGTGGATCGGCCGGGCGGGAGCCTAGTGAACGACATCGTCAGCGGGATCATGACAATCGCCGAGCGGGAGCCGGGGCGCACCGCGATCGTCGACGGGCGGGGCCGGGAGATCACCTACGGCGAGCTGGCCCGTCGGGTGTCCGCGGTCCGCGACGCGATGGGCGGAGGCCGGCCGGGGAACGACGCTCGGCCGGAAGACCGGGCGCGGCCGGGAGACCGGGCGCGGCCGGGAGACCGGGCGCGGCCGGAAGACCGGACACGGCCGGAAGACCGGACACGGCCGGAAGACCGGACACGGCCGGAAGACCGGACACGGCCGGAAGACCGGACACGGCCGGAAGACCGGGAACGACCGGGAGACCGGGCGCGGGCGGAGAGCGGGACACAACCGGAAGACCCGGTGCGAGTAGAAGACCGGGTCCGGCCCGAGGACGGGATGCGGCCGGGGGACGGTGTGCTGTTCGCGGTGCGGCCGGGGGTGGACGCGGTGGCGCTGGCGCTGGGGGCGGTGGCGGCGGGCGGGACGCTCGTCCTCGCGGACCCCGGTCTGGCCCCCGACGTGCTCGCGGCCCGCATGGCCGCGACCCGGCCCGCATGGGTGATCAGCGAGTCCCTCCTCTACACCCTGAGCGGCCCGCTCAGGCGCCTCGCCCGCCGCCGGGGGCTGCTGCTGCCCGACCTCGCGGACCCGCTTCCCGGCCACCCCGTCCGTCACCTGTACACGGGGCCGTGGCTGCCAGGAGTGCCCCGCGGAGCGCTGCGGCTCTCCCGCGTCCTGCGACGATCGTCCGCCGTTCCCGGCCGGGAGGTGTACGGGGCGGATCCGGACCAATCGGCGGCGGTGATCTTCACCTCGGGGACCACCGCGCGTCCGCGAGGGGTGGTGCACACCCGGGGGTCGCTCGCGGCCGGGCTGGAGATGTTCAGGAGCGCGTTCCCGCTGGGTCCCGGTGACGTCGTGCACACCGACCAGCTGATGCTCGGACTCCCCGCCCTGCTGGCCGGGGCGACCTGGTCCCTGCCCGGGGGCGGTGACCTCGCCGCGGAACTGGCCGCGCGGCGGGCCACCCACACCTTCGCCGTGCCGGTGCACCTGGATCGACTGCTGCGCGAGACCCCCAGGCTCCCCGGGACCCTCCGCTACCTCCTGCTCGGCGCCGCTCCTGCCCCGCCGGGCGTGCTCCGACGCGCGATCGAGGCCGGGCCCGAGGTCCTCTCGGTATACGCGATGACCGAGGCGCTCCCCATCGCGATCGCGTCCGCCCGCGAGAAGCTGGCCCAGGCCGAGGGGGATCTGCTCGGGGAGCCCCTGCCCGGCGTCGGGGTCCGGGTCGCCGAGGACGGCGAGTTGTTCGTCTCCGGCCCCCACCTCGCGTGGCGCTATCTCGGCGAGGAGCCGCTGCGGGAGGTCGCGACCGGCGACCTCGTCAGGCTCGAAGGGGACCGGCTGGTGCTGCTCGGCCGGAAGAAGGACATGATCCTTCGCGACGGGGTCAACATCTACCCGGGCCTGTACGAGTCCGGCATCGCGGCGCTGCCCGGGGTCGCCGAGGCCGCGATCGTCGGGCTCTCCGACCCCGAGACCGGGGACGAGGAGGTCGTGCTGGCCGTCGTTCCCTCGGAGGGCTACGACGAGGGCCTGTTGCGCAAGGCGCTTCCCGAGATCGTGGACGCCGCGGCCCTGCCCGACCGTATCGAGCCGCTCGACGCCTTCCCCCGCTCGGGACGGGCCGACAAGCTCGACCGGGCCGCCCTGCGAGACCTGGTCGCCCGCCGTGCCTGAACGACCCGCCGCAGCTGAGCGACCCGCCATACCTGAGCACCTCGCCGCAGCTGAGCGCCCCATCGGGCCCGGCGGGCGGCCGAGGGTCGCGGTGACGGGCGCCTCCGGATTCGTGGGAGGCGCGGTCTGCCGGGCGGCCGTGGTGCGGGGCTGGACGGTGCGGGCCTTCGGCAGGCGACCCGCTGTGGACGCCGGGCACCTCGGCGGCGCTCCGTACACGTCGTGGGACCTCCTCACCCCCCGGCCCGCGACACCCCCGAGCGAGGTGGACGTGGTGATCCACTGCGCCGGGAGCGTCACGGACTGGGGACCGCCACGTGACATCTGGGCCGTCAACGTGGACGGCACCCGCAACGCCGCCGCGGCCTTCCCCGGCGCCAGGTTCGTGCACGTCAGCACGGCGAGCGTCTACGATCCGTTCCGGCCGACCGTGATGGCCACCGAGGACACCGCCCCGGCCGGGCGGTACGCCAACGCGTACGGCGCCTCGAAGGCCGCCGCGGAGAGGTGCCTGGAACGGGCGGTCATCCTGCGACCGCACGCGATCTACGGCAGGGGGGACACCACGCTGCTTCCCCGGGTCCTCGGCGCGGTCAGGGGCCGCAGGCTGCTCGCGGTGGGCGACGGGCGCCAGCGGATCAGCCTGACCTCGGTGGACAACCTGGTCCAGGCCTGCCTGCTCGCCGCAGAAGGTCCGGTCGACCACGGCGTCTTCAACGTGACCGACGCCGAACCCGTCGTGCTCGACGACGCCCTGCGCGCGATCCTCGCAGAGCGCGGCATCGACGCCGAACCGTACTATCTGCCGCTCGCGCTGGCGGATCCCCTCGCCGCCGTCGCCGAGACCGTGTCACGGCTGCTCCGGCGCCCGCGCCCGCCCCGGCTCACGCGCTACGCCGCGGGCCACCTGGCCGTCGAGCGGACCCTCGACATAACCGCCGCGCGCACCCGGCTCGGCTATCACCCCTCGGAGACGTCCTTCGAGGGGTCCGCGGACTGGTGACGGTGGTCTTCGAGCGCCGCGGCCGCGAACCTGGAACGGACGCGCTTGCCCTTGATGACGAAGGCGGTCCCCGCCACGAGCAGGCCCAGTGTGAAGAGCACGCGCAGGCCGTCCCTCAGGAAGGTGGTCAGCGCGTCGAATATCGCGGCCACGGCGGAGTACGACATGCCGCCGGTGGCGGAAGCGGGCAGGTAGACGTTGCGGATCACGGACAGGACGACGGCCAGCGCGAGCATGCTCGTGGCCAGGCCGAGCCCGGCGCCGATCAGAGCGACGTACCGGTCATGGGGCAAAAACACTCCCGTGACGATCAGTACCGGTGACAGACCGATCAGAACCCATTTCAGCGAGATCAGCCTGTCGTAGAAATTGTCGATCACGAAAACGGCGGAGGTGGGCAGCAGCAGGGTGACGGGGTGCGTACTGGGCAGGCGCGAGGCGTCTCCCACACCGACGATCTCCAACCTCCGCTTGACCAGCTCGTACACCGGGGCGAGGTCGTAGCCGACGCCGCCGTCCGCCACGCTGGGATTCGGGGCGTGGCCCAGGATCGCGAGGAGCCTGCGGTGCGTCTGCCGGTTGATCTCCACCCAGGCGACGGCGAAGTCGTTGTCGACGCCGGACCTCACCGTCTCGCGGACGACCTCCCCGCCGACCGAGACGCCCAGCGCGCGCAGCCGCACGATGACCTCGTCGGTGACACGGTCCGTGACGGCGTTCCTGACATCCGGGTGAGCGGCCAGCGGGGCGACGTTCTTGATGTAGCGGTCGGGATCGGCGATCTCGTTCGCCGCCCAGTAGGTGGTGAGGGCGAAGGGGGCGAGGAGGCATCCGAGCACGATCAAAATCGAGCCGATCACCGTACGTACGGACTTCCCTGACCGCATTACCTGGAAATCCCCGCTTTTGCCAGGCAAAACCAGTTAGGGCATCTTTTTGACGTGAACTTGGAGATCAATGTCATCCCGACGGCGAAATCTGGTTTACAAACCTTGACCCGTCGCCCTCAGCGCGTCGAACAACCACATAGCCGATTCAACCGAAAACCGTTACTAACCTGCGACGTATTGGTCTGACGGACGGGAGATGTCACGGCTATGGCAGGCAATACGGGGCGAACGGGCGTCGGATCGAGCCTGGCACTGACACTGGGCTCAGCCGTTCTGTGGGGTCTGGCCCACGTCTGGGTGGGCCGCCGCCTGACCGGTGCCATCTTGATGGGCATCGAGTTGATCCTCGCCGCAGCCGCCGCGACCGCCGTGCTGACCGCCGGCCCCTCCCTGCTCTCCCTCGCCGTACAACCCTCCTGGCTCTGGGTCTTCGCCTTCACCGCGATGCTGGTCGCCGGCGTGACGGTCACCGTGACCATCCGCTCCCACCTGCTGGTGCGACCAAAGGCGGCGTCACCTGCGGCCCGGTACCTCTCCGCCGCGGGCGTCGGCGTGATATGCGCGCTGGTGGTCGCTCCGATGATCTACGCGGCCAAACTGGCCTACATCTCGCACGGCGTCGTGACCTCGGTGTTCGCGGAAAGCGTCGCGCCGATCCCGGTGGACCCGTGGAAGGACGTGGACCGGCTCAACATCCTGCTCGTCGGCGCGGACGCGGCGGCCAACCGGATCGGCGTACGCACCGACAGCATGACCGTGGCCAGCATCGACCCCAGGACCGGAGACACGGTGCTGTTCGGCCTGCCCAGGAACCTGGAGAACGTCCCGATGCCGCCGGGCCCGGCCCGCGAGCGCTTTCCCTACGGTTTCCAGGGCGAACCGCCGTACACACCGGGCATGCTCAACGAGATCTACCAGTACGCCGAGGACTATCCCGAGATGGTTCCCCGGCAGAGCAAGCGGCACCGCGGCCCGACGCTTCTGAAAAGAACGATCGGCGGCATCCTCGGCCTCGACATTCCCTATTACGCGATGGTCGACATGAGGGGCTTCGTGGAAATCGTCAACGCGATGGGCGGTGTACGCGTCCGCATCAAGGATCCCATCGTGTACGGCAGGCAGAACGAGGGCCTGATCGAGGCGGGAAAGCGGAAACTCTCGGGCGAGGAGGCGCTCTGGTACGGCAGATCCCGCACCTACAGTGACGACTACGTGCGGATGGGCCGCCAGAAGTGCCTGCTGAACGCCGTCGCCAAACAGGCCGACCCGGTGACGGTCTTCAGGAGCTTCGAGAAACTGGCCGCCGCCGCCGTCGACACCATCTCCACCGACATACCTCGGCAGTTGCTGCCCGACCTGGTCGAACTGGCGGAGAAGGTGAAGAACTCCAGGATCAGGAGTCTCCAGTTCGTCCCCCCGCTCATCTACTCGGGTGCGCCCGACTACCACCTCATCAGGCACGAGGTCATCGCCACCCTGGCTGCGCCACCCGCCCCGCCCCGCTCCGTATCCGCCGCACAGGCCGGAGACCAGGGGAAGGCGGGCGAGCACGCCGAGACGAAGGCCGTCGTCCTCGATTCCGCCTGCCACTGACGAACCGGCCGAGGCCGGAGAACTCGTTGGGCCCGAACGCCCCGACGGAGCAGAGAACCGGCCGAGCAACGAACCGGCGAACCAACTGACCGCGGACCGAGGGCCAGCGGGCCGGGGCCGGAGGCCGGGGGGCCAGCGGACCGGGGGCCGGAGACCGGAGACCGGGGCCAGGGGGTCAACGAGCCAGTACACCGACGACCTCACGGATGACAGGCCCAGCGCCGTGTCCGGCGCGTTGAGAGCGCCCACGAGGGTCGGAATGCTGTTATGGAGTGATTACTTATCGTGACAACGGAGGTTAGAGGATGAAACACCACCTTGCGAGCGTGAGCCTGCTCGCCGCGATCGCCGCACCCGCTGTCGGATGGCCACTCGCCTGGGCCGATCCGGTCCCCTCGGTCTCCATCTCCCTCGACGACGGGGCGAGGGAGACCACGCCCGGCGCGGAGAACACCTACACGCTCCGTCTCAGCAACCAGGGAGGCGACCGGTTGAAGCGCGTCCTCCTGGTGCAGTCCCTGCCGCCGTCGATGACCTTCGTGAAGGCCGACGCCGGAGGCCGTGTGGAGCAGGGCAAGGTGGCGTGGACGGTGAACGTCCCGCCCGAGAAGGACACGGTCGTCCACGTGAGCGCCCGGGTGGGCGCGGTGGCCGGCGCGACGGTGCAGAACCTGGTGACGACGGCCTGCGCTCGCAGGGGCGCCACCGGCCCCGTACTGGCCTGTGCCACGGACATCAACACCGTGACCCCACCGGAGGAGACGGCCGCCTGGGTCCTGCCCGTCTCGCTGGCCTCCGCCGCCGCCGCGGGGCTGGCCACCGCCGTGTTCCTGTTCCGCCGCGGTCGCCGGGTCCGACCGGTCTGATCCGGCGCCACGAGCGCCCGGCCAAGGTCCGCGCCGACCTCTACGCCGACCGGCCCGTACCCGGCTAGGTTCTCCCTGGCCGGGTACGCAGCCGCAGGGCCAACCCGAGGCCGGAGAGCAGGAGTCCCACCAGGGCCGGCCCGAGCGGCAGACCCGTGAACGGCAACGAGGGGCCGGCCGACACCTCGCGAGGCCCACCGGCGAGACAGGGGACCGAGAAGGACCGCCCCCGGCCCGGCATACACGACGGGTCGGAGACCGGCTCCGGCACCCGCGCGGGCGCCGGTTCCGGTTCCCGGCCGGGAACCGGAACCGGCGCGGACACAGAACCGGGAACGGAGTCCGACTCGGGAACCGGCACCGATGCGGAATCCGCCCCGGGAACCGACGCCGACGCGGAGTCCGACTCGGGAACCGGCACCGGCGCGGAATCCGCCCCGGAAAGCGGCACCGGCCCGGAGTCCGGCCCGGAGTCCGACTCGGGCGCGGGTACCGAGCCGGGAGCCGGCACCGGCGCCGAGCCCACCTCGCGATCCTCGGGCCCGAGCGTCCCGGTGCCCGTCGTCCTCCGTACGGCGACCCGCTGCGCGCAGCCGAGGCCCGTACCGGGGACGGGTGCGGCACGCCTCGCGGACCACGGCACCGGGTCCGGGCAGTTCGTCCCACCCCCGAGGGCCTGGACGGCGCTGTCCAGCACCCCGTCCCCGGTGGCGGGAGTACCGACGGTCACGCTGTAGGTGACCGTGACCGTCTCGCCCACCCGGATGTCCCCGGCCCAGTTCAGCTTCGGCGCGCCGTACGAGACGGTGCCGCTCGTGGCCCGCGCGTCGCCGTTGTAGACCGCGTCGTCGAGGACCCTGGAGAGCTCCCCGGTGAGTGTGGCACCGGGATAGGTGGCGTTGCCGACGTTGCCGACGGTGATCGTGTAGGCGACCGTCTGGCCGGGGTCGGCAGCCTCGCTGCCGGCGGTCATGAGGACGTACAGCAGCGGCAGGCCGATCCCGCCGAGGTTTCCGCAGGCGCGATCGGCCGACCCGGCCTCGCAGTTGGAGCCCTCGGGCCCGACCAGTTCGCCGGAGAGACGCAGGTCCCCCGCCGGGGGGTCGTTCACCGTGACCCCGTAGGTGACCGTCACCGTCTGCCCGGCGGCCACGTCACCGGTCCAGGCCACCCTGGGTTCGGCGAAGGAGACCGTGCCCGACGTGGCCGACTGGTCGTGGTCGAAGCTCGCGTCGTCGAGCAGCCCCGACAGGTCGTCGGTGAAGGTGAGGCCCGGGTGGGCGATGTCACCGGTGTTGTGCACCTCGACGGTGTAGGTGACCTTCTGGCCGGGTTTCGCGAGGACGGGCGAGGCCGTCTTGGTGATCCTGACCTCCGGCTCTCCCGCCCCTGCCGTACGACTCTCGCCGCCAAAGGCCCCCCGCGCGTCCCGCCTTCCCGCAACGGACGCGGAAGCCCGCCTCCCCACCACGGACGCGGGAGCCCGCCTCCCCGCAACGAACACGGGAGTTCGCCTTCCGGTCACGGACGCGGAAGCCCGCCTCCCCGCCGCGAACACGGAGGCCCGCCTCCCCGCCGCGAACACGGAGGCCCGCCTTCCCGCAACGGACGCGGGCGAGGACACCTCGCGCTCCTTCCCCGCGGATACGGACGAGGGTTCCCTCTTCTTCGCGACCCGCTCAGCCGAGGACCTCCCGTCCATCGTCGTCCGGGGAGTCAGGGTCTCCGCTCGGACGGACGGCGAGGACACCTCCGCCACACCGGTCCGGGATGCGGCGAGAGTGAGCGACGGCGTCACGAGCACCGCGAGCGCGACACTCCACGCGGCGAATCCACCGATCCCTCGCGGGGAAAACCTCCCGCGGGGAAACCACCGCTCGAAGAACCGCCGTTCAGGAACCCGCCGTTCAGGAACCCGCCGTTCGGAAACGCGACGCGACCAGGTACCGGTACGTGCCACCAGAGCCCCTTGCTGATCCTTGTCCACGATCTCACCGGGGGGTCAAGATCAACCAACTCGGGATGGGATACCCGGACTGGCCGGATCTCATCGGCGCCGATGGCAAACATCCGCCCCGCCGATCCCCAAGCCGGTTGTCGAGTCCGTACAGGAGACCGCGAAGCGGTAACAGCGGATCTTTGGCACCGGTCATGACATGGCAGACGTTTTTCCTCGCACCTTTCGCCGATATTTGTCATGAGAGATCACCTTTATTGATATTTGCGACGCGAGCACGCCTTCCCTCTTCCCCGCGATACGCGTCACGCGCCCCCGCCCGTCGTGGCATGATGGGCCCTCCGAGGTCTTGAAATGATTTTCATAATCAGATTGGATCGTTGTTGTGAGGGTGGCATTCGTCGGCAAGGGCGGCAGCGGCAAGACGACCCTGTCGGCGCTGTTCGCGAGATACGTGGCGAGCCGGGGCGGTCCCGTGGTGGCCGTCGACGCCGACATCAACCAGCACCTGGGCATGGCACTGGGGCTGGCCGAGGGTGCGCTGCCCAGGCCGATGGGCTCGCACCTGACCGAGATCAAGGAATACCTGCGGGGCGACAACCCCCGCATCTCCTCGGCCGCCGCGATGGTCAAGACCACCCCGCCGGGCTCAGGCTCGCGGCTGCTCCGCCTCGACGAGGACGACCCGATCCACACCGGATTCTCCGTCGCCACGCCGGAGGGGTCCCGGCTGATGGTCACCGGGCCGTTCAGCGAGGACGACCTGGGGGTGGCGTGTTACCACTCCAAGGTCGGCGCCGTGGAGCTCTACCTCAACCACCTGCTCGACGGTGCGGGCGAGTACGTCGTGGTCGACATGACGGCCGGGGCCGACTCCTTCGCCTCGGGGCTTTTCACCCGTTTCGACATGACCTTCCTGGTGGCCGAGCCAACCCGTCAGGGCGTGAGCGTCTACCGGCAGTACCGCGACTACGCCGCCGACTACGGCGTGCCGATCGCGGTGGTGGGCAACAAGATCCACGGCCCCGGGGACGTGGCGTTCCTGCGCGATCAGGTCGGCGACGACCTGCTGGTCTGCCTGGAGCACTCCTCGGCGATCCGCGCGATGGAGCAGGGTCACCCCTTCACTCTCCAAGACCTCGAACCGGCCAACTCCCAAGCCCTGGGCACGCTTCTCGACCGTCTCGACAGCCAGGAGAAAGACTGGTTCCGCTTCGGACGCCAGGCGGTGCAGTTCCACCTCCGCAACGCGAAGGCCTGGGCGAACAGGGCGACGGGCGAGGACCTGGCGGCCCAGATCGACCCCGGCTTCGTCTTCGGGCCCACACGAGTGTCGCTCTCCCGCTAGGTGGAGCGATCGGTAGGCCCGACCTAGTGTCTGATGAATCCCCTTCTGTGAGGAGAACGCAGCATGTCGCTGACCGTTTCGAACGATCTTCTCGACCAGGCCAAGGCCGGTGAGGTGGACGACGCGGCATTCGTCACCTGTGTCAGAGACTCCCTTCCTTACGCCTGGTCGCTCATCAGCGGCCTGGTCAAGGAGCGCGAGGACACCGGTGCCGAGTTCGCCGACAACACGGTGCCCCCGCCGGACGAGGCCGCTCGTGGCCAACTCCTGCGCGCTCTCGCCAGCGACGCCATGCGCGGCGCCCTGGAGCGCCACTTCGGGGTGAGACTCGCCTTCCAGAACTGCCACCGGGTCGCCGTCTTCGACCCGACCGCCACCGGCGCCCACGCGGAGTTCGTCACCGCCAGGTCGCAGATCCTCAACCAGTCGCCCGAGCTCGTCGACTGCTGACGGCCTCGTTTCGAGGCGGACCGCCTTCCCCGATCTCCGGACCGGTCTCATCGCGGTCGGCCGGCCCCGGCCGGACGTGCCGGACGCCCCCCAGATAAAGGGGTGTCTATCCGAAAAGTCCGAGCTGGCCCTCTCCGGCCAGCGGGTTGCGATGCCTCTTGAGATGGCGCCACCGGGGAAGGTCGTCCAGATAGGACCAGGAAAGGCGGTGATGCTCCGTCGGGCCGAGGGAGGCGAGCGCCGCCTGGTGAACCGGCGAGGGGTATCCCGCGTTGTCGGCGAACCCGTACTCCTCGAAACCGAGTGAGGCCATGTACGTGTCCCGCCGAACCTTGGCGATCACGGAGGCCGCGGCCACGGAGACGCAGGAGAGGTCGCCCTTGACCTCGCACCTGACCGGCCAGGGCGCGCCCAGATAGTCATGCTTCCCGTCCAGAACGACCACGTCGGGACGGACGGGAAGCCCGGCCAGCGCCCTCCTCGCCGCCCTGCGCAGGGCCTCGGTCATGCCGAGTTCGTCGATCTCCTCGTGGGACGCCTCGCCGTACCCGATCCCGGCCGCCCAGGCGGTGATCTCGGAGACCATGGCGGAGCGGCGGGCGGGGGTGAGCAGTTTCGAGTCGGTGAGCCCTGCGGGCGGTTCCGACAGGTCGGTGACCACGGCGCAGACCGCCACCGGACCGGCCCAGGCTCCGCGCCCGACCTCGTCCACCCCGGCGACCAGTTTGGAACCGCCGTCGTTCAGCAACCGCTCAAGGGCGTAGGTGGGAGGCACGTGCCGACGTTACCGGGACGCGAGGCTCCAGGAGCCGTCTCGCCCGAACACCACCCCGATCAGGCACCGTCCTGACCGGGACTCACCTTCGAGCGTCACGCCGAACGGACCTTCGAAAGTCCGGTCAGGCACCACCTTCGAACGTCACACCGGACAGACCTTCGAAAGTCCGGTCAGGCATCACCTCCGAGCGTCGCACCGGACAGGCCTTCGGAGTCCGGAGCCTCCCTGGACGCCGGCTCGACCCCCTCCAGGTCGGCGGCGAGGAGCCGCGCGGCGACGTGAACGGCCCTGAGGGTGACGGACACCGCGGGGCGGTGGACGCTGGACGATCGGGCCACGGCGTACACGACCCGGCCGACCGACGGGCCGGGAAACCGACGGACGGCGATGCCGCGGACCCCCGCGGCCAGTGCCAGGGCGGGGACGGCCGCGATGCCGATGCCCTTGGCGACGAGGCCGATGATCGTGCCCAGCCCTTCGAACTCCCAGGTCACCGGCCGGTGCCCGCCGACGTCGGCCATCAGCCTGTCCACTGCCAGCCGGGAGGGCTCGCCGTCCGGAGTGGCCATCCAGGGCTCGTCGCGCAGATCCCACAGGTCGACGGGGACGTCGGGGGAGGCGAGCCTGTGCCTGCGCGGCACCACGAGCACCAGCGGGTCGCGCAGCAGCGGGAAGACCCGCATCGTGTCGGGCTCGCGCATCCGGCCGTACCAGTCGTCGATCAGGGCGATGTCCACCTCGCCCGACTGCACCTCGCGCATCCCGCGTCCCGAGCGGGCCTGTCCCATCCGCAGGGTGAGCTCGTCGTGCCGTCGCAGCGTCCTGGCGAGCGCGGGTGCGAAGGCCACCGCGGCGGTCGGGAAGGCGGTCACGGTGACCCGCCCCGACGGGGTCGCGGCCTGTGCCGACAGGTCCGACTCCGCGCTCTCCACCATGGCCAGGATGCGCTCGGCGTGCTCGACCAGACGGCGCCCCGCGTCGGTCAGCTCCGCACTTCTCGCGGTCCTGTCGATGAGCACGGCTCCCGCCTGGCGCTCCAGCGCCGCGAGTTGCTGCGAGACCGCCGAAGGACTGTAGCCCAGGGAGGCCGCGGTGGCCGCGATGCTGCCACGGCGGGCGAACTCACAAATCAGAGCGAGCCTTCGTAAATCAAGCATCAGTTTTCCTTACGCCCACCCACGACAACCGAAGCTTGTCCTGATGCCGTCCATCCCAGCAGGCTTGAAGACGTTCCACAACGTTCCACAGACTTCCACGACGTACCGCTGCGTTCTGCCGTGCTCTGTCGCGCTCCGTAGCGTTTTCGTGGTGTTCCGCGACGAGGTAAGGACCCCGCGATGAGCGTCACCCTTTCCGCCACCCTGGCGGCCAACGAGGACATCGAACGAAGACGGCGCGCAGGTGAGCGTGTGCTGCACCTGGCCTTCGGTGAGGCGGGCCTGCCCGTTCATCCGGCCCTGCGCGAGCGGCTGACCGCGGCGTCCGGCCTCAACGGGTACGGACCGGTCGCCGGCGCGCCCGCGCTGCGCGAGGCGGCCGCCGGCTACTGGTCGCGGCGTCACCTGCCCACCGATCCCGACCTGGTGGTCTGCGGTCCGGGAAGCAAGCCCCTGCTGTACGGCCTGCTGCTGGCGATCGGCGGCGACATCGTGCTGCCGATGCCGAGCTGGGTCAGCTACGCCGCCCAGACCGAGCTGGTGGGAGCGCGTTCCCTGTTCGTTCCGACGCCCCCCGGCGAGGGTGGGGTGCCGGACCCCGAGCATGTGGCCGCGGCAGTGAGGCACGCCCGCGCCCAGGGGCGCGACGTGCGCTCGCTGCTGGTCACGCTTCCCGACAACCCCGCCGGCACGCTGGCCAAGACGTCCACGATCCGGCGGATCGCCGAGGTCGCCCGCGAGCTCGATCTGACGATCGTCTCCGACGAGATCTACCGCGACCTGGTCCACTCCCCGGCCACCCCCTTCCTCAGCCCCGCCGATGTCGCCCCCGAGCGGACCGTGATCACCAGTGGGCTCAGCAAGAGCCTCGCCCTGGGCGGCTGGCGGATCGGCGTGGCCCGCCTCCCGTCGCCGCTGCTGCGCGACCGGCTCCTCGCGGTGGCGAGCGAGATCTGGTCCAGCCCCGCCGCACCGGTCCAGCAGGCGGCGGCGTACGCCTACACCGAGCCGCCGGAACTCGTCGAGCGGGTGGACCGGAGCCGCGAGCTGCACGGCGCGGTGGCGCGGGCGGTGTACGAGCGGTTCGTCCGCGCGGGGGTGCGGGTGGACGCGCCTCAGGGCGGTTTCTACCTCTACCCCGACTTCACCGGGCTCGACTTCGCCTCCTCCGCCGACCTGGCCGCGTACCTGCTCGACCGGCACGGTGTCGGCGTGCTTCCCGGCCACGCCTTCGGTGACGACCCCGCGGCCCTGCGGGTGCGGGTGGCGACGAGCCTCCTGTACGGCGAGACGACGTCACTGCGGCTCGCCGCGCTCGACGCCGCGGACCCCCTGGAGCTGCCCTGGATCTCGGCCTCGCTGGATGCTCTGAGCGAGGCGCTGACCGCCCTGCGCGCAACGCGTCAGGCATCCCGCTCCCCCGTACGTTTCCCGCTCGTCGCGGCTCCCACGACGGGATGATCGAACCCCGTCGCGGGAGCGTTCCCGCGACGGGTTCTCAGCGAGGTTTCAGCGGCTCCCACCTGGGATTTCTCCTTGGAGAGGCCCATCGGTCACGGACGTCCCCCGATGCTCACCAAGATGTCTCGCACTGTTTGGCATCAGGCATGGTGAGGAGCCCCCATGATGTGCTCATGCCCGCTTTCGTCACCCTGTCCGGGCGCCTCGTGCGTCTGGAACCGCTCAGCCTCGCGGTCGTCGACGACCTCGTCGCCGCGGCGAGTGAAGACCGCTCCACCTATACCTTCACTCGCGTCCCCAATGGCCGGGACGAGATGGTCTCCTACGTGGAGGCCGCTCTGGCTGAGCAGGCGGAGGGCCGCACGATGCCCTTCGCCATCCGGTGGCTTCACACCGATCGCGTGGTCGGTGCCACCCGTCTCATGCACCTGGAGTACTGGCAGGGTCCCATGCCCTGGCCGCCGGGCGCTCGTGGGGCGGTGGGCGATGTCCCGTCCGTGGCGGACATCGGTTACACCTGGCTCTCCGCCTCCGCGCAGGGAACCGGTATCAACCGCGAGAGCAAGTATCTGATGCTCTCCCTCGCCTTCGAGACCTGGCAGGTCCACCGCATAACCCTCAAGGCCGACATACGGAACGTACGCTCCCGGGCCGCCATCGAAGCCCTCGGCGCACACCTCGACGGTGTGCGGCGGGCGGAGAGCCGAGGCGCCGACGACACGGTCCGAGATACCGCGTACTACTCGATCTTGAGCGAAGAATGGCCGGTCGTCCGAGAACGGATGCACGCGCGGATGGGCCTCGCCCAGGCCGCGTGAGACGGACGCCTGATACATGCGGGAATATGAGGGGAACGGTTGACCGAAAAGGCCATAGTTATATAACCAGAATAAAACATTACAAATAGCGCTTTAATCACTTAACGGAACAAAAGGCCCGCCCGGATTTCGGGCGGGCCTGGTGTTCGTCCGGTGCCGTACGCGAGTCGCGGCTCACGTGATCACCGGGTCGAGCGGAGATCGCGGGCGGGGGAGGACGTTCGTACATGGATACCACCGGTACGGGCTACCGGATGGATTCGCCGGCGGCCCCCGGGTCACTCCTCGTCGTCGGACTCGACCTCGTAGATGTAGTTCCACTTACCGCACAGCGTCCTCTTGGCCTGGTGCCTGTCCCAGTAGCAGACCCTGACCTGCAGGTTGTCGATCTCGTCCGCGACGTAGTGGAAGTTCTGGTAGCCGCTGGTGCCACACTTGCGCGCCCAGGTGTACTCCTCGTCGCCCTCGTGGTCCTCGAACTTGAACTGGGCGTAGCCGCAGAGCCGGCTCGGCGAGTACTTGTCGTAGAGCCTGCCCTGGACGTGAAGGCGGTCGGCGCCGTCGACCCACACGCTTCCCCTCGCCTTGGCGCGGGAGTCGTCGTAGTACTTGGAGTAGTAGTAGCCCCAGGGCTCCGCGTCGTAACCGCTTGAGGCGGTGAGGGTGGCGGCGGAGGCGGGGGAGGCGAGGGCGGGAGCGCCGATCGCGATGACGGCGGTGGCGGCGGCGAGACCGAGAAGTCTGCTGATCGAGCGGCGCATGATGGTTCTCTCCTTGAGGGGTGTGGCTCCTTTCTTTCTTCAGGAGCCATGGCTCATTGATAGGCGCGCATGCCTGCACCGCGCTTACAGAGCCTTTATCCATACCTGCAATCCGCTGACATGTCGGGCATGGCCGCCCCCGTATGGGGCCATGCCCGACAGCGCCAAGCATCCGCCGCACGGCTCAACAGCCGATTGACGTGCAATCGACGTCCCGGCGAACAAGCAACCCTCCGCCTACGAGGGAAGCGACGGAGGATCTATCATTTGGCCATAAAACTTTCCTTTGGGCGGAGATTCGAGAAATGGCTGTTCAGGGCAGCGGAGACGGACTGCGGTTCGCCGTGCTCGGTCCTGTCCAGGCATGGCGCGACGGCTCCGAGCTCGATCTGGGCACCCCACTGCAACGTTCCATCCTGGCGATGCTCCTGCTCAGGGAGGGTCGGGCGATCACTCCGGCCGAGATGATCGACGCGATCTGGGGAGACGACGCCCCGCCCCGCGCGCTCGGCGCCCTGCGCACCTACGTCTCCCGGCTGCGCACGGTGCTGGAGCCCGGCAGGTCCCCGCGTACCCGTCCCGAGTTGCTCACCTCCGTCGGCAGAGGCTACGCGCTGCGGCTGAACGACAACTCCTTCGACCTGCTCCTCTTCGAACGCGGTGTCCAGGAGGCCGAGGCGGCGCGCCGCGAGGGCGCTCTGGCACGGGCCGCGGAGAGCCTGCGTGCGAGTCTGGCGCTGTACACCGGCGATCCGCTCGCCGGAGCCGTCGGCCCGTACGCCGAGCACCAGCGCGGACGGCTCGCCGAGCGCCGGATGAGCGTGCTCGAGGTCCTGATGGACCTCGACCTGGAGCTGGGCAGGCACGCCGACGTCCTGTCGGAGCTGATCGCGCTCACCGCCGACCACCCGCTGCGCGAGCGGCTCCGAGCCCAGCTGATGCTCGCCTACCACCGGTGCGGGCGCAGCGCGGAGGCGCTCGCGGCCTTCGCCGACACCCGCGCCACACTGATCGAGGAGCTGGGCATCGAGCCCGGCTCCGACCTGACGAGCATGCACCAGCGCATCCTCACCGGTGACCCGGCCCTCACGCCGGCGCGGCCCGTACCCACCGAGTTCACCAAGGTCACCGGGACCGCCGGGACCGCCGAACCGTCCGCGAAGGAAACCCCCGAGGCGGATCCGGAGCCCGCGAGGGCTACGGCGACGCCCCCGGAGCTGCCGCGACCGGCGCAGCTTCCCGCCGCCGTGAACGACTTCACCGGCCGCCGCCAGATCATCGCGCGGCTCCGCGCGCTGCTGTCGTCCGGTGACGGCTCCGAGGGCGTGCCGGTGGCGGCCATCTCCGGTATCGGCGGCGTGGGCAAGACGGCCCTCGCCGTACACGTCGCCCACGCGATGCACGACCTGTTCCCCGACGGTCAGCTCTACGCCGACCTGCGCGGATACGGCGAGGAGCCGACCGCGCCCGAGTCGGTGCTCGCGGCCTTCCTCCGCGGGCTCGGCCTGCCCGCCGACGCCATCCCCGACGGTCTGGCCGAGCGGTCCGCGCTGTTCCGCTCGCTCCTCGCCGACCGTCGGATGCTCGTGCTGCTCGACAACGCCCGCGACGCCGACCAGGTGAGCGAGTTGCTCCCCGGCTCTGCCGGGTGCGCGGCGATCGTGACCAGCCGGGGCAAGCTCGCCGACCTGGCCTCGGCCAGGCTGATCGACCTGGACGTCATGGAGCCGGAGGAGGCCCTCGCGCTGTTCGGCATCGTCGCCGGCGTGGAGAGGGTGGAGGCCGAGCGCGCCGCCACCATGGACGTGGTCGCCGCCTGCGGCTTCCTGCCGCTCGCGGTGCGGATCGTGGCGGCGCGCCTCGCGGCCAGACCGTCCTGGACGGTCGCCTCCCTGGTGCCCCGGCTCGCCGACGAGCGCCGCCGCCTGGACGAGATGCGCGTGGGCAACCTCGCGGTGGAGTCGACCTTCGCCCTCGGGTACGGCCAGCTCACCCCCGCCCAGGCCCGCGCGTTCCGGCTGCTCTCCCTGCCGGGAGGCCCGGACATCTCGATCGGCGCCGCCGCCGGGTTGCTCGCGCTGGACCCGATGGACACCGAGGACCTCCTTGAGTCCCTGGTGGACGCCAGCCTGCTCGAAGCCCCGGCCCCCGGCCGCTACCGCTTCCACGACCTGCTCAAACTCTTCGCCCGCCGCGTCGCGGAACGAACCGAGAACGCGGCCGAGGAGAGCTGCGCCGCGGGCGAGACGAGGCGGGGCGAGCGGCGCGGAACCGGTGTGAGCGTGACCGTCGGCGGGGAGAGCGAGGCGGCGCTGCGCCGGTTGCTCGACTTCTACCTGGCGTCCGCGCGCTCGGCGCACCGCCTCGCCTACGAGGGCAGCACGATGGCCGACCGGCTGGGAGTCACCGGGACCGGTCACGTCTTCGCCTCCGCCGACGAGGCGGTGGCCTGGCTGTCGGTGGAGGCGGAGTCGCTGTTCGCCTCGATCGCCCAGGTGACCTGCGCGGACGAGGCCGACGAGCTGCTGCCGGGAGCCGACCTGCTGCTCGCGATGGAGCCGCTGCTGGAGTCGGGGAGCCACGCCCGCGAGTTCGAGGGCCGGACGAGGGACATGCTGGCCGTCGCGCGGCGGCTCGGCGCCGTCTCCAGCGAGCTGCGCTGCCGCTACGTGCTCGGGCGGGTGCTGTTCGGCGCGAACCGGCTCGCCGAGGCGGAGGAGGAGTTCCGTACGGCGCTGGAGCTGTCGGCCGGAGGCGATCGCATCGTCACCGGCGAGGCGCTCAACGCGCTCGCCGTCGTGGCCGGGCGCCGGCGCCGCCACACGGAGGCCCTGGCCTGGTTCGACTCGGCGCGCGAGGCGTTCAGAGAGGTCGGGGCGCGGGGCGGGGAGGCGCTGACGCTCAGCTACTCCGCCCGCGACCACCTGTTCCTGAAGCAGCCGAAGGAGGCGATCGCCGCCGCCGAGCAGGGGCTCGCCCTGTTCATCGAGATGGGCTCCAGCGCGGGCACCGCGAGGGCCCGCTACCACCTGGGGATGATCCTGTCGCGGGTCGGCCGGCTGAACGAGGCCGTCCACCACCACGCCGAGTGCCTCGCCTTCTTCAGGGCCAGCAGGCAACGGGTCTGGGAACAGCGGGTCTGCTCCCGGCTCGCCGAGACGTTCATCAACGCGGGCCGTTTCACCGACGCGGCCCGTCACGCGGAGCAGGCGCTCACCGTGAGCCGGGAGATCAGTCACCCGTACGGCGAGGCGCAGGCCCTGGCGGTGTTAGGCACCGCGCTCAACGGGCTCGGCGAGGTCGAGCGTGGCCGGGGCTGCCTCGAACGCGCCTACGACCTGTTCGGCAGGCTCGGAGCGCCCGAGGCCGAGGATCTGCGTCTTCTGCTGGAGCGCGACCAGGTCGACAGCTGATCCCAGGCCGTCGTACAGGTCGTCGTCGAGACGCGTCATCCAGACGTGGTTGATCACCGGCGTTCCCCTCGCAGTCGGACCCCGTGTTTCGGGGCGGGTGTGGAGGTCCGGCCGGCCGTCTGACCCGGGCGACGCGTAGGGGGCCCGGTCATCCGGTGCGTCGCCCGCGGGTCGGCCGCCTCACTGTGACGGTCGGCCGGACGTGGCACGGACCCTTCACCCCCCGGGTCCGTGCCCCACGGTCAGAGCTTCGCCCACGGCGTTTGCCATCCGATTGACAAGCGATAGCGACGATATCCACAGGCTGTGGACAGTCACTCTGTGGATATGTGGAAAAACCCTTCCGCGATCAGCGGGCGGAGAGCCGCGGGAGCCTTTGCCCGCAGGTCATCGTGGTCCTCGCCGGTCAGTTCCGCGATCGCGGCGAGCAGCGGATCCAGTGGATAATCACCGTCGCAGGCCCCCGCGAGCGCGGCTTCCACGGTCCCGACCACAGCCCTGCGACGCAGCCCCCCGCTCTGCCTGAGCACGATCCGCGCCGGGTCCTCCGCACCCGGCGGGCCGATCCTCTCCTCCAGCACCCCCTCGGCCACCACAAGCCTGGAGCCGAGCAGCTCGGCGTCACTCAGCCGATGGGCCGTCGCGATCGCGCCGAGCACCTCGTCCACATGTCCACCGACCGGCAGTTCCACCGGCCCCCCGTACTCCTCCACCCGCACGACCGGATCGAGGCTCCCGGAGTCCTTCAGGGTGATCCAGCCGAAGCCGATCCCGGTGACGTTCGCGGCCTCGAACCAGCCGAGCCAGTCGTCGTAGAGCTCGCGATGACGCGCGGTGCCCTGCTCCGCGGCGTCCCTCAGCCACAGCTCGACGTACTCGGCGGGATCCTGGACGTCGCGTTGCACCACCCAGCCGTCGCAGCCGGTCCCGGTGAGCCAGCCGCCCACCCGGTCACGCCAGTCCTCGCCGTCGACGTGCAACCAGTTCGCCAGCAGGTGGCAGGTGCCGCCGGGCGCGAGGTGACGGGGTGCCCGCCGTACGAGGTCACGGCAGAAGTCGTCGGCGTGAAAGCCGGACTCGCGGTAGGTGAACCGGCCGGCCGGGGAGATCACGAACGGCGGGTTGGAGACGACCAGGTCGAAGCGGTCGTCCTCGACAGGGTCGAACAGGGAGCCGAGCCGGGCGTCGACGCCGGTGATCCCGGACAGCGCCCAGCTGATACGGGCCAACTCCAGTGCGCGTGGATTGACGTCGGTGGCCGTGATCTCCTCCGCCCTGCCGGCCAGGTGGAGGACCTGCACCCCGCAGCCGGTCCCCAGGTCCAGGGCGCGCCCGACGGGACGGCGGGAGGCGAGCTGGGCGAGGTTCGCCGAGGCGCCACCCGCGCCGACGACGTGGTCCGGGCGCAGGGCCGGGTCTCCCGGCCTCACCTTGCGATCGGAGACGACGTAGCCGCCGGCGTCGGCGGCGTCGGCGGCGGCGTCGGCGGCGTCCCAGGGCTGCAGGTGGACCGCCGAGGTGACCCGGCCGTCCTCGACGGCTACCAGGCCCGCGGCGGCCAGTTCCTCCACGGGAAGGGCCGTCGGCACCCGTCTCGCCTCCACGGGGACGCCGAGCCACCACAGCCGGATCAGGGTGGCGAGCGGGTCACCTTCGGCGGTGGCGCGCAGGGCGGGCACCGTCTCCTCGCGGGAGAGCGCGGTGGCGGCGACGTCGCCGAGACGCTCGCGGACGCCGTCGATGGTGTAGCCGGTGTCGAGCAGAAGCCCTCTGAGCCGGCCAAGCAGATCGTTCACGGGGCAATCCTCGCACCGGGCACGTCCGAACGCTCCCGGTGATGAGACTGTTACCCACCGAGGTAAGCGTTCTGCAAGCGGACTTCAAGCGGTAAGCGGTACTTCTTGGTAGCCGCACCACACGCTTCAAAGGATCCTTGATGTTGATCCCCTGCTTCGCCTGCGAGACCCGTTTCAACCCTGATGAATACTTCCGCGCCTGCCACGACTACCACCGTGGCAAGGACCTGGTCGCATGGACCTGCCCGCGGTGCGGCAATCGGGATGAGTTACGGGTCTTTCCCGGAGAGCTGGGGTTCGGCTACGCCCGGCGTGGCGGGTTCGACGTGTCCGACCGGGTGCTGGTGCCCGGCCTGCGGCGCCGACGTCAGGACCTTCGGCTGGACATCTCACTGGACGAGGACGTCTGGCGGGTGTCGACGCGGACGCGTCAACTGGTGGGGGCGCGCTGAAGCCGCTCCGGCCCGGAAAAGCCCCCGTGATCCGGGCCGGAGTATCGGCGTTACGGCCTCAGGGGGTTCGCTGCCTCAGGCTCTGCCAGGCCGCGTCGCAGAGGCCGCTGATCTCGTCGGGGGTGGGCTGGTGCGCACCGGCGAACCACAGGCGGCACATCTCGGTGGCCGGTCCCAGCCAGAGCACGTAGCACATCGTCGGGTGAACGGGCTGGAGCAGGCCGTCCTTCATGTGCGGACGCCACCACTCGGAGACCTTCCTGAAGAACGCCCTGCGCGACTCCGACACCTCGGTGCCGCCCGGCTCGTCGCGCCTGGGCGGCCGCTCGCTGATGAGCAGGTGCGCCCGCTCGCGGTGCTCGCCGCTCCAGGACATGTGCATGGCGACGATGGCCTCGATGCCTCCCCGAGCGCTCTCGTGACGCTGGAGTTCGGCGAGGAACGCCTCCTGGTACATGTGCAGGGTCTCCGCGTACAGGACGCCGAAGACGTGTTCCTTGCTGGCGAAGTGGTGGTAGAAACTGCCGACGCTGACACCGCTCTCCTCACGGAGGCTCGCCAGTGTGGTGGCCGAGACACCGTCCTGGCTGAATCGGCGGAGAGCCCCCTCGACGATCCTGGTGCGGCCGTCGCGTCCGTTCTTGGCGGTCTTCACGGATCCATGGTGAGGCAACAGAACCTTGTTCCGCAAACTGTCCGGGAACCGGCTTGGGCCATGTCGATCATACGCCCGCCCCCGGGGCCGCGTCGTCGTCCCGGCGCCCGGCCACCCGGCCGCGAAGCGACGTTTCCACACCTCCGGCCAGGAGCCCCCGTCCGGTGAATCCCGGTATGGCCCGCACGGGAATCGGCCCGCCGAACCCGTCCGGTGAACCCCGGTACGACCCGCACGAGGACCGGTCAGGGGTGGCGTTCAACGGAGAACCTGTGCGGTCACCTCGACCATGCCGGAGGAGGCGCGCATGGTCGCCTCCGGCCACATCCTACGGACCATGGACAGGACCTCGCGGTTGTCCCCGAGCACGTCCATCCCCACCGTCACGGCGCCCCTCGCCTCCGCGCGGCGCATCAGAGTCCGGATGAGCCGGGAGCCGATCCCCGTCCCCTGCCACTCGTCACTCACCACCACGGCGATCTCGACGTCGACCTCCTCGCCCCGACAGCTCATCGCGTGCCCGACGAGAACGTTCCCCCGTACGGCGAGCAGGGCATCGCGCCGATCGTCCACCGCGAGCAGCGTCCTGACGAAACTCGCGCTCGGGTGACTCATCCCGGCGAAGAACCTCAGTGCCCGCGTGCGCGGCGACAGCCCTCCGAGGAAGCGGCGGATCCCCTCCTCGTCGCCGGGCCGCGCGGGCCGGATCTCCACGGCGGCCTCCGACACCGCCACGACGTTCCCTGAGGCTGCCACGAAGCCCCTGGACACGTCCCCGGACGCGGCCACGCCCTCTCCGGCCCCCCGTGTGACGTCCCCGGAGGTGGCGACGACGCCCTCGGGTCCCTGGGGGACGTCCCCGCACACGACCGGGATGTCGGCAGGCGCCGGTACGTCACCCGGCGGCACCAGCTGAGTTCGCATCATGAACTCAGATTCTCGCAGCACACCTGAGTATGTCAACTAGACTTAGATGCACGTTGGAGGTGGTGCGATGGCGACTTACGATTCGCACATGAATGCGGCGACTCCCGGTGACCTGCCCCTGCGGGTGGACAACTGCTCCATCGAACGTGCCCTGGGCGTCGTCGGCGAGAAGTGGACGTTCCTGGTGCTGCGTGAGGCGTTCGGCGGCGTTCGGCGCTTCGCCGACATGCAGGCCGCCACGGGAGCGCCCAGGCAGGTGCTCAGCGCCCGGCTGACCCGGCTGGTGGAGGAAGGGCTGCTGCGCAAGGTCCCCTACCGCGAGCCCGGCCAGCGGCAGCGCGACGAATACCGGCTGACCCAGATGGGTCTCGACCTCTATCCGACTTTGATGGCCCTGATGCGGTGGGGCGACCGGTATCTCAGCGACGCCGCGGGACCGCCGCTGCGCATCACCCACCGCGACTGCGGCGCCCTGGTCGAACAGCACTTCCGGTGCGCGGAAGGGCACGAGGTGTCCGGCCCGAGAGAGGTCACTCCGGTGCCCGGTCCCGGAGCGCGCCTTCGCGCTACGGTCCCCGCGTCTCCAGACCCGGGGTCGGAGCCTCCGGAGGCCACGTCCCCCGCGTCGTCTCCAGCCTCCGCAGGCAGTGCCTGAAGCTGAGCACCGAGACCAGCGCCACGCCGCCGAGCAGCACCGCGACCACGGAGGTACGCACGAGGAGATAGGTCTCCAGGGTCTGGCTGAGCAGCAGCCACAGGCTCAGCGCACCGTTCAGCAGTTGCGCGCAGCCCCACAGCACCGACTGCGACACGAAGAAGCGGCGCATCCGAGGATGCTCCATCACCTGGTCGGGCAGCGGCACGAGGTCGGCCACCACCCGCCGGATCAGCGGCCTCCGCAGCGGCGCGGTGAGCAGAAAGCCCATGCTCACGCAGAACACCCCGAGGCAGGGCTGCAGGAAGAACACGATGGGATTGCCCGTCGCCACCGCCAGCGCCACCCTCACGGTGATCGTGCCCGCCGCCAGCAGCAGCGTGCCGGGGGCCTCACCGCCCTTCACCAGCCGCCAGGCGACGCCGCCGTAGACCCAAGCCGCCGCCACCGCCAGCGCGCCGTTCGCGTTGGTGAAGATCAGCGCGACGTAGAAGACGAGAACGGGAAGAATCATGCTCTCGAACACCCTGGGGACGGCGTGCCGCAGCAGGACCCCGATGCGAGGGAGTACGAGCGGAGCCGGGGGGGCGGGCATGAGCACGGTCATCAGGGGCGGGCTCCGGAGGTGGTGGAACATCCCGAGGGAAAAACTCAGACGACCGTATGCGATGCCCGAAGTGTCCGGTGAGCTTTCCTGACATCCGAGGATCAGGCGGTCCCGGGCACTTTACTACGCCCCAAGGCGCGTCCGGCCATCCCCAGAGGCGTACTCGGAGGACGGGGCGGTACCCCCGGTGCCTACCCTTGATGACGTGTACCGGTTCCTGCTGACTCCCCGATGGCTGGCTCTCCACGTGGTGGTGCTGCTGGTCATCCCCGCTTTCGTGCTGCTCGGCCAGTGGCAGTTCGGGCGTTTCGAGGAGAGGTCGACCAGCAGCCACCAGATCACCGGCAACCTCGCCGCCGCCCCCGTCGCCGTGGAAGAGCTCACCTCACCCGGCGGCACCGTCTCTACGCAGGACAAATATCGCACCGTCCTGGCCAAGGGGACGTACGACGCCGGCGCCCAACTCCTGGTCCGGCGCCGCGTCCAGGACAAGGCGGTCGGCTTCTACGTGCTGACCCCGCTGGTCACGGCGAACGGCACCGGTGTGCTGGTGAACCGTGGCTGGGTCAAGGCGGGCAGCACCGCCGACGCCCTCCCCGAGGTCCCCGCGCCCTCCTCGGGTGAGGTGACTGTCACCGGCAGGCTACGTCCCACCGAGACCGAGGAGACCTCCGGCATCCGCGACCGGGCGGGCCTGCCCGCGGGTCAGGTCCTGCTGATCAACACCGAGGCGATCGGACGCGGCCTGCCGTACAGGCTCCTCGGCGGCTACGTCGACCTGATCGAGCAGTCGCCCGCGGCCGCCGTCGCTCCCGCGCCCGTCCCCGCGCCGGACGTCGGCGAGGGGGGCGGCCTCAACCTGGCCTACGGCGTGCAGTGGTGGTTGTTCATCGGGGTCGCGATCGGCGGCTGGGTCCTGCTGATCCGCAGGGAGGCCGCCGACCTCAAGGCGGCCGCGACGGCACCAGGCGGACCCGGGCCGGACGAGCCTGGAGAAGGAGAGCCCGGGCCGAACGCACCCTCCAGGTCCGCAGAGCCTTCAGTGCCCTCGGGGCCCTCGGGGCCCTCGGGGCCCTCGGGGCCCTCGGGGCCCTCGGGAAGGTCCTCCGCGCCCGACGACTCCGAGGAGCCCTCCCCACCCGGTGAGTCCGCCGAGTCCGCCGAGCCCGCTGTGTCCTCCCCGCCCGGCGAGTCCGCCGACCTCCGCGCCTAGTTCCTGACGAGGTTCAGCAGATAGCCGAAGGCCGGCACCAGGACGAGGGAGAGCAGACCGACTCCGATCGCCAGCAGGAAGCCCCAACCACCGCTCAGCCGCTCGCGCTGCGCCGGACGCCGCCCGGCCGCGAACCAGAGCGGGCGGGGTTCGAGCAGCAGGAACAGGAGCGCGCCCGCCTGCCCGATGGTGAAGAGCCAGAGCCAGGCCCACCGGTTGCCCAGCCGGGGCGTCGAGCCGAGCATGATCAGAAACGCGAGTATCCAGCTCCCCATCAGCCACGGGCCGCCGATGGGCCCCGGCATGTCGATGACCCAGCCGGGCACCCATCCCGCCCCGCCGGAGTGGTTCTGCTCGATCACCCTGGCCTGGCTCGACCCCAGGTCCTTCCTCAGCTCCGCCCACGTGTAGGCGGGCGAGCCCTCCGCGGGCGGATCCAGCCTGATCTCGCGCCAGAGCAGCGGGCCCTGGGCCCACAGGACGTAGGAGATCATGCCGCTCCGCCCGTCTCCCGTGTCGTACCCGTCGTACTCGACGAGGGAGACGCGATCGGCCGTGGCCGCGGCGCGGAGCTCGGCCCGCGTCCCCGGCAGGGGCGTGAAGCTCAGCACGGCGATCAGGGCGCCGAAGGCCAGGACGATCAGGAGAACCGAACGGACGGCCACCCCGACGATCCACCAACCGCGACGGACCTCCGGCGTTTCAAGGGTCATACCTTTGTTTCTACTTTACGATCACGCGTTCACCATCGACAGGCCGAAAAGGAGCGCCACCGCGATCACGAACCCGCGTGTCCCGTCGATCCTGGCCGGCGCGGGCAGTGCCTCGTACGGAGCCCGCCACAGAGGTCTCGGCTCCAGCAGGACGTAGAGCAGCGAGCCGCCGGTGAGAAACATCCAGAACCACGCCCAGCGGCTGGCGTAGCGGGGGTTCGGCCGGGCCAGCATGAGCAGCCAGGCCAGGATCTCCGCCGCCACCGCCACCGGGGCGAACGGCTCCCACCACCGTCCGTAGGCGGGCGAGCCCGCCGGCACCCTGAAGCCGTCGGTGCGCACGATCTCCACCGAGGGGTCGGCGACGGCGCGCACCTGGGCCATGAAAGCCTCCTGGCGGCGTTCCAGGGCCTCGGGGACGAGGCGGGTGGTCTGGGGATCCCAGACGTCGTCCGGCTGGTCGAAACGGGCCTGGCTCCAGGAGAGCGGCCCGTGCGACCAGGTCAGCGTGCCGTAGGCGGGCCAGTTGCGGTCGTATACGATCTTCGTCACCTCGCCCGCCCGCAGGTCCGCCAGGAGTTCGACCGCGGGTCGCAGGGGAGGGGCCTGGTTGATGTGGACGATCACCGTGGAGAGCGCGAGCACGAACAGCAGCGCCACCCGCGCGGCGTACGGGATGTCGTCCCGTGCCGGAATCACCACTCGCATCCCCGCCCCCATCGGCCCCCATCAGGCGAGGCCCGCCGCTGCATAGACTAAACGGCGGGTCGGGCTCGCGCGGGCGTACGACTCCCGCCATGCGGCGGGCAGGGACGTGCGGGACTGTCGCCTACGAGCCTTGAATATGGACAAAAAGAGCATCTTTTCTCTCAAGTATCAACTTATGAAAAATCCTGATACCAGGGCGATCCCTGGGTAGGCGCACCCGCAAGGCCCGCCACGGGCGGCACCCTTCCGGCGGGCCCGTCCCGGGGCCGCCCTCCACCCCCCTCGGGTGGTCCCGGGCCGCGACACAGGACACCGCGGAAGGTGGCCGCGCGGGACGACCGGGGAGGCGCCGCGACAACGGTCGCGGCGAGTGCCGCGAAAGGCTGTTACGGAGCGTCACAAAAGGTGTGATGGGGACATCGCAGAAGACGTCGCGAGAGACAGAGATACCAAGCGGAGACCTTGCGGCTTGATGAGTGTTATTCCAGCGGAATACGGTTGACCGTGTGACTACGCCGCTGCTCCCCGACCCCGAGCCCAGGCGGCGGGACTATGTGATCATTTCAGCCGACGACCACCTGATCGAGCCGCCCGACATGTTCGACGACCGGCTGCCGGAGAAATACGCCGATTTGGCACCCAAGGTGGTCGAGACCGACTCCGGTCACCAGGTCTGGCGTTACGGCGGGGCCACCTACCCCTGTGCCGGGCTCGACGTGGGCGCCGGCCTGCCCCGCGAGCAGTGGACGCTCGATCCTGTGCGGTTCGAGCACATGCGTCCCGGCTGCCACGACGTCGAGGCCCGGATCGAGGACATGGACCGTGCCGGTGTCTGGGCCGCGCTGTGCTTCCCCGGCATGCTGGCCGGACAGTCCGGCATGGTCTTCGCCAAGACCCGTGACCAGGAGCTGGGCCTGTCGGTCCTGCGCGCGTGGAACGACTGGCACGTGGAGGTCTGGGCCGGCACCTACCCGGAACGGATCATCGCCCTGCAGTTGCCCTGGCTGACCGACCCCGAGGTGGCCGCCAAGGAGATCCGCGACAACGCCGCGCGCGGTTTCAAGGCGGTGCTCTTCCCCGAGTTCCCCACCCGGCTGCGCCTGCCGTCCATTCACAGCGACCACTGGGACCCGTTCTTCCAGGCGTGCGAGGAGACGGGCACCGTCGTCTGCCTGCACGCCGGTGCCGGCTCCTGGGCTCCGGTTCCCTCCCCGGACACGCCGATCGAGGCGATCACCACCCTGATGCCCGCGAGCGCCATGTTCGCCTGCGCCGACTGGCTCTGGTCGGGCATTCCGCTGCGTTTCCCCGCGTTGCGGATCCTGATCGTGGAGGGCGGCGTGGGCTGGCTGCCGATGCTGGCCGAGCGGGCCGACTACGCGCTCGACCACCCCGTGGCGGGGGAGGCCTCGTGGGAGGGCGGCCTGAAGCCCAGCGAGGTGCTGCGAAGAAACTTCTTCTTCGGCACGCTCAACGACCACGCCCTGTCGGGAGTTCGGCTCGCCGTCGGGCTGGAGCACGTGCTGCTGGAGAGCGGCTACCCACACTCCGACTCCACCTGGCCCGACACCCAGCAGGCCATCGCGACGAACCTGGGCAGTCTGCCACCCGCCGACATCGCCCGGGTGGCCTACGGCAACGCCGCCCGCCTGTTCGGCCACCCGCTGCCCTCACGTGCCTGGCTCAGGATGGAACAGATCTGATCCCCTCGCGCTCCCAGTCGACGTAGCGCCCGCCCTCACCGAGCAGGGAGCCCATCAGCCACAGGAAGACGCCGAAGTCGTCGGCCACCCCGACGAGGACCAGGAAGTCGGGGACGAGGTCGACCGGCGAGATGATGTAGAGAACGCCGAGACCCATCATGGCCAGTTTGCCCTTGGTCATGCCGGGATACCGCCCGTTCATGACCGCGCCGATCATCCTGGGGAGGGCGCGGAGACGGGTGCCGAGACCGGGCGAGCCCGGCTTCGTCACCTCTCTGTATGCCCGCCACGTCTGCGCCGCGCGCGCCACCTTCGCCATGGAATCCTCCTCGGAACCACGTTCGTCTGGCTGCGTACTACCCCGCCGCCTCACGATATAACGTGTGATTTCCCCATCGGGTTCCCGGACACCGGGCAGGACGGTCAGCGCATCGCCGCGTGCAGGAAGGGCCGTTCCTCCTCGATCTGCGCGGCCACCCGGACGAGCAGGTCCTCCCGCCCCGCGGCGGCGACCAGTTGCACCCCCACCGGCAGGCCGTCCGCCGTGCGGTGCAGCGGCAGGGAGATCGCGGGCTGCCCGGTGGCGTTGACGGGCGAGGTGAACGACACCGCGCGGTTGGTGCGGCCCCGCGAGGTGCTGACGTCGTCGGCGGGCAGCCGGCCGAGGTGGAAGGGCGCCACCCCCAGGGAGGGCATGAGCAGCAGGTCGTGCGACTCCCACCAGGCGGCCATCCGCCGCCTGAACCCGTCGATCCAGTCGCGCGAGGTCACGTAGCCGACCGCGTCGAGCTTCCTGCCCGCCGCCCCCAGGATCCGGTTGCGCTCCTCCAGCTCGTCGAACTCGACGGGCCTGCCGCGCCAGCGCCCGATGTCCTCCAGGTCGGCGGCCACGTGGGCGGCGACGATCGCGCCGAAGTGCATGGCGAAGCCGTCCTCGGCGAGCGCGGAAGGTCCTCCCGGCTCGACGTCGTGGCCCAGCGCCTCAAGCAACCCGGCGGCCTCGGTGACCGCGGCCACCAGGTCCGGCTCCGGCGGAACGCCCCCGTCCGGGTGCTCGGCGAGGAAACCGATCCGCAGCCGCCCGGGATCCGCCCCGACCTCCTCGGCGAGCGGGCGCCTCCAGGCGGGCGCGCCGTACGGGTCGCCCGGCATCGTCCCGGCGATCACGTCGAGGGTCGCCGCGCTGTCCCGCACCGTACGGCAGAGCAGGCCCGCGGCCGAGAAACCGGCCCAGGGCTCGCCCGCGGACGGGCCGGAACTCACCCTGCCCCTGCCGGGTTTCAGCCCGACCAGCCCGCACATGCTCGCCGGGATCCGGATCGACCCGCCGCCGTCGCTCGCCGTGGCGACCGCGACCATGCCTGACGCCACCGCCGCGGCGGACCCGCCGCTCGATCCTCCGCTGCTGTAACGAAGGTCGTACGGATTGCGGGTGGGGCCGAACGCCACCGGCTCGGTGGTGATCGCGGTGCCGAACTCGGAGGTGTTGGTCCGTCCCAGGATCGTGAACCCCGCCCGGCGCAGCTTGGTCACCGCGTACCCCTCGCGCTCGGCGAAGATCCCGTCGAGGGTGCGCGATCCCGCGCGGTACGGCTCCCCGGCCATGCTCCAGCCCAGGTCCTTCAGCAGCGTCGGCACGCCCGCGAAGGGGGCCTCGGGATCGACCTCACCCACCTCGGCCAGGGCCCGTTCGAACCTGCGGTGGACGACGGCGTTGATCGCGCCGTCGCACGTCTCGATCCGCGTGATCGCCGCCTCGGCGAGCTCCCTCGGGGAGATCTCCCCTTTCCGCACGGCTTGCGCCTGCCCGAGGGCGTCGAGCTTCAACAGGTCGTGCAAGGGTCACTCCTCGACGGGGGCCAGATCTCGTACGGCCTGGTCGATCGGGACCCCGCCCCCTGGGATGGGGGCGAGGATCGGGGTGTCCAGGCCGTTGCGCACATACTCCCGGATCCTGCTCCGGCATGTGGCGGCGTCGCCGTGCACGATGAGATCGTCCACGACCTCGTCGGGGATGGCCTTGAGCGCCGCCTGCCGGTCTCCGGCCGCCCAGGCCTCGTGCATCGGCCGCAGCACCTCGCCGCGCCCCAGCCAGTCGTGGAAGGCGGCGTAGACCGGAACGGTCAAATAGCTCGCGAGCATCCAGCGCCCGAGCTCGCGCGCCTTCTCCGCGTCCTCGCCGACGCACACGAACAGCCGGGCGATCAACTCGGTCTCCGGGCCGACCTCGGCCCTCACCTTCCGTACGTCCTCCGGCGAGAGCCAGTTGGTGATCGCGCCGTCGGCCTCCTCGGCGGCCAGGCGCAGCATGCGGGGGCGGAGCGCGGCGAGCACGATCTTCGGCGGGATCTTGGGGGCGCGCTCCAGCTTGAAGCCCTTGACCTCGAACGTCTCGTACCGCTCGCTGATCTTCTCGCCCGCGAGGGCTCCACGCAGGAAGCGCAGGGTGTCTCTGGTCCTGGCGAACGGCTTGACGAACTCCCCGGCGTTCCAGCGTTCCACGATGGCCGGCGAGGAGGCCCCGATGCCCAGGACGAAGCGTTCGGGGGCGAGGTCGGCGAGTGTGGCGGCGGACATGGCGAGCAGGCCGGGCCCTCGGGTGGAGACCGGGACGATCGCGCTGCCGAGCCGCATCCCCGGGGCCCACTCCGAGGCCATCGCGAGGGGTACGAAGCCGTCGACACCGTTGACCTCGGCGGACCAGGCGTCGGTATAGCCGAGTCCGGGAAGCTCGGCGATCAGGTCCTTGGAAGCGGCGAGCGAACGGTCGTAGAAGGGAATCGTCATACCCCAGCGTGGGCCTGTGGTCATCGTGCCGCCTCCGTGTTCTGCGATCGCGGCCGGGAACCCTCCCTCGAAACGATATTCCGATGGAGAATCCGGCCCGATCCGGGTGCCGTCAATGGCCTCGACCGTACCAACCAGACGGTATGTGACCAAAAGAATGATCCACGTCGACCGGCCACTTAACACCACATCACTTTCCGTATGATGTTAGAAACTTTGGGTGACAAAACATTGGCGGAGGAGCCGGTGCCGGGGCCTGCTCAAGGTGGCGGCCCTCGCGACCTGCATGACGATTCCCGTTCTGACCGGGACGCATCCCAGCTGGGCGAAGGGTGGTGCGGGATCGCCCGTCCCACGAGACGCCCCGCATCTCCGGGTGTCGCACGCGGCCCTGAGCCCGGCCTCCGGCCGACCGCCGCTCCCCAAGCCAGGGCCGTCCTCCCCGCCCCCCCTTCCATCCGGCCCCGACCGTCGGCTGCAGCCGGAAACCGGACGCTCGACCGCCCCACACCCCGCGCTGAAGCCCGAACCGGACTATCCGACCGCGCCACCACCGCCGAGGCCCGACCTCAGGGAACCTCCCTGGTGGCACTGGTGGCACTGGTGGGAGCCGAAGTCGGATTACCCGGCGGACATCCCGGCCAAGCCGAAACCCGAGCCGGAGCCGAAACCAGCGCCCGAGCAGGAGCCCGAACCGACACCCGAACCGACACCCGAACCGACGCCGGAGCCCACGCCGGAGCGGCCGACCCCCACCCCGTCCTCCTCACCCGTCTCCGAGCCCTCGCCGCCCCCCCTGCCGCGGCCCGTCTCCGTCCCCGAGACGGTCGTCACACCGACGCCGAGCCGCACCCCTCGCCCCAGGGCGGCGCCCCCTGTTACGTCTCCCCTCCAGCGGCAACGACTGGTGCTCGATCGCTACGCCGAGCGGCGCAGGGGGACCGACAGGAAGCTGGTCCTCCTGGTGATGTTCACCGGGGTGATCTCGGTCAGCGCGGTCACCGCACTCAACCGCAGGGGTGGCGGGCAGCCCGGCCGGTAGCCGGGCCTACAGGGCGAAACCCACCGATGGGAGATTCACGCGCCCCGCGTGAGGTGGTGCCCGCACCCATGGCGAAGCCCGCCGACGAAAGATCCACCCGGCGTCCCCGGCGTCCGCCTGAGGTAGGGCGCCCACACACACGGCGAAGCCCGCCGACGAGAGATTCGCCGGCGGGCTTCCGCGCCGTCATCAGCGCCACGTCCACACCAGGCCGGGTCCGCACCAGGCCGGGTCCGCACCGAGCAGCGACCGGACCGGGCAACGGCCTACGACCGGACCTGCGACGAGAACGAAGAAGGCTACGGCTGCGCGGGGAAGTGGCCGTCGATCTGGTCGTACTGTCGCTGCGCGCTCTTGAACGCGTCGGGGTCGACGGCACCGAGCCCGCTGAACGGGTGGCTGATCAGGATGATGAAGCACACGCCGATGACGACCACGGCCACCCGGACCAGGTCGGCGATGATCGACGAGGTCGTGGGCCGCGCCCCGAGGGTCCAGGGCAGCGCGATCACCAGGAGACCGGAGAGGATCATCGAGATCACGAAGATGCTCTCCAGACTGGCTCTCGCGTCGTCACTCCGTATCACGCGGGCGTGGGAGACCTCGGAGATCCGGTCGAGCGTGTCCTGCTGGAGGTTCTTGCTCTCGTCGCCGATCGGGCGGAGCCTGAGCACTGTGGCCCGCATGTCCGCGAGGGTCTGCCCGGGGATCGGGGACATCTCGCTGTCGGCCATGAGCGGCCAGTCGAGGTCGATGCTCTGCGCGGTGTACTGCCGGATCTGGGAACGGACGGGTGCCGCCTCGGGGATGGGCGCCACCGACCAGTACATCTCGGTGAGGCTCTCGGCCTCGGCCTGGACGTCGGCCTCGGACACCGAGAGCGCGTCCCTGCACAGGACCGCGGCGTAGGCCAGCACCAGCAGGTAGACGGCGAGGGCGAGGTTGGCGGAGAAGTCGACGGACGACGCGCCGTGCTCGCCGTCGTCGTACCCCTTCCTCCTGAGGACCCGGAACGCGATCAGCGCGATCGCGACGGACACCACCACCAGCACGGCTACCCAGCCCATGAGACTCCCTTGAAGCGGTCATCGAATAAGCTACTCAGGGTAATCGGATCGATACCGTTGTTCATGGAGTTCTGTGGAGTTCCATGGAGCTCTGTGGAGTTTCGCTGGATTCATTCGCGAAGTTCGTGAACCCCCGCGATGAAGTCACGGGCGACCCCGCGCAGTCCGGGCAGGTGCGAGAGCCCCACCAGGCGGTCCACCAGCGGGACGGTGAGCTCGATGAGCCGGTGTGTCCGTCGGCACCCCTCCGACTCGTCGTGCACCCAGAACAGGACGACGCCCATCGACATCAGCCAGAGCAACTCGGGAAGCTCGGCCCGCAGTTCGCTGTCCATCCGGTCGGAGGACCCTTCCACGACCCGCCGATAGATCGCGATCGACGCGTCCCGGGAGGGTGAGGACTCGGCGCTGAACGGGTTGAGCGGGTTGTTCGGCTCGGCCGCGTGCTTGAAGAACTTCACCGCGAACTCGTGGTACGGCTCGGACACCCGTACCCACTCCCGCAACACCCCCGCCAGCCGCGCGGCGAACCGGTGCTCGGTGGCCAGCAGTTTCTCGCACGCGGCCTCGTGCTCGGTCTGGGCCCGGTCGTAGTACGCCTGGACCAGGATCTCCTTCGAGGCGAAGTAGTAGTAGGCGTTGCCCACCGAGACCCCGGCCTCGGCGGCGATGGCCCGCATGGTGGTCGCCTCGTATCCACGCTCGCGAAAAAGCCGCAGGGCCGTCTCCACGATGACCTCACGGGTCCTGTCCGATCCACGGGTTCTCGGGGTCGGCTCGGTCATAGGGCGCTCGTCACCTATCGATTGGAGCTGGGAGAACGGGCTCATCCGGTCTTTCTCCACTGGACGAACCCTAGATCATCCGTCCCGCACCGCCGGGGATGAGCCCAATGAACGACCCTAAGCGCGCCACATTGCCCCCGCCACTCATATCCGTGATTGCTCCGTCACTCTCGCCGTCGCGCCACCCCGTCCCCGTCCGGCGCGCCCCCGCCAAGGGCGTGATAGTGGCGCTATTCACGACAAATACGGATATGTCATTTATCGCCGAAAACGCCGTCTCAGCAGGTCATCGAGCTGCCCGATCATTCCCACTACCGGGCAAAAATCACTCTTCGTAAGGGATCATCCGGGTTCGGGGGTGGGATTGATCCTTTTGGCGGAAGGGCTCCCGCGACAAGGGATACATAAATGGGGACATGTCCCTGTAGACAGCGGGCTGCCCGGTTCACCACCGGAGCACTGCTCGCTCTGCAGCTATCTTTCATCGCATCGGCCCCGCACCACAGCGCGACCGCGGAGAGCGGGAACGCGTCGGCCGACGCGGCGATCGTGAGCCGGCCCGTCGCGGCCGGCCCGGCGGAGGTACGCCGGTCCACGATCATCGGAGTGTACGACATCACCACCCTGGAAACCTCCCGGCGCTACCTCCGGGAACTGTGTCATTCGGCCGCCGTCCAGCGCGGCCGGGAGCCCACGGCCCCCCTCTGGCCCGAGGAGGTCACTCCCGCGGACGCACCGTCCCGGCCCTCCGGAACCACCGCACGAACGCGCACCGCCGCCCTGGCGACCAAACACCATGAACAGGCGACCTCTCCAACCTCCGAGACCACCGCACGAACACACACCGCCGCCCTGACAGGCGCGGTCGGGAGACAGACGACCCCCCGAACCGAGGAAGCCACCCTCCGGAGCGGAGGAAAGACCGCGGTCGAGGCCCAGGGAAGCGCGCGGGCCCCGGTCGCGGCCACCTCGGAGGAGCAGGCCTCCGCCGTCCTCGAAAAGCCGTCCGAGACCCGCCCCGCCCAGGGGCAACAGGCGCAAAAGGCCCAGCAACCCATGCGGCTCCAGCAGACGGACGCCAAGCGGCTCCTACGGGAAGCGGGCCTGACCTGGTTCTCCTCGGGTAAGTGCGCGAACCGCAACGGACCGCACTGCACCTCGCTGGAGGCCGTACGATCCGCGACCGTCTCCAGCGCCATCGAACTGAAGCGTCGCAGCGGTTGCCCTCTCGTCGTCACCGGTGGCACCGAGGTGGGCCACGCCCCCGGCCCCTACAGCCACTACGAGGGCTACAAGCTCGACATAAAGCCCAATGCGTGCATAAACCGCTACATCACGAAGAACTACCCACTACAGGGCGTGCGAGGTGACGGAGCCCGCCTGTACGGCCAGTCGGCGACCTCGGGGCCCCTCTTCGCCCGCGAGGCGGACCACTGGGACATCCTCTTCCGCTAGTGGAAGCCACCGGGTCAGCTGATCGGGCAGACCTGGTACCGGAGCCCCGCCGGCGACGCGGGCTTCCGCTTCCGCTGACCGGGCTACCGCCGCTCCTGACTTCCGCCGACCTGGGGGATCCCACGATCACACGGATCCCACCGGCACGGATCCCACCGGTCCTCGATCCGCGACCGTACGCATCCCACCGATCTCACGACCACGCGGCCTCCACCGGTCCTCGAAGGATCACCGACGGCTCACCGCCGTGCGGGATCCCGTCGCCCGAGGTCCGAGCCCTCCGATGTCCGAGCCTCCGGGACCGCGAAGGCCGTACCGCGGCATGACGTCGCAGGACGTCATGCCGCGGTACGGCCAGGGAGAAACTACGCGAACTCGGCCGCGACCAACTCGGCGATCTCCGCCGCGTTCAGGGCGGCGCCCTTGCGGAGGTTGTCGCCGCAGACGAACAGGTCGAGCGTGTTGGGGAAGTCGAGCGCCTGGCGGATCCGGCCCACGTAGGTGGGGTCGGTGCCGACGACCTCCGCGGGGGTCGGGAAGACGCCGTTGGCCGGGTCGTCCATGACGACCACGGTCGGGGCGGCCTCAAGGATCCGGTGGGCGTCGGCGACGGTGATCTCACGCTCGAACGTCGCGTGCACGGCGAGCGAGTGGGTGGTGATCACCGGGACACGGACGCAGGTCGCGGAAACCTTCAGGTCGTCGATCCCAAGGATCTTCCGTGACTCGTTGCGGAGCTTGATCTCCTCGGAGGCCCAGCCGCCGTCCTTGAGCGAACCCGCCCACGGCACGACGTTGAACGCCACCGGCGCCGGGAACGGCGACTCCTCGTCCCCGAGCTTGTTCTGCAGGGCCTTGCGCACGTCACCGGCGGCCTGCCCGATCGTACGGTCACCCGCGAGGGCCTCGATCTCGTCGTAGAGGCGGGCCGAGCCCGCCACCCCCGCACCGGAGACCGCCTGGTAGGAGGCGACCACCAGCGCCCGCAGGCCGTACTCCTCGTGCAGGGCGCCCATCGCGGCCATCATCGACAGGGTCGTGCAGTTGGGGGTGGAGATGATCCCCAGCGGCCGCTCCCGCGCGGCCTCGGGGTTGACCTCCGGCACGACCAGCGGGACCTTGGGGTTCATCCGGAAGGTGCCCGACTTGTCGATGACGACGGCCCCGCGCTCGGCGGCGATCGGCACCCAGGTCGCGGAGACCTCGTCCGGCACGTCGAAGATCGCGATGTCGACGCCGTCGAAGACCTCGGGGGCCAGCTCCTGGACGACGAGGTCCTCGTCGCGGACCCGCAGGACCTTGCCGGCCGAGCGGGCGGACGCGACGAGCTTGATCTCGCCGTAGACGTCCTCGCGGCCGGAGATGATGTCACGCATGACGGTGCCGACGGCACCGGTCGCCCCGATCAGGGCGAGAGTGGGCTTGCGGCTCATCGCCCGCTACCTCCGTAGATCACGGCTTCAACCTGGTCCACATCGAGATCGAACGCGCGGTGCGCGGCGCTGACCGCCGTGTCCACCTCGTCCTGCCCGACGATCACCGAGATACGGATCTCCGAGGTGGAGATCATCTCGATGTTCACCCCCGCGTCGGCGAGGGCCGCGAAGAACGTCGCGGTGACGCCGGGATGCGAGCGCATGCCCGCCCCGATCAGCGAGATCTTGCCGATCTGGTCGTCGAAGAGCAGCGACTCGAAGCCGATGCGCTCCTGGATCTTCTTCAGCGCGGTGAGCGCGGCCGAGGCGTCACTCGTGGGCAGCGTGAAGGAGATGTCCGTCCGGCCGGTCGTCGCCGCCGACACGTTCTGCACGATCATGTCGATGTTGATCTCGGCGTCGGCGAGCGTTTTGAAAATCGTCGCAGCCTCACCGACCTTGTCGGGCACCCCGACAACCGTGATCTTGGCCTCGCTCCGGTCGTGCGCGACGCCGGAGATGATCGGCTGCTCCATCTCTGTTCCTTCACTGTCGGGGTCGGAGACGACCCACGTGCCTTCCTTGGTGCTGAACGAACTTCTGACGTGGATCGGCAGGCTGAAGCGGCGAGCGTACTCGACACAGCGCAGGTGCAGGATCTTCGCACCGCACGCCGCCATCTCCATCATCTCGTCGTACGAGATCCTGGGGATCTTGCGGGCGGCGGAGACGATGCGGGGGTCGGCGGTGAAGACGCCGTCCACGTCGGTGTAGATCTCGCAGACGTCGGCGCTCAGCGCGGCGGCGAGCGCGACCGCCGTGGTGTCGGAACCGCCCCTGCCGAGCGTGGTGATGTCCTTGGTGTCCTGCGAGACCCCCTGGAAACCGGCCACGATCGCGATCTGGCCGTTGTCGAGCGCCTCGCGGATCCGGCCGGGCGTCACGTCGATGATGCGCGCGCGACCGTGCGAGGAGTCGGTGATCACCCCGGCCTGGGACCCGGTGAACGAGCGCGCCTCCTGGCCCAGGTTGGCGATCGCCATCGCCAGCAGCGCCATCGAGATGCGCTCACCCGAGGTGAGCAGCATGTCGAGCTCGCGGCCCGGTGGAAGCGGCGAGACCTGCTGGGCGAGGTCGAGCAGTTCGTCCGTCGTGTCACCCATCGCCGAAACGATCACCACGACGTCGTTGCCGGCTTTTTTCGTCGCGACGATCCGCTGCGCGACCCGCTTGATGCAGGACGCGTCGGCGACGGACGAACCACCATACTTCTGAACAACGAGCGCCACGAGATGTCTCCGAAGCAATCTAGGGCTGTGGAGCTCACAGTCTACTGGCGCCCTCGCTGAGACCCTCGGGTCAACCCAGCATGTGGACGATCACACCGTTGTGCGCTCCTCCGCGACATCGAGCCGCGTGTGGGCGACAAGCGCCTGAAGTGCCCGCATCGCCGCTCCGGCGTGGTTGCCCCAGGTGTTGAAATAGGAGTACTGCCACCACCAGAGCGCCTCAAGAGGACGCCCCGCCCTGTGATGCCGCAAACCATGCAGGAGGTCGGCGGCCACCGCCGTCAGGTCGTCCGACAGTCGGTACGGGGTGACCACGGTGTCCTTGTAGGGATCGAAGACCTCGACGTAGTCGTCCACCGGCTTCAGCCTCTCGGCGAGGGCCGTACGGACGACGTCGACGTCCGGGTCCTCACCCAGGTGCGGCTCCCAGTTGCCCGACAGGATCACGTCCTGGCTCGCGCCGAGCTGCGCGCCGGCCGAGCTGACCTGCGCGACCTCCACCAGCAGCAGCGGCAGAATGGCGTCGCCGCCCTCTCCGCCCGCCAGACGGGTCAGGCCGTCGATGTAGTTCTTCGCGTGCTCCGCGATCCGTTCCGCGAGAGCGCTCCACGCATCGTCAGACATCAAGGAGCCTTCTTCCTTCGAACGCGCGGCCCAAGGTGACCTCGTCCGCGTACTCAAGGTCACCGCCTACCGGCAGACCGCTGGCCAGTCGTGTCACTTTCAATCCCATCGGCTTGACCAGACGGGCGAGATAGGTCGCCGTCGCCTCCCCCTCAAGGTTGGGGTCGGTGGCGAGGATCAGCTCGGTGACCTGGCCGTCCGCCAGGCGGGCCATGAGCTCTCTGATGTTCAGGTCGTCGGGGCCGACGCCGTCGATCGGGCTGATCGCCCCGCCGAGCACGTGGTAGCGACCCCGGAACTCGCGGGTCTTCTCGATGGCCACGACGTCCTTCGACTCCTCGACGACGCAGATCACGTGAAGATCGCGCCTGGTGTCGCGGCAGATCCGGCACTCCTCCTCCGCGGCCACGTTGCCGCAGACCCGGCAGAAGCGGACCTTCTCCTTGACCTCCAGCAGGGCGTGGGCGAGCCGCTTCACGTCGGCGGGCTCCGCGGCCAGCAGGTGGAACGCGATGCGCTGCGCGCTCTTGGGACCGACCCCTGGGAGCATGCCCAGCTCGTCGATCAGATTCTGGACGACCCCTTCGTACATGCCTAGAACCCGGGAAGCTGGCCGAGCCCGCCCCCGCCGCCCAGCCCCTGGGCGAGGGGACCGAGCTTCTCCTGCTGCAGGTCGGCGGCGGCGCGCACGGCGTCGCGAATGGCCGCGATGACCAGGTCGGCGATGGTGTCGGCCGTCTCCTGGGGATCACCGGGATCCACGGCCTCAGGACTGATCTTGAGTTCGAGCAGCTCGCCCCCGCCGTTGACCGTGGCCACGACAAGTCCGCCGCCCGCGGAGCCCTCGACTTCCGCGTCGTTCAGCTCCTGCTGGGCGCTCACAAGCTGCTGCTGCATGAGCTGTGCCTGCTCCAGCAGCTGCTGCAGGTTGACATCCCCTGGGTTCACCGTCGTTGTGCTCCTCGTCCGTGACATCGGTCGTCACGAGCCTACGGGGTCCGGGCCGGGTGTTGTACTCGACCGAGCACGCGTTCCCCCTGGATGGGGATTAAACCCCCCGTCGGGCCTCGGTCCCCCCTCCAGACGTCCGAGACCCGACGCGACACGCGCCGGAGCGGCCGCACACGGCGTCGTGTGCTCGGAAGGTAACCCTCCGAAGGTTGCACACACGTTGCGATCGTTCACTCACCCTCCGCACACCCTCTTTGGCCGAACGGGTTGCGAGCGGAGGCCCGACCACCGATGCTTCGGCCATCGGCTCTACTCCGGGGGGATATGTGCGCGACGGCCACCGTGGAGCCGTCCAGACGGCCGACCTCGCCTCCTACTCGTCACGGCTACGGCGCCTGCACGAGACCCTGATCGGGGGCGAGCGGCCGACGGGCGAGGGACCCAGAAGCGTGATCTCCGCCTCGTGGCGGCGATCGCTGGACGCCGGTGTCGACCCCGACACCGGGTCGGCCCCCATCGCCTTCGACGGCGAGGACCTCCGCGAGGTCCGCTCGGCGCACCCGATGAGCGGAATTCTGCCGATCATCACCGGGACCCTCCTGGAGGTCGTCGACGCGGACGACCAGATCCTGCTCGTCACCGACGCCCTCGGCAGGGTGCTCTGGCGCGACGGCAACCGCCGGACGATGGACAGCGCCGACGAGGTGGGGCTGGCCGACGGATTCGACTGGAGCGAGGGCGCGATCGGGACCAACGGCCTGGGCACCGCGCTCGCCACCCGACGGCCCCTGCACGTCTTCTCCGCCGAGCACCTGGTCAGGGCGCTCCATTTCTGGTCGTGCTCCGCCGCGCCGATCGTCGACCCCGACAGCGGCGACCTGCTGGGCTGCGTCGACGTCAGCGGCACGACCCGCGCCATGCACCCGGCGAGCGTCGCCCTCGTCGAGGCCGCGGCGCGACTGGCCGAGAACCACCTCACCCTGCGCATGCTCGAACGCGACGAGCGGCTCAGACGCCGTCACGAGCGGCACCTGGGCACGCTGCGCGGCGAACCGGGCGCCCTGGTCACCGCGACCGGGCGGATCATCGCCGGTGACGACGCGCGCCAGTGGGGTGCCCGCGTACGCCTGCCGGAGACGGGCGACCGGGTGATCCTGCCCGACGGACGGAGCGCCTTCCTGGAGGGTCTGGGCGGCGACGGCTTCCTGCTCCGCCTCTCCGGCCCGATCAGGGGCCCCGTGCTCACCCTGTCCTTCCTCGGTGCGGAACACCCCACGGCGCACCTCGAAGGGACCCGCCTGTCACTCTCCCTGCGCCACGCCGAGATCCTCACGATGCTCGCCCTCAACCCCCAGGGCATGACCGCCGCCCAGCTCTCCTTCCACCTGTACGGCGACGCGGGCAACCCGGTGACCGTCCGCGCCGAGATCCACCGGCTCCGCGCCCGGCTCGGCCGTACGATCGCCGCCAAGCCGTACCGCCTCACCTGCGCGCTGGAGGCCGACTTCCTGGAGCTCAAGCGGCTGCTCGCGGCCGACGAGGCCGCTCCGGTCGCCCGCGCCTACCGCGGCCCCCTGCTGCCCCGCTCCGAGGCACCCGCCCTGCGCCTCGAACGGGAGGAGTTGGAGGGGCAGGTACGGGCCCGCCTGCTGCGGCGGGGAGGACCCGAGGACCTGTGGGCCTACGCGGAGACCGAGCACGGCAGGAACGACATCCAGATCCTCGAACGCCTCGTCGTCGCGCTGCCCCGCCACGACCACCGCGCGGTCGCCGCCCGGATTCGTCTCGGCGACGTCGACCTGCCCTGAGCCCACCGTGCCCGGTGATCCGCCTCGCCCGGGAACCCCCACCGGGCGCGGCCGCTCCCGCTCCGCACAGGGGCCGGGAGAGTGATCCCGCTTCGCAGAGGGGTGCGCGAGAGTGCCGACAGCGGTCGGACAGGGCGTCGTCGGGTGACGCCCCCGTACGGCGGTCCCCTTCGGACGGTGCCGACGCCGTCAGGTGTGGTCGATCTCGCCGATCACCTGGCCGCCCAGCTCGCGCTGGAGGAGGGCCATGCCGCTGAGCGCGTCGACGTCGGCGTCCGCGTCGTTGAGCGGGTCGACCTCGTCGGCGTCGGGTGCGGTGCCGCGATTGCCCCGGGGAGGCACCGCGTCAGGCCAGGCCGCCGCCTTGGCGCCGGTCTTGGCCCTTGGGCCGGCCTGGGCCGCCGCCTTCGCCGCGGAACGGGCCGCGGCCAGACCGGGGCTCGACATGGAGTTGGGCGGGGGAGGTGAGCCGGGGTCCTCCGGCATGGGGGCGTCCGGCCAGGACTCGTCCGTCGCGGGCGGGGCCTGCCCTGACGGAGCCTCTCGCGAGACCGCCGGTGACGGCCCGGAGGCGGGCGCCTGGCGTGCGGGCGCCTGCTGCGACCGTGCTGCCTGGCTTTGGGGGGCCTGATTCTGGGAGGTCTGGTTGGCCTGGGGTCCGGGGTGCTGGGGGGCCGGGGGGTGCCTCGGGGCCGGAGGGCGGCTCCCGCCGGAGGGAGGGGGCCCGTTGCCGACGACGGCCTCGACCTTCCAGGTGCCGCCCAGCACCTCCTGCAGCACCGCCGCGACGACCGCGTCCTTGCCGCCACCGGTGAAGTTCTTCATCGCACCGACCTGGGCGAACCCGAGGGTGACGATCTTCCCTTCGACCCCGACGACCTGGGCGTTGGTGTTGACGTTGGCCCACACGACGATGCTGCGCCGCTTGAGCGCCGCGAGCACCTGCGGCCAGGCCTGCTGTACGGTTCCGGTTCCGGCTCCCACCTCCGAGGCGGACGCCGTCGCCTGGTCGGCCGGCACGAAGGCGCCCGCGGCCTCGGGAGCCTGCTGGACGGGCGTCTGAGCCTGCCCCTGCCGCCCCTGCTGTCCCTGGGCCGGCGCGCCGGGCCTGGCCGCCGCGGGCCAGTCGTCGCCCTGTCCAGCGGACCCGGCTGCGGCGGGGGGCGCACCGGCGGGCGTCTCCGTCCGCGAAGGAGGCGCCGGGTGAATCACCGGTGCGGGATCTCGCTGCGGGAGGGAGACCGGGGCGGGAGCCGCGACGACTCCTCCCTTCTCCAGCCGCTCCAGGCGGGTGAGCAGCGCGGCCTCCCCCTGGGCCGCGCCGGGAAGGAGGATTCTCGCGCACATGAGTTCGAGCAGCAGCCGTGGCGAGGCCGCCCCACGCATCTCGATCAGGCCGGCGTTGAGGATCTCCGCCGCGCGGGTCAGCTCCGCCGGACCCATGGAGGCCGCCTGGACCTGGAGCCGTTCCAACTCGTCGCCTGGCCGGTCGAGCAGCCCGCTGGTGGCCGCCTCCGGCACATTCGCGAGGATCACCAGGTCACGGAAGCGCTCCAGCAGGTCCATCGCGAACCGCCGGGGGTCGTGGCCGCCCTCGATCACCCGGTTCACCACCTGGAACACCTGCGCGCCGTCACGACCGGCGAAGGCCGCGACCACGTCGTCGAGCAGGTCGCCGTCGGTGTAGCCGAGGAGGGAGACCGCGCGGGCGTACGTGATGCCGGCCTCGTCCGACCCGGCGAACAGCTGGTCGAGGATCGAGAGCGAGTCCCGGGCCGAACCCGCACCGGCCCTCACCACCAGCGGGAGCGCGGCGGGCTCGAACGGAACTTTCTCCGAGGTGAGGATCTCCTCCATGAGCGCGCGCAGCGCGGCCGGGGGGATCAGCCGGAACGGGTAGTGGTGGGTCCGGGACTTGATCGTCCCGATGACCTTCTCCGGCTCGGTGGTCGCGAAGACGAACTTCAGGTGCGGGGGAGGCTCCTCGACGAGCTTGAGCAGCGCGTTGAAACCCTCGCGGGTCACCATGTGCGCCTCGTCGATGATGTAGATCTTGAAGCGCGAGGACACCGGCGCGAAGAAGGCCCGCTCGCGCAGGTCGCGGGCGTCGTCCACACCACCGTGCGAGGCGGCGTCGATCTCGATGACGTCGAGGTGGCCGGGGCCGGTGGGCGCCAGCGCCACGCAGGACTCGCACTCCCCGCACGGGTCGGGGGTCGGGCCCTTCTCACAGTTCAGGGAGCGGGCCAGGATGCGCGCGCTGGACGTCTTGCCGCATCCCCTGGGCCCGCTGAACAGGTAGGCGTGGTTGATGCGCCCGCTGCGCAGTGCCTGACGCAACGGGTCGGTGACGTGCTCCTGACCCTTGACCTCGGCGAAGGTCCCGGGCCGGTACTTGCGGTACAGCGCAAGACTCATGCGGCGATCCCACCTGCGAGGGGTCTCAACGAAGAGACCCCTCGCACACCCGCCAGAGCCCGCTTATCCTTGCTGCCTTCCGGCCCTGGGGAGGTTCACAGGATGACGCCGCGCGAGGGGTCGACCCTCAGTCTAGCCTCAGATCCGAGTGGTCGGTGTCGGAAATCAGTGGTCCCTGCCACTCGGAAAGTTGGGTAAGCTTCTCCACGGAGGATTCGCCTAGTTGGCCTAGGGCGCACGCTTGGAAAGCGTGTTGGGGGCAACCCCTCAGGAGTTCGAATCTCCTATCCTCCGCCACCTCACGAGGGCCGGACCGCACCCGCGGTCCGGCCCTTGTGGCTTTCCCTTCCGGATTTGCTCCGATAAATGGGCATGTAACGCAATAAGCCATCACCTCCCGTGCACCCGCCGGCATGTTGGGACACTCCCAGGGCAGGGGAAGCGCCCCAAGCGGATCGAAGGGACGTCGGGCGATGGATTTCAAGGATGACGCCCAGCTGGACAGCTCTCAGGTCGAGAGCCGTGGCGGCGGGGGGAGGATTCCCGGGGGTGGTATCGCGATCGGCGGCGGCGCGGCGGGAATCATCGCGCTCATCGTGGCCCTGATCTTCGGGATAAACCCCGGTGACATCACCGGTGGCTCCTCCCAACCGGCCCCGGTGGGCACGGGCTCCGACCTCACCGCCCAGTGCAGGACCGGGCAGGACGCCGACCAGAACGAGGAGTGCCGGGTGGTCGGCGTGGTCAACAGCATCCAGGACTACTGGCCGAAGGCGGTCCAGGGGTACGAGCCGGCCAAGACCGTCATGTTCTCCGGCCAGGTCGACACGGAGTGCGGTGCCGCCGACTCCTCAGTGGGCCCGTTCTACTGCCCGGCCGACCGCCAGGTCTACCTGGACCTCAGCTTCTTCAAGGAGCTGGAGAGCAAGTTCGGCGCCAAGGGCGGCCCCTTCGCCCAGGCGTACGTCATCGGTCACGAGTACGGTCACCACGTCCAGAACCTCCTCGGCACCAACGCCAAGGCCCAGCAGGGCCCGCAGCAGGGCCCGGAGAGCGGCTCGGTCCGGCTGGAGTTGCAGGCCGACTGCTACTCGGGCGCCTGGGCCAAGAACGCGTACGAGACCGGCCTGTTCGAGAAGCCGTTCACGAAGACGGACATCGAGGAGGCGCTCAGCGCGGCCTCGGCCGTGGGTGACGACAGCATCCAGGAGCGGACCCAGGGGCGGGTCAACCCCGAGGGCTTCACCCACGGGACATCAGCGCAGCGTGTCAAGTGGTTCACCACCGGTTACGAGAGCGGCGACCCGGCCAGGTGCGACACCTTCGCCGGCAGCATCTAAAAAGGCCTGTGAGCTGCGACGATGGGAACCCGCCCGGCGGAGGGCGGGATTCTCTCCTAAACTACATACTGTGATCTTCAAGTTGGTCGGCGACGAACGGCCCTATCCAGAACACGGCCTCTCGCATCGCGAGTGGGCGCAGATACCGCCGCGGCAGGTCCGGCTCGACACCCTGATCACCACGAAAGCGGTGCTCGACCTCCACTCCCTGCTCGCCAAGGACTCCACGTTCTACGGAGATCTGTTCCCGCACGTGGTCCAGTGGCGCGGCGACCTCTATCTGGAGGACGGCCTGCACCGGGCGCTGCGTTCGGCCCTGCACCAGCGTTCGGTCCTGCACGCACGGGTCCTGGACCTGCCCGCCGAGAGCTGATCGAGACATGCGAAAAGCCCCCGGGTCGCTCACGCGACCCGGGGGCTTTTTCTGTGGCGGTGGAGGTGGGATTTGAACCCACGGATAGGTTGCCCCATCACACGCTTTCGAGGCGTGCGCCCTCGGCCACTAGGCGACTCCACCGCGGAGCAGCTTACCGGATAACCGCTATTGCTCGCGCATCCGGCGAGCGGTGAAGAACTCGGTGAGAACCGCCGCGCATTCGTCGGCCAGAATTCCGCCGAGCACCTCTGGCCGGTGGTTCAGGCGGCGGTCCCTGAGCACGTCCCAGAGCGACCCCGCGGCGCCGCCCTTGGGGTCCGTGGCGCCGTAGACGACCCGATCGACCCGGGCGAGCACGGCGGCCCCCGCGCACATGGTGCAGGGTTCCAGGGTGACCACCAGCGTGCAGCCGCTCAGCCGCCACTGTCCGCGTGCCTTCCCCGCCTGCCGCAGGGCGAGCATCTCGGCGTGCGCGGTGGGGTCGACCGAGACCTCCCTGTCGTTTCCCGCGCGTGCCAGCACGGAGCCGTCAGGGCCGAGGACGACCGCGCCGACCGGCACGTCTCCGCGGGCTCCGGCTTCGGTCGCCTCCGCCAGCGCGAGCCTCATCTCCGGGACGTAGCCCACCGGTGTCAGGCCGGTCATCACGCGTCCCCCGGCGTCGAATCGACGCGTATGCCCGCCCGCGCCTGATCGGTCATCGCACGCCCGCGCCAGGCCGGTGTCCCCGAAGCCGTACCCGTGAGGCGCGGGTCCGCATCGGTCACAGCGCGCTCGTGGGCACCGAGCCGGGCAGGGCGCCCCGTCACCGCAGCCGGTCGAGCTCGTCGGCGAACGCCAGCCGTTCGGCGATCACCGAGAGCGTGTCCGCGGGGAGCGCGCCCTCCTCCATGCTGAGCTCGACGAGCTCCTCGGAGCTCAGCCCGAGGTCTTCCAGCAGCTCGAAGTCACCCGCGGGCCGCACGCCCAGGTCGGGGGTGTCCTTGTCCACCGCCACCCCGGCGAGCTCGGTGAAGAGCTCCCCCAGGTCGTCGGAGAGACCCGCGTGAGCGTCGGACAGGAAGGTGCGCGGCTCCAGGTCGCCCTGGTATCGAACGATCGCGAACCACTCGTCCTCCACCTCCACGCACAGCAGGGCGAGCTCGTCACCGGTGAGTCCCAGGTGCTCCTGGACGGCGTCGCCGAGATCGTCGACGATCTCCGCCTCGCCGAGGTCGATCTCCGCACCGTTCCAACCGTCCGCCGTACGGACGAAGGCGGCGGAGAACACACTGCTGGATGGTCTGGAGGGCATGGCCGATCTCCCGAGGTCAGCCGAACACAGAGTCGATGGCGCGTTCGAACGGCTCGGAGAACCCCAGCCGCGCGGCGATGCTTGACAGGACGTCCTCGGGGAGGAGGTCGATATCCCCTGACAGGATGCCGAGCTCCATCTCGTCGAGGCCCAGGTCCGCGAAGATGGACAGGTCTCCCGCGGGGAGCGCCGTCTCCTCGTCCTGGAGGATCGCGTCGAGCTCGTCCTCGTCGGGAACCGGCACGTCCAGGTATTCCAGCGCCTGCTGCGCGAGCGGGAAATCCCAGGACGCGGCGATGTCGGAGAGGAACACCTCGACTCTCTCGCCGAACACCCGTAGCGCCACGAAGAACTCATCCCCAACGGCGACAAGGCCAATCGTGCCGTTCGTACTCGGCTGCTGGCGCAGGGCGTGGATGAGGCCCTCAAGGTCGGAGGTGAGCGCCACCGGGAGCATCTCCGCCTCCCAGCGATCGTCCTCGCGGTAGATCACGATGGCAAAGTCCAGTGAGTCTTCGTCTGACATGGCCATCCCCACCGAATGCTTTCTCTACGGAGGTCAATGCTTTCAGAAGCGAAGCACCCACGTGGGCCTCTCCGACCAAATTGTGATCAAATCCGAGTGAGCGGGTGATGTCTGACGAGTGACCCGTCGTCCCCCGGCTCATCGCCGCCCGCCGGCCCAGGATACCTTTGGCCACCATGGAAACCCTGGTCGTCGACCATCCCCTGGTGGCCCACAAGCTGACCGCGCTGCGGGATGTGAACACCGACTCCCCCACCTTCCGGCGTCTCGCCGACGAACTGGTGACCCTGCTGGCCTACGAGGCGACCAGGCAGGTCCGCGTCACCGAGTGGTCGGTGGAAACCCCCGTGGCCCCCGCCGAGGGTGTGCGGCTCGCGCACCCGTACCCGCTGGTGGTGCCGATCCTGCGCGCGGGGCTGGGAATGCTGGAGGGGATGACCCGGCTGCTGCCGACGGCCGAGGTGGGTTTCCTCGGGATGATCCGCAACGAGTCCACGCTGGAGGCGGAGACCTACGCCACCCGCCTGCCCGACGACCTCTCGGGCCGCCAGGTCTACGTGGTCGACCCGATGCTGGCCACCGGTGGCACCCTCGCCGCCGCGATCAAGTTCCTCTTCGACCGCGGCGCCGACGACGTGACCGCGCTGTGCCTGCTCGCCGCGCCCGAGGGGATCGCTCATCTCGACGAGGTCTTCGCCGGCACCGGCAGGCCGATTCGCCTGGTGACGGCGGCCCTGGACGAGCGGCTGAACGAGCACGGCTACATCGTGCCCGGCCTGGGCGACGCGGGAGACCGTCTCTACGGCGTCGTCTGAAAACACCCCGCCCGCGCTCCCCGTACGGCGCCCGCCAGAACGCTCCGGGAACCGCCCCGGCAATTCCAGCACCATCCTTTTCCCTTAAAGGATGGTTCTTCTACCCACCGGCCGTTACATAATGCGGTTGTCCGGGTACGAAGCGTGGCGAAGATATCTCTTCTGTGTCCCCGGTCCGCCGAGGCCGCGGGCGCACACCAGGGAGAACCATGAGCGAGCGAATCATCCCGGACACCGAGCCGGACCCGTACGCGGACTTCAGCGCCGCGCTCAGGGACGAGTTCTCGGAGATCCATCCGGCGGCCACGGTGACCCGCTGCATAGAGGCGGCCCACTACGGAGCGCTGGAGGTCGTCGGTCACGCCCATCCGGCGCTGGTCGAACGGATCGCCCGCAAGCACCTTGAGGTCCTCGCGCTGGTCGCGAGTGAGCGCGGGTGACACGGGCGACAGGGGATGGCGGGTGCGTCGGACGGCAAGTGCTCCGCGAGGACCTCTGAGGGGATCCTCGCGACGCACACAAGACCGCATCGACCGATATCGGCCGATGCGCTTTACCTCGGCATGGCCCTGGGTAATGTATATGCGGGTGCAGTGGGTGAGCGGTAGTAGGAGGCCAAGGTGCAGGTCAAGAAGGTCCTAACGTACGGTTCCATTGGATTTGTGGCGTTTTACCTGTTCACACGACCAGGTGACGCGGCCAGTGCTGTGAAGGGTGCCATGGACACGGTTTACACGGCGGCCGATTCTCTGGCCCAATTCGTCTCACATCTGTCATGAGGCTCGTGACCCACGGGGATTCCGCCCCCTCGTCGGTCAACCGCTACTTACTCCCCCACGAACACCAGGTCATCATGGTGCGGCGCCACCCGGCCGTGCTGCTTCGCGCGGTCGCCGAGGTCTTCGGCGGCCTGATCCTCGCGGGACTGCTGAGCAAGTGGTTCGGTGACCAGGGCGGGGGCGGCATGCTCGTCGTCGTCTGGTGGGCCTGGCTGCTGCTGCTGATCCGCTTCGTCTGGAAGGTCGCCGAGTGGTCCGTCGACTACTTCGTCGTCACCTCCAAGCGGATGCTGCTAACCACCGGGCTGATCACCCGCAAGGTCGACATGATGCCGCTCGGCAAGGTCACCGACATGAGCTTCCAGCGCTCGATTCTCGGCCGAATGCTGGGATACGGCGAGTTCGTCCTGGAATCGGCAGGTCAGGACCAGGCGCTGTCGAGAGTCAACTACATCCCCTACCCGGAGACCCTCTATCTGGAGGTCTGCCAGATGCTCTTCCCCGGAGGGAACGACTCGGACGACTAACGTCCATGTCAAGGGCACAGAAGCCGTTGACACTTTCCGGTGAGGATTTTTCACTCGGGGTTACCTGATTCGGCCGCTTCATGCAATCATGGCGAGGAACATTGACCATCCTTCGCCCTGAGAGATCAGATGCCGAGTCAGGGAACCATCGGTGACCGCGTCCGCGGACTGCGCCTGAGCAGGCGCATGTCCCAGGCCCAGCTCGCAGGGCCGGACCTTTCCGACAGTTATGTCTCCCTCATCGAGTCCGGCAAGCGGACGCCGACCCCCGTGGTCGCCCGTCTGCTCGCCGAGCGACTGGGATGCACCACCGAGTTCCTGCTGCACGGGATCGAGCCGCGGCAACGCATCGACACCGAACTCGGCCTGCGCCACGCGGAGCTGGAGCTCCTCCACGGCGACCCGTCCGTCGCGGCGGATCGCTTCGGCGAGATCGTGAAGGTCGCCGGCGAGGAGAACGTCATGCTGGCCGCGCACGCGCGGTTCGGCCGCGCACGCGCGCTGGAGGTCCAGGGCGAGCTCGGCCCGGCGGTGAAGGCGTTCGAGCGGCTCCGGCACGAGGCGGCCACCCACCCCGAGCGCCTGGCCGACCTGCCGCTGGCGGTCGCGCTGAGCCGCTGCTACTTCCTCGCCGGAGACACCCTTCGCGCCCGCGACCTCGCCGCCCACGCGCTCGGCGAGGTCAACCGGCTGCCCCTGTCGCAGGGGGAGATCGCCGTGGAGCTGGCCGTCTCCCTGATGGAGATCACCGGCACCCGAGGGGCCGACTTGCCGGGCATGTCCTACGTCCGGAACATCCTCTCGGTCAACGGTGTCCCCGCCGTGGTCAACCGCACCGCGGAGATCCACGCCCTCTGGCGGGCGAGCATCACCGCCGCCGACGGTGAGGACTCGGCGCTCGCCGTCCGTCTCGCCGACGACGCGATCGCGACCGGACGCCCGGCGCGGATGGCCTCGCAGCTCGCCCTCGTCGCGATGGGCTGGGCGCGTCTCGCCGCCTCCACCGGTGACGAGCCGCTCGACGAGGCCCGCGAGCTCGCGACCGCCGCGAGTGATGTCTTCGCCGTATTCCCCGAGCACGCCCAGGAATACGCCAGGAGCCTTGTCGTACGCGCCCACGTCCACCTGGGGGTCGACGACGCCCGAGGCGCGGCCACCCTGGCCAGGACCGCTCTGGACCTGCTGGACGGTCAGGCGGGTCCCATCGGGGCGACCGCGCAGCTGGTTCTCGCCCGCGCCGCGCTCTCTCGGGGCCACCACGTCGAGGCCACGATGGCCCTGGACACCGCGAAGCTGTCGCTGAGCGACATCCGGCACGAGTTCTCCGTTCCCGGCCGGGAGGCCGCACGGGTCTGGCGTGACCTAGGCGACCTGTACGGTCAGGCCGGTGTGGTCGAAGAGCAGACCGGTGCGTATCGTAAGGCTCTTGAGGCTGCCGGAGTGCGCGATGCGATGGTGGGCGTGACGGTCGATTCGGCTCTGGTCCGTTAAGACGTTCTCGCTTCTGAAGTTCCAGATTTGTTTTTGCGCCTCCGGAATAACTAGGGTCTACCAGTCATTGATTCGTAGGATGATTGGTTTCTCCGGAGGAGGCAGACGGTGAGTCTGCGTACGGCGCAGCGAGCATCCCTCGTCGACCAAGTGATCGATCAACTCAAGGAGCAGATCACTTCTAACTCCTGGCAGATGCACGCGAAGATTCCTACCGAGACCGTGCTCGCCGAGCAACTGGGCGTCGGGCGCAACACCGTGCGCGAGGCGGTGCGCGCACTCACACACGCCGGCCTGCTGGAGTGTCGCCAGGGCGACGGGACGTACGTCCGTGCCACGAGCGAGCTCTCCGGGGCCATGCTGCGGCGGCTGCGCACCGCCGAGCAGCTCGAAATCCTGGAGGTGCGACGCGCGCTGGAGGTGGAGGCCGCCAGGCTGGCCGCCACCAGGCGCACCGACGCCGATATCGCCGGTATCGAGGCGGCGCTGGCCGAGCGGGAGCGGGCCTGGGAGCTGGGAGAGCCCGACGCGTTCGTCGAGGCCGACCTCGCCTTCCACATGGCGGTCGTCCGCGCCACCCACAATCTGGTGCTGATCGATCTCTACGAGGATTTCTCTGCGGCGCTGCGTGCCAGCATCACCGCCGCGGGAACCTCGCTGAACAGCACTTTGAACAGCACGTACATCCCGCACGAGGCGATCGCCCGCGCCATCGCCGTCGGTGACGCCGCCGCAGCCGAGCGCGCGGGCCACGCGTGCATGGAGCACATCCTGATCGCCCTGACGGAGGAGCAGGAACTCCCTCTCTGAACATCCGTCTCTCCCTCTCATGTCGCGGGCTCCCTCACCAGATGGTGAGGGAGCCCGCGACATGAGAGCGCCTGGCATGCGGGGGCTCGGTATGAGGGCACCCGGTAGGAGAGGCCGGCATGGGTTCTCGGGGCGGACGCGGAGAGCGCTCGTACGGAGCACTCGTCTCGAAACGGCGCGGCCAGGGGCAGGGGCCGATCAGGTGAGGCGCAGGGACATCACGAGGTAGCGGAAAGCGGGGACGGCATCACCCGGAACCTCCGTAATGAGGGCCGGTCGGCTCGGTGACTCCATGTTGAGCCTGACGAACTCGGTCTCGACCCCGTGCAGGCCGTCGAGCAGGAACTGGGACTGGAAGGCGATCTGGATGTCGCCGCCGGAGATCTCCGCGTCGACGACCTCGGTGCCCCGGCCGATGTCACCACCGCCCGCCTGGATGAGGACCTGCCCCTGGGCGAAGGAGAGCCGGACCGCGGTGTTGCGCTCGGCGACCAGCGCGACCCGCTTGATCGCGTCGATGAACGGCGTCACCGGCAGGTCGGCCCTGATCGACCAGTCGTCGGTCAGCCGCGAGCGATAGTCGATGAACTGCTCGTCGAGCAGGCGGACCGTGGTGGCCCGGCCGACGCTCTCGAAACCGGCCACACCGTCGCCCAGCGCGACCGACACCTCGCCGCCGCGCAGCGACCTGGCCACATCGACGAGCACCCGGGCGGGCACCATCGCGGCGGCCGTGGTGCCGGCCGTCTCCGGGCGCCAGTCGAACTCCCTGGCCGCGATGCGATAGCGGTCGGTGGCGGCCATGGTCACGTCGTCACCGGAGATGTCGACCCGGATGCCGGTCAGCATGGGGAGGCTCTCGTCGCGACTCGCCGCCGGGGCCACCTGATTGACCGCGCTCGCGAAGACCACACCGCCGACCGCGCCGATCTTCGGCGGCATCTCGGGCAGGGAGGGGAAGTCCTCGACCGGCATGGTCAGCAGGCCGAACTCCGCGCTTCCACAGGTAAGAACCGCTTCGGAGCCGCTGGTGAGGACCTCCACCACCTCGCCGGGCAGGCTGCGGGTGATCTCCGCGAGAATCCGGCCCGGGATCAGCACCCGGCCCGGCTCCGCCACGACCGCCTCGATCGAGACGCGGGCGGAGACGTCGTAGTCGAAGGCCGACAGCACGAGGTCGCCGTCGTCGGCCTCCAGGAGCAGGCCGGACAGGACGGGAATGGCCGGTCGGTTCGGCAGCACCCGGGCCACCCAGGCCACGGCGTCGGCCAGGACATCACGGTTAACCTGGAACTTCACCTGATCATCCCTTCGTCCCGAACGGCACATCGGGCGCGGAAGCCGTACTTCAACAGCACGCTATCCGCTGAGACCGACAGAACAGGTACCGGGCCGAAGAAAAGAGGATCGTCCGCGCAGGCGCCGAGATGAGCCGGCTCGTCGATGCGCGACGTGCTCGCCGGGAACGGGCTCGGGAGGTCGGCCGCGCGGACGTCGAGGGAGATCGCGTTGAGATGGATCGGCCGCGCGGACGTCGAGGTGAGTCAGCCGCGGGCGGCGTTGAGGTAGGTCAGGACGGCGAGCACGCGACGGTTGTCGTCGTCGGAGGGTGCCAGGTCGAGCTTGGCGAAGATGCTGGCCGTGTGCTTGCCGACCGCGCTCTCGCTGAGGAACAGCCGCTGGGAGATCGCCGCGTTGGAGCGGCCCTCGGCCATCAGCTCCAGCACCTCGCGCTCGCGCGGGGTGAGCGCGCCGAGCGGCTGGTGCCTGGCGGTGCTGGCGAGCAGCTTCGCGATCACCTCGGGGTCCATCGCGGTGCCCCCCGCCGCCACCCGGCGGACCGCGTCGACGAACTGCTCGGCGTTGAAGACCCGGTCCTTGAGGAGATAGCCGATCGCGCCCGAGCCGTCGGCGAGGAGTTCGCGCGCGTACAGCTGCTCGACGTGCTGGGACAGCACGAGCACCGGCAGGCCGGGGATGGCCCGGCGCGCCGCCAGCGCGGCCTGGAGACCTTCGTCGGTGAACGTGGGCGGAAGGCGCACGTCGACCACCGCGACGTCGGGTCGCAGCCCGGTCAGCGCTCCCAGCAGCTCCGGCCCCGACTCGACGGCCGCCACCACTTCGAAGTCGTGTGCCTGGAGCAGGTGGACCAGGCCGTCCCGCAGGAGATACAGGTCTTCGGCGATGACGACTCTCAGGCTCATCGGCCCAACCATAGGCGGGCCGGCAGGACCTCCGCCAGCCGCTGCTGACGAGCGTGCATGACGGGAATGAGCGTGCCCGCGGTGTACATGGACAGGCCCAGGAGGATGTTGAAGACGATCAACGGCCACTGCAGGGGTTCTGGCAGGTAGAGCGCGAGAAACCAGCTGCGGTACTCCGCGCCGAAGATCTTCATGAACATCGCCACCAGCCCCTGCGGGAAGAGCGGGAGCCAGCCGAGCCCCCAGCAGATCCCGACGATGATCGCCTTGCCTCGGGGCAGGGATGACTTGTGGTCCGGCCCGCTCTCCCCCAGAAGGGCGTTGGGCAGGTCGAACGTGGCGGTGGTCGGGCCACCCTTCGGGCTGTTGACCACGAGCACCCCGTCGAAGGCCGCCAACCTACGCTCGATGCCGCGCAGGCCGCTGCCCAGGGACGGGTCGGCGCCCCCCGAGCCGTCGTCGGTGACCACCACCCGCAGCGCGCGGTCGTTGCTGCTGATGTCGATCCACACCCGCTCGGCGCCGCCGTGGCGGGCCGCGTTGGTGAGGAGCTCGCTGATCGAGAAGTAGGCGGCCGACTCGACGGGTGAGTCGGGGCGACTGGCCAGGTCCACGGTGACGGTGACCTTCAGGGGGCTGTCCAGCGCGAGGGCGCGCACGGCGTCGCCGAGGCCGCGTTCGGCCAGGACCGGAGGGTGAATGCCCTTGACGAGGTCGCGCAGCTCGACGAGCGCCGTGGAGGAGGCCTCCCTGACCTTGCCGAGCAGGACCTTGGCCGCAGCGGGGTCCTTGTCCATCAGCTCCTCGACCGCGCCGAGCGTCATGCCCATCGCGACGAGCCTCGCCTGCGCCCCGTCGTGCAGGTCGCGCTCGATCCTCCGCAGCTCGGAGGCCTGGGAGTCGACCGTCGCCAGACGTGCCTGGTCGAGCCGCTGCACCCGCGCCGCGAGCACGGCCTTGGCCGTGGGCGACAGCAGCAGGTGGTTCCACCGCGCGTACCCCCGCAGGAAGGTGGGTGTCGCGAGCAGCGCGAGGGCCGCCGCGAGCGCCAGGAGCGGCGAGGTGACCGCGGGGAGATCGGACCTGAGCGTGAGGAGGGCGTACCCGGCCAGGAGGAAGGGCAGCAGCAGGATGGTGCCGGCCAGCGGGTTGAGGAACACCCAGAGCCCGTCCCGCCAGGTGGCCGGGTCACCGAACATCCACTTCAGGCGGTTGTTCCAGTCGGGCCACCGCGGTGTCTTGTAGAGCTGGCGCTCGTGGCGGTACCAGCCGTCGGGCTGGGGACGCACCGGCAGCGGGGGCGGCAGGTAGGGGACCGGCACCGCGGTCCCGAGCCACCCGCCGGTCAGTCTCCTCGCCACCCCCGTGCGAAACCTGAGCAGCCGGACCATCGGGGGGAAGAAGAAGATCATTCCCAGCCCGAACGTCAGCAAGGACGTGACCAGGATCACGACGATGAGGGCCGCGTCCAGTAGCGCCATCGCTCCCAGGACGAGTGCCCTGCCGACCGCCACCGCGTACGTCTTCATGGGTCAAGTGTCGGTGATACGTCCAATATGTGCCCAGTGGTGGAGAGTGCCCTGCGGGGGTGGGGGTAGCCACACCCCCCTCGGGTGCCTGGCCCGCCCCTGCCGGGGGTGTAGACGGATTCTCCGCGTGCGGCGCGGCTCGTAGCGTCGGTGAGCATGAAGGTCATCGAGGTCAGCAACCTCCGCAAGCGGTACCGCGACCAGCTCGCGGTGGACGACGTCTCGTTCACCGTGGAGGAGGGCGAGATCTTTGGAGTTCTCGGCCCCAACGGCGCCGGCAAGACAACCACCGTGGAGTGCGTCGCGGGCCTGCGCGTCCCCGACTCCGGCACCGTCAACGTGCTCGGAGGCCTGCACCGCACCGAGCTCAGGGAACAGCTGGGAGTCCAGCTGCAGAGCTCCGCGCTGCCGGAGAAACTCAAGGTGTGGGAGGCGCTCGACCTGTACGCCTCCTTCTACCGGAGGCCCGCGGACTGGGTGAAGTTGATGGAGCGCGTCGGGCTCGCCGACAAGCGCGACACCCCCTACGGCAAGCTCTCCGGCGGCCAGCAGCAGCGGCTCTCGATCGCACTGGCCCTGGTCGGCACCCCCCGCGTGGCGATCCTGGACGAGTTGACCACCGGCCTGGACCCCCAGGCCCGCCGCGACACCTGGGAGCTCATCGAGCGGATCCGCGAGGACGGCGTGACGATCCTGCTCGTCACCCACTTCATGGAGGAGGCCGAGCGGCTCTGCGACCGGCTCGCCCTGATCGACTCCGGCCGGGTGGTCGCGATGGACACCCCGTCCGGCCTCATCGCCAGGGTCGGCGGGCGGCAGACCGTCAGGTTCCGGTTGTCCGGGCCGCTCGACGACACCAGGCTCGAAGCCCTCCCCGAGGTCACCGAGGTGAGCCGCAGCGGCGGGCAGGTCGCGGTCACCGGCACCGGCAACCTGCTCCTCGCGGTCACGACCGCCCTCGCCGCCGCGAATGTCGTACCCACCGACCTGCGCGTGGAGCAGGCCACCCTCGACGACGCCTTCCTCAGCCTCACCGGAAAGAAGATCTCCTCATGAACAAGATGCTCCTGACCGAGGCCAAGCTCTTCCTGCGGGACCCGGGCAGCCCGATCTTCGCGATGCTGCTGCCCCTCGCCCTCCTGATCGCGCTGGGGCAGATTCCCGGCTTCCGGGAGGCGACCCCCGATCTGGGCGGGGAGCGGGTCATCGACACGCAGCTGCCCGGCATGATGGTGATCCTCGCGGTGGTGACGATGGCGCTGACCGTCCTGCCGGCGACGCTGGTGAGTTACCGGGAGAGCGGCGTGCTGCGCCGGATGTCCACCACCCCTGTCCACCCGATCCGGCTGCTGGTCGCCCAGCTCGCCAACAACCTCGTGGTGGCGATCGTCGCCACCGTCCTTCTGGTCGGCGCGGGCCATCTCGTCCTCGGGTCGATCCTGCCCAGGAGCCCGCTCGCCTTCGCGGGGGTGTTCGTGCTCGGCACGGCCTCGATGCTGAGCCTGGGACTGCTGATCGCCGCCGTGGCGCCCAACGCGAAGGTGGCGCCCGGCATCGGCTCGCTGCTGATGTTCCCGCTGCTGTTCATGGCGGGGATGTGGATTCCCCGGGAGCTGATGCCCGACCTGGTGCGACGGATCGGGGACTTCCTGCCGATGGCGCCGTTCGCCGACGCGCTCCGCGACACGTGGGCGGGACACGCGCCGCAGCCGCTGCACCTGGTGGTGATGGTGGCGACCGTGCTGGTCATGGGTGGGCTGGCGGCTTGGTTCTTCCGCTGGGAGTAGCCGGTGCGGCCTCCGATCCGCCGGGGTCCGTCCCTCACGAGGGGCAGGGACGGACCCCGGCTTCTCCTGCTCACACCGGCTCTCCCCGCCCGGTGCGTTCCTGCTCGGCGCCCCGGATGCCCAGCGATGGGAAGCCGGATATGTCACTCTTGACTGATGCTGATCCTGGCGCACGTAAGTGACGTCCACATCGACGGTTCTCCCCGCAGCATCGACAGGACCCGATCCGTCATGCGACACCTGGAGAACCTACCCGGTCCCCTGGACGCGGTCGTGGTGACTGGCGACATCGCCGACAACGGCCTGATCGAGGAGTACGAGATCGCGCGTGAGCTGCTGACCACGCGCCATCCGACGATCGTCTGCCCCGGTAACCACGACGCCCGTCCGGCGTTCCGCAAGGCCCTGCTCGGCCTCGACGAGGGCGGCGACGGGCCGGTCAACCAGGTCCTCAGGCTCAACGGGCTCACCGTCGCGCTGTGCGACTCCAGCGTCCCCGGGCGGCCCGAGGGCTTCCTGGAGGACGAGACGATCGCCTGGTTGAACGGCGTGCTCGCCGAGGCCCCGGACACCCCGGCCCTCGTCGGCATGCACCACCCGCCGGTGTCCCTGGGCATCCCGTACGTCGACGGGATCCGGCTGCGGAACCCCGAGCGGTTGGAGGCGGTCGTGCGGCGGCACCCGCAGGTGGTTTCCGTCATCACCGGTCACGCCCACACCGCGGCGAGCACCGTCTTCGCGGGCCTGCCGCTCTCGGTGGCGCCGGGGGTCGTCTCCACGCTGCGGCTCAGCCAGGAGCTCGACATCCCGATCCCCGTCGACTACGACCTGCCGCCGCAGATCGCCATTCACGTCTTCGACGGTGGCCGTCTCGTCACCCACGTCCGTCCGGTCCTGTGACATCGCCGCGGCCCGCCCTCACGGCGTGCCGCGGCCTGAGCGGCACGCTCCAGGAGACCGGGCCACTTGACGGCCGTATGTCGTGGAAGATCTGACTTTCCCATCGGGAGGCTCGTCCCCCGGTGGCCCGCACACCTTGGGAGAGCGGCCGGCACGGATGTCCTGTCGGAGCGGTGCCGCGACCGGACAGGTGTTCCTCACCGGAAATCAGCCTGCTTTCGTCCCTGATGTGAAGTTGCTTCGGCTGATAATCGGGAAACCACATGATCCGTTGAACCCTCGGGGATCCGGCGACGTACTGCCTGCCGACACCGGAAAACGTCCGGCGCCCGAATCGGGGAGGGCACAGCGTGATCATGGACGCCCTGTGGCGGCCCGTTCCAGCGAGCACAGCCGTGATCGCGGGACCGCCGCCCGGCATCCGCGACCGCGAAGAGGCGGGCGATGCCACCCCGCGCTCCGGTCACGACCGCCCGGTGCGAACCGCGGGAAGCGCGTGATGACCCGGCAAGGCGCCTGTACCTCCCTACCGGCCGATTCCCCCGGAGAAGACTCCACCGTGAAAGCCTCTTCCTGGTCCGGTGACCGGCCGCGCCGCTCCCACCGCCTGCGACCGGTCGACGTCCCCGACGACGAGCTGGTCGTCGCGGAGCTGTACCGGACGTACCGTCGGCCGTTGCTCTCCTTCGTCGTACGGCTCACCCGTGGCGACGTGCAGTGGGCCGAGGACGTGGTGCAGGAGACCATGGTGCGCGCGTGGCGCAGCGCGGACCGGTTCGACGCCGACGCGTCGTCCCTGATGCCTTGGCTCGCGACGGTCGCCAGACATATCGTGATCGATGACCAACGCCGTAAGGACGCGCGTCCCCACGAGGCGGGTGAGGGACCACTGGAGAGTGTTCCCATGCCCGATCAGATGGAAGATCTTTTGCGACAGGTCGTCGTGTCGGACGCGCTCAACTCGCTGTCCCCCGCCCATCGCGAGATCCTCAACGAGACCGTCCTGCGCGACCGGTCGGTGAACGACGCCGCCGAGGCGCTCGGCATCCCCGTCGGTACGGTGAAGTCGAGGGCGTACTACGCCCTCCGCGCGCTGCGCGTCGCCCTTGAGGAGAGAGGGGTGACGGCATGACCTCGCGGGTGGAGCACACCGACGTGGGCGCGTACGCCCTGGGCATCCTCGGGGAGCCCGACCGGGCGGCCTTCTCCGGCCACCTGGCCACCTGCCCGTCCTGCACCGCGGAGCTCCGGGAGCTGTCCGGGGTGGCGGACGCGCTCGCCGGCATCGGTCCCCTCGGGGACGGGTACGACGTCGCGGGCGCCGGCGAGGGAAATCCCGCCGAGGTGGTCGACCTGCTGCGCCGCCGCAAGGCGGCCGACCGGCGTGCCCGTAGGGGTACGTTCATGATCGGCGCCGCCGCGGCCGTCACCCTCGTCGCCGGAGGGATCGCGGCGGGCACCGCGATCTCCGGCGAGAGCGGGAGCGTCCCCGTCGGCCACTCCGCGCACGGCCCCGCAGAAGAGGCATACCGGACGGGCACCCCGCTCGCCGGTAAGGGCGCCTCCGGGGTCACCGGCGGCCTGGTGCTGGAGACGAAGGGCTGGGGCACCCACGCCGTTCTGGAACTCAAGGGCGTCAAGGGGCCGCTGGAGTGCGAGCTGGTCGCCGTCTCCCCGACCGGCGAGCGGCGCGTGGTCACCGGATGGGCGGTGCCCGAGCGGGGGTACGGGGTTCCCGGCTCTCCGGAACCGCTCTACGTGCACGGCGGGGTCGCCTGGGGACCTGCGGGGATAGACCACTTCGAGGTCCGCACGAACGGCGGGGACACGTTGCTCACCGTCGCGGTCTGACCGGGCATTTTAGCCCTCCCGTTCCCCGGGAGGGCATTTCCCTGGCTGGTTCCGTCTGCGTATTTTTACGTATTTGAATATTGAACCACCGTCGGACGTAGCGCCGTACAACCGGCTGAAGCACACAGCAGCCCCTTACAGCTACGAGAGGTCCACGATGTTCAAGCGGTCCATGCGCACCCTCACCGTCTCCGGCGTGGCCATCGCCGCGACCATGCTCTCGGCGCTCTCCGCGGCCCTCGCCCCGGTCGCACAGGCCGGCACGACCGCGGCCACGCCGTCCGACACCGCGAGCACCGCGGACGCCTACTTCGCGGGCACCCTGCTCGGCAAGAACGAGGTGCCGACCAGCGGCGGTCCCGCCGTCGGCGACAAGGACGGCAAGGCCGTCGCCGTGGTCCGCATCCGCGGTAACGAGGTCTCCTACGCCGTACGGTGGGAAGGGACCGACACTCCCACCGCGTTCCACATCCACCAGGGCAAGGCCGGCAAGAACGGCGACGTGAAGGTCGGCTTCTTCATGGAGGCCCTGCCCGGCGGCAGCAAGGCCATCCTCGGCAGCGTCAGGATCAACGACGGCGGCCTGCTGGCGGGGATCAGGAAGAACCCGAAGAACTGGTACCTCAATCTGCATACCGCCGAGTTCCCGGGTGGCGCGGTGCGCGTCCAGATGCACAGGATCAGCCCGACCAACCTGTCCAACGTGCTCGCCGCCGGCGTGCGCCCCGTCTACCACTCCAACGCCGACGGCCGCCAGGAGGTCCCGGTCCCCGGCAAGAAGGTCGGCGACCCGAACGGCCGCGCCGAATGGCTCGTCGGCATCAAGGGCTCGAAGGTCTACTACGCCACCATCTGGGAGAAGCTCGCCGCCCCCACGAACGGGCACATCCACCGTGGCAAGAAGGGCAAGAACGGCGATGTCGTGATCGACTTCTTCGCCGACTCGAACGGCCTGCCCGAGGGCGTCACCGGGATCGCGGGCACCGCGTCGGTGAAGCCCGACATCGCCCGGGGCATCAGGAAGAACCCGAAGAACTGGTACACCAACCTGCACACCACCGAGTTCGGCGGCGGCGCGGTGCGCGGCCAGCTCTACAGGTCCGGCAGCGGCTGGTGAACCGACGTCCGGGGATCACGCGTCGGCGGTGAGTCCGGGACGCGGAGGGGATCCACGGTCGTCACAGGCCCCCCGTGACCCCGGAGACGACGGCGCCCGCCACACGGAGCTCGTTCCGTGTGGCGGGCGCCGTCGCGCGTGATGACCGGCGGCGGGCCCGGGTCCTGGACGAGGACCGCGCACGCTCGGCCCCCGGACGGACCGAGATCCGCTCAGTCCGTCCAGGGATCGCGCATGCTCGACCCGCGGACGTACGCCGGGTCCGCTCAGCCCGTCTGGACCGGCCTGGGTTCCTCGGCCGCACGGAGGTCGTAGCGCTCGCGAGCGGTCATGATCTCGGCCACGTGCTTCTCCGACCAGCTCTTGATGCCCTCCATCAGCGCGACCACGCTGTGCCCCAGCGGGCTGAGCTCGTACTCCACCCGGGGCGGGATCGTCGGGTAGATCGTGCGGATCACCATCCCGTCGCGTTCCATGTAGCTGGGCGTACGGCTCGCGGCGGTGAGTGTGCGCCCCTCGGCGGCCGACCTGTCGCGGCTGACGGCGCTGACGGAGTCGGGACGGCTCAGGGTTCACGTGGATCAGACACTGCCGCTGGCCGAGGTGGCGAAGGCGCACGAACTCCTGTCGACCCGCCGTACCACCGGGAAGATCGTCCTGATCCCCTGATCTTCCGTACCCCGGGGTGGGTGGTGCCTTCCGTGGCCCTGCCCACGGAGTGTCTTCGGTGACCAGGGTCGGGTGGCGTCGTCCGTCCCCCAGGGCAGGTGGTGTCCTCCTGGACCTGGGGCGGATGGCGTCCTCCGGAGCCCGGGTCAGGCGGTGTCCTCCTGGACCCGGGGGGAGTGGCGTCCTCCGGGGTTCGGATCAGGTGACGTAAGGGCGGGCGGCCCTTCCCTCACGCAGCGTTCGCGCCCACCAGATCAGCTGGTCGAGCAGGACCTTGGCCGCGCCGTCGCAGCCCTGCGGGCTGATCGGCTCCCCTTGGTCGTCGAAGTGCCTCCGGGCGCCGTGGAAGCTGACGGTGTCTCGGATGGTGACCGCGTGCAGCTCCGCGAAGACCAGACGGAGCTGCTCGACCGCTCGCAGGCCGCCGGAGATGCCGCCGTAGGAGATGAAACCAACTGGTTTGGCGTGCCACTGCCGGTCATGCCAGTCGATGGCGTTCTTCAACGAGGCCGGAAAGCTGTGGTTGTACTCGGGCGTCACGATGGCGAACGCGTCGGCTCTGGCCAGCCGCGAGGTGAGCACCCCCAGAGCCCGCGCCGCCGCCGCGGCGGGCGCGGTCCCGAAGCGGGGCATCACCATCGGAAGAGGGGTCTCGGCAAGGTCGATGACATCGACGTCCAGGCTCTCGTGCCGCCGGGCCCGGCCCGCGAACCACTCCGCGACGGTCGGGCCGAGCCGCCCTTCGCGGACACTGCCGACGATCACCGCTAACCGGATCTGCTCTTCGGGCATGACGGTCCTCCGCTGGTCACAGTGGGTTTGTCCGCGCCCTCGCGGCGCCGTACGAACAGGTTCCTACCTCAACCTTGGTTCACGTCAAGACGGAATCGCGCCCCCATTGGCATCAGCGGTAGCCGGACATCACCCGGCAGATCGGCCAGGCGGCGCAGCGAGCCGTACCGGCGGCGGGCCGGCGTGCTTGCCCGTTCTGGCCCGAGCAGGTCCGGGAGCCCGGTGGAGAAGATCAGCGGGCTGCCGCCGGAGAAGACGACCATCGGCTCGTCGTCGATCGGCGCCAGGCAGGCCGTCGGCTCGCGAGGCGCCGCCCGCACCCTGGACCTCGACGGTCGCGGCACGCGACATGTCGACGGGGACCGGTCGAACGGGCTTCCGGGGGTTCGCCGTTGACAGGCTAGGCTAATTACATTAGCTTTTAGCTAACTTCATTAGCCAAACCTGGAGGGTGTCATGACCGAATACCTCGCCGTCGACGGCGGCACGATCGCCTACGAGGTGACCGGATCCGGCCCGCTGATCGTTCTCGCCCACGGCATGGGCGACAGCCGCGCCGCGTACCACGCGGTGATCCCGCCGCTGGTGGCGGCGGGATACCGGGTCGCCGCGGTCGATCTGCGCGGCTGCGGCAAGTCCAGCGTCGACTGGCCGTCCTGGAGCCGCACCGCCGTCGCCGGCGACCTGCTCGCCGTGATCCGCCACCTGGGTGGTCCGGCCGTGCTCGTCGGCCACTCGTTCTCCGGCGGTGCCGCCACCATCGCCGCGGCGCAGGAGCCATCGCTGATCACCGCGGTCGTCGAGCTGGCGCCGTTCACCCGCAAGCAGTCGATCCGCGTCGGCGACCTGCGGAAGAAACGCTTCCGGCAGGGCATGCTGCGGTTGCTCGGCGCGGGCGTGTTCGGCAGCGTGTCGCTCTGGCGCTCGTACCTCGACGTGGCCTACCCCGGCGTGAAGCCGGCCCACTGGGCCGAGCGGCTCGGCCGCGTCGACTCCCTGATGCGCGAGCCGGGCCGGATGAAGGCCTTGCAGGGCATGGGCCGCAGCGCCCCGACCGACGCCGGCGCACAGCTCGGCAACGTCCGCTGTCCGGTCCTCGTCGTGATGGGCACGCTCGACCCCGACTGGGCCGATCCGCACGCCGAGGGTTCGGCGATCATTGGTGACCTGCCCTCCGGCCTCGGCCGCCTTGAGATGATCGAGGGCGCCGGGCACTACCCGCACGACCAGTTCCCCGACCAGGTGGTCTCGCTCACGCTCGCCTTCCTCCGCTCGGACGCCGCTCGTGCCTAGGGCCGGTCTGGACCCGGCGACCGTGGTCGCGGCCGGTGCCGCCCTCGCCGACGAGGTGGGCCTCGCCAACCTGACGATGGGCTTGCTGGCCGAACGACTGAATGTGCGCACCCCCTCCCTTTACAAGCACGTGAGCGGACAGGAAGACCTCAACCGTCGTATCGCGGTCCTGGCGCTGAACGAGGTCGCCGACGCCATCGGCGGCGCGATCCAGGGGTACGCGGGCCGTGACGCCCTGGCGGCCGCGGCGCGCGCCTTCCGCGCCTTCGTCCTGAATCACCCCGGCCGGTACGCCGCGACGATCGGCTTGAAACCGTCCGGTCCGGACGATCCGCTGATCACCGCGGCTCAGCGCTCACTCGGCACGTTCAGGGCGGTGCTGCGCGGCTACGAGATCGGAGAGGCCGACATGGATCACGCCCTGCGCATGCTTCGCAGCCTCTGCCACGGCTTCGCCACCCTGCAGGCGGCCCACGGCTTCCAGATGAGCGCGGACATCGATGAAAGCTTCGAGTGGCTGATCGCCTTCACCGACCGTGGCCTGCGCGCTGTTTGAGAATGCCGCCTGGGGCGGATCTGCCCAGAGCTCTCCGGCATGGAGGGCGCGCCACGCGGAATGGTTCACCGGTCGCGGCCCCCACGGCGAGGTCCAGTGGTTAGTGGGGAGCCATGTCGACGAAACGGCTGTAGTGGCCCTGGAACGCCACGGTGACCGTCGCGGTGGGGCCGTTACGGTGCTTGGCCACGATCAGATCGGCCTCGCCCGCCCTGGGCGACTCACGCTCGTAGGCGTCCTCCCGGTGCAGCAGGATGACCATGTCCGCATCCTGCTCGATGCTCCCCGACTCGCGAAGGTCGCTCACCATGGGCCTCTTGTCCGTTCGCTGCTCGGGGCCACGGTTGAGCTGGGAGATCGCGATCACGGGGACCTCCAGCTCCTTGGCGAGGAGCTTGATGGCCCTGGAGATCTCGGAGACCTCGTTCTGGCGGCTCTCGGTCTTCTTCGGCGAGGACATCAGCTGCAGGTAGTCGATGATGACGAACCGCAGGTCGTTGCGCTGCTTGAGGCGACGGCACTTGGCCCTGATCTCCATCATCGACATGTTGGGCGAGTCGTCGATGAACAGCGGCGCCTCGGCCACCTCGCCCATCCGCCGGGCCAGCTTCGCCCAGTCGTCGTCGGTCATCGTGCCCGACCGCATGGCGTGCAGCGCCACCCGTGCCTCGGCCGACAACAGGCGCATCGTAATCTCATTGCGCGACATTTCCAGCGAGAACACCACGGTGGTCATGCCGTGCTTGATAGCGGCGGATCTCGCGAAATCCAGACCAAGAGTGCTGTTGTGCGTTGGAATACCGGCCCTTCCGGCAAGGTACATATGGTCGGCGTTGTCGACTTCCACGCATCTCACCGGCGTCGAGGGCACCGGCCGCACGTCGACGATGTATCGAACGAGCGTCGACGGATGGGGCGTGGTCACCTGCCGGACGGCCTTGTGGGACAGCCGGAACACCTTGTCCGCCGCCGTGAAGTCGATCATGTAGAAGGTGGAGGAGCCGACGCTTCCGCCTTTGACCGCCCGTGTCCTCATCGTCGCCCGGTAACCGAGACTCAGAACCAGTTCGTAGGCATCCTCGGCAAGTCTCCTGTCGGTGACCTCGAGCTGGATCCGACCGTTGCGGCCGACGTGTCCATCGGTGTCGAGGAGACCGGCGAGCAGAGCACGCCGCTGCTTCTCGGAAGCTCGCAAATAGATCTGGGGAATGTGCTTGTCGCCGAGGACACCCAGGGTGCGCAGGATGGCCTGCACCGTGCCATGACCGTTCCGGCACCCCTGGCACTGCCTCGGACCGCTGGACGGACCACCGCAGTCGGGACACATGGGTGCCGGAACCGGACTCGACACCGGACGGGCCCTTACCCCGCACGAACGACCGCACGTCCGAACCTGGGATGCCAGGGGCACGAACAGGGCACCGCATACCGTGCAGGACCTCTCCGCCACGGGCGACGGATGCGGCAGACCGAGTGAGTAGAGGAGATCGGAGCTCGTACGGGTGACCCGCAGCCCTTCGGCTTCCAGGTTGAGAACGATCTCCGAGTCGATGGTGGTGAACCCGGCACCGTCGGTGTGACCGTCGCCAAGCCATACTCCGAGCGCGTAGGCGGGCAACGGCAGATCCTGCTCGGGCAGGTCGAACGCCGCCGCGACGGCGACGGCGTGGTTCGGCCGTCTGTCCGCCGAGGCGCAGCGCAATGTGCGGGCGATCTCCTCGGTCGTCACGACGTCCTCGTGGGCAGCGGTCGCGGAGGCGTTCATCGGCTCCGCCGTCGACGTCTCGTAGGTGCTCCTGACGTGCTCGATGGATCCGGCGGGCCGGTAGAGGGGTCGCCTGCTCTCCGACTCCTGGCGACGACGCGCACGCGTGGTCGTCCGCCACTGGTGCCGGGCGTCCGCGACGATCACGGTGCCGTCACTGAACTCCACCTCGTAACAAGGCCGTCCGTGCATCACCTCGGTCGCCGCGACCACCCGTGTCGGTCTGCCGTCCGCACCGATCAGGTGGTCACCCGGCTCGACCTCCCCCATGGTCGTCCAGCCGCCGGGAGTGGGCAGCGGCGTGTCGAGAGCGAGCGCCTTGCCGATGGCGGGGCGGGCCGCCACAACGATCATCTGGCCCGGGTGCAGGCCGTTGGTGAGGGAGTCGAGGTCCTGGAAACCGGTGGGGACCCCGACCATCTGGCCGCTCCGGCCGCCGATGGCCTCCAGCTCGTCGAGGGCGCCCGGCATGATGTCCGCCAGGGGGACGTAGTCCTCGGAGGTGCGGCGCTCGGTGACCTTGTAGATCTCCGCCTGGGCGCGGTCGACGAGGTCGTCGACCTCCTCGTCCTGACCGCCGTAGCCGTAGGAGACGATGCGGGTGCCGGCCTCGATCAGGCGGCGGAGGATGGCCTGCTCGCGGACGATCCTCGCGTAGTAACCGGCGTTGGCCGCGGTCGGGACGATGGCGGTCAGCGTGTGGAGGTAGGCGCCGCCGCCGATCCTGGCGACCTCGCCCCGCTTCTGCAGCTCGTCGAGGATCGTGATGGCGTCGGCGGGGTCGCCGCGGCCGTAGAGGTCGGTGATGATGTCGTAGATGATCTGGTGGGCCGGGCGGTAGAAGTCGTCGGACCGCAGGATCTCGACCACGTCGGCGATGGCGTCCTTGGACAGCAGCATGCCGCCCAGGACCGACTGCTCGGCCTCGATGTTGTTCGGTGGGGTGCGCTCGAATCTCGGCTCGAAGACCGGCGGCTCCGCGACGCTCACCACACACCCCCTCTTTCGAACACAGTTACGTTATCTCTATTTGTAGCGGACCGGTGTGACAGTTTCGCGGCTCCACGCCCGGCTGGCAACGCGACCTGTCGACAGAGGTGTGGATAAGCTGTGCACTTCTTCCCCAGAGGTGTGGGCACCCTGGGGACAGTTCTGTGGATAACTCTTGTCCACAGCTGTGGATAACGCTCTGACCAGGGAAAACTTCATCCACTGCCTGTGGAGAAAAGAAAGTTGGGGCGACACGCTGAAAGTCGCCCCAGATGGCATGTCCTGAGAGGTTCATCCCGCCGGAGATCCGCCGGGAGGTAAGAGACACAATGGATAAGTGCCTCTTACTCCTCGATCCGGTCGGACCGACCGGTCCGGTCGGCCCGGCTTCGACTCCGGCTCATCCGACCAAACTGGTCAGATCGGTCAATCCAGTCGGGCCGATCGGTCAGGCGGCTCCGGGCGCGACCACGACAGGCAGATCCTGCGGCTCGCGCTGCCCGCGTTCGGCGCCCTGGTCGCCGAACCGCTCTTCCTGCTGACCGACAGCGTCGTCGTCGGCCGTCTGCCCGCCCCCGCGCTCGGCGCCCTGGGAGTGGCGAGCACGGTGCTGACCTTCCTGGTGGGACTGTGCGTGTTCCTCGCGTACGGCACGACCGCGGCGGTGGCCAGGCAGATCGGCGCAGGCGAGACCGGCCGGGCGCTGCGGCAGGGGGTGGACGGTCTCTGGCTGGCCGCGGGGGTGGGATTGGCGATCATCGTGGTCGTCTGGCCCCTCGCGCCCTCGCTGGTTCACCTGATCGGCGCCGAGGGCGAGCTCGCCCGGCAGGCGGTGACCTACCTGCGGATCAGCCTGCTGGGCGTCCCCGCCATGCTGCTGGTGCTCGCGGGCACGGGCGTGTTGCGCGGCATGCAGGACACCACGACCCCCCTGCTGGTGTCGGTGGGAGCCTTCGGGCTGAACGCGGTGCTCAACATCGTCTTCGTCCTGGGACTGGGCTGGGGGATCGCGGGCTCGGCCTGGGGCACGGTGCTGGCCCAGTCGCTCGCCGCCGCCGTCTACCTCCTCCTCATCCTCGTCCGGTACCGAGCGCCGTTCCGCCCCGACCTGGCGGGCGTACGGGCGGCGGGCTCGGCAGGGGTCGCCCTGATCATCCGTACGGCGTGCCTTCAGGTGGTGCTGGCCGTCGCGACCGCCGTCGCCACCCGCATGGGGGAGCAGCAGATCGAGGCACACACCGTCGCCATCAGGATCTGGACCCTGATGGCGTTCGCCCTGGACGCGATCGCCATCGCCGGGCAGGCGATCACCGGCCGCGCGCTGGGCGCCGGTGACGTGGCGGGAGTCCGCGGCGCGACCCGGAGGATGGTGGCCTGGGGAGTCGGCTCGGGCGTGCTGCTCGGCCTCCTCGTGGTGGTGGCCAGGCCGTTCGTGCCCTCGCTGTTCGACGCGGGCCCCGTCGTCTCCGCCGAGTTGCTCGGCCTGCTCTGGGTGGTGGCCGCCCTGCAGCCCGTCGCCGGGGTGGTGTTCGTGCTGGACGGCGTGCTGATCGGTGCCGGAGACCGGCGTTACCTCGCCTGGGCGGGAGTGTGGACGACGCTCGCCTATCTGCCCGCCGCGTTCCTGGTGGATCTCAAGGGCGGCGGTCTGGTCGCGCTCTGGCTGGCGCTCGGGCTGTGGATGGCGGCCCGGCTGGTGACCTTGTCGACGCGGGCGTACGGCACGGCGTGGTTGGTGGTCGGCGGCTGAGACGGCCGAGCGTCCACGCGTGGTCAAAAAGTAACGCACCGTATCCGGAAGGCAGGTAATCCTTGCGTGACACTGTGGTGTCCACCACGTGATGGGATAGCCCTTGTCCTGCGGAACTCTCCTACGGCACTGTGAGACAAGTCCCTCGATATAGGGTTAACAGCCCACCACGATTGGTCACGTCGTGCCCAAAGGCCCTTCCCCCTCGATCGTTCGCCGCATGCCGCCCGGCCATGCCACCGACCGGTGGACCGGTGCGCGCCACGGCCTCCCCACGGCCTATCGCGGGGCGGACCTCATCGTCCTCGGCATCGGTGTCATGATCGGCGCGGGAATCTTCGGCCTCGCCGGCCGCCAGGCGGCGAGCATGGCAGGGCCGGGCGTGTTCCTCTCCTTCATGATCGCTGGAATCACCAGCCTGCTCGTGGCCTTCTGCTTCGCCGAGCTGGCCTCCGCGATGCCGACCGCGGGAAGCGCCTACACCTTCGCCTACGTCATCTTCGGCGAGGTCTGGGCCTGGGTCGTGGGCTGGGCGCTGATCCTGGAGCTCCTCCTCGCCGCGGCGGCGGTGGCCCGCGCCTGGTCGCTCTACGCCGCCCAGATGCTCACCGACCTCGGTGTGAACCTTCCCGGGGCGGTCGCGGGCATGGTCGGCCAGAGCATGGGTTTCGACCTGTTCACACTGTTCATTCTGGTGATCCTCACCGCCGTGGTGGCCCTGGGCGCCCGTGTCGGACTGCGCACCCTGTGGATCATCGTGACCGCCAAGCTGCTCGCCATCGGCGCGGTCATCGTGATCGGCGCCCTCCACTTCGACCAGCGCAACCTCGCGGCCATCCCGGTGCCGGCGACGCCCGCGGGCAAGGCCGAGGACGCCCTGCACTCCCCGTTGCTCGGCCTCCTCTTCGGCCAGACGGGCGCGTTCGGCTGGTTCGGCATCTTCGCCGCCTCGGCGGCCATCACCTTCGCGTACATCGGTTTCGACGTCGTGGCCACCGCCGCCGAGGAGGCCGAGGACGCCCCGCGCTCGATCCCGAAGGGGATCATCCGCGGGCTGGTGATCACCACGGTCATCTACATCGCGGTCGCGGTGGTCATGGTCGGGATGATCCCGTACGACGAGATCGACACGGATGCGCCGCTCGCCAGCGCCTTCCGCGACGCGGGCGTGGGTTTCATGGTGCACGTCATCAACATCGGGGCGGTGCTCGGCCTCACCACCGTCATCCTGGTGCTGCTCGTCGGCCTGACCCGGGTGATGTTCTCCATGGCGCGCGACGGGCTCATTCCCCGCCCGCTCTCCAGGATCAACCGCAGCTATCACAGCCCGACGAGGGTCACCCTGGTCATCGGCTTCGTCGCGATCCTGCTGGCCGAGTTCGTGGACGTGCTGACGCTCGAACCACTGGTCGTGATCGGTGCCCTGTTCGTGTTCATCGTCGTGGCCGGCGGGGTGATCCGGATGCGGCAGACGATGCCGGATCTGCCGAGAGGCTTTCGCACCCCGCTCTCTCCCGGCCTGCCGATCGCCACGATCCTCGCCTGCCTGTGGCTCATGGTGAACCTCCAGCTCATCACCTGGCTGTACTTCATCATCTGGATGGCCTTCGGTGTGCTCGTCTACCTGGTGTACGGGAGACGCAACAGCGTGCTCGCCACGATGGCGCGCCCCGTCCCCGAGGCTCCCGCCGGTCCCGCTCCGGGGCGGTACGACCCTTCACAGAGCCCTCCCGGTCGACCTGGCGGCCCCGGGCCCACGGCCGGACCTCGCGGCAGGCACCGGCGCTGAGAGGACCGTCCACCGCGCAGGCCATGAGGCCTGCCGGACCACTGAGACGTCCGTGGGCCTCATGACCCGCGCGGCTTCGGGGACGCGTGGGCGAGAGGGGATCAGAGACGCCGGGCGTCGATCACGTTCTGTACGAACTCCCTGGTGCGGGGCTCCCGAGGATCGGTGAAGATCTGCTCGGGGGTGCCGCGCTCCAGGAGCACGCCGCCGTCGAGGAAGCAGACGGTGTCGGCGATCTCCCGGCAGAAACCCATCTCGTGGGTGGTCAGGACCATGGTCATACCCCCCTCCTTGAGCTCCCTGATGATCCCGAGCACCTCCTTGACCAGCGCGGGGTCCAGGGCGGAGGTGACCTCGTCCAGCAGCATCAGGCGGGGCCGCGTGGCCAGGGCCCTGATGATGGCGGCACGCTGCTGCTGGCCGCCGGAGAGCTGGTCGGGGTAGGCGTCCGCCTTGTCCCCCAGGCCGAACCTGGCCAGCAGGTCGCGGGCCTGTGCCTCGGCCTCTTTCCCGCTCATCTTGTGGACCTTGCGCGGGGCCAGCGTGATGTTGTCCAACACGCTCATGTGCGGGAACAGGTTGAACGCCTGGAAGACGATACCGATGCGTTTGCGCACGTCGTCGGGGTCGACCTTGGCGTCGGTGATCTCCTCACCGTCCAGGGTGATCGTGCCGTCGTCGGCGGTCTCCAGCAGGTTGACGCAGCGCAGCAGGGTGGACTTGCCCGAGCCCGAGGCACCGATCAGGCAGACCACCTCGTGCGACTCGACCTCCAGGTCGATCCCGCGCAGCACGTTGTGGCCGTGGTAGTTCTTCCACAGACCCTCGATGGTGAGCAGGCTCATGCACTCTCCTCCTGTGCCGCCGCCGTCTCGCCGGGCGGTGGGACGCCGCCGTACGCCGGGGTACGCACGCTCACTGGCCCCGCCGTCTCTGCGAGCGAGCCGCCAGATAGTCGGTGAAGCGGGCCATCGGGATGGTGAGCAGGATGAACAACAGCGCCGCCGCCAGGTACGGCGTGTAGTTGAAGGTGCTGGCGACGTGGATCTGCGCCTGCCGCAGCGCCTCCAGGGGGCCGATCGTCGCGACGAGCGCGGTGTCCTTCTGCAGTGAGACGAAGTCGTTGAGCAGCGGCGGCACCACCCTGCGCGCGGCCTGCGGCACCACCACGTGGCGCATGGTCTGGCCGTGGCTCAGTCCGAGGGACCGGGCGGCGGCCCGCTGGCTGGGGTGCACCGACTCGATGCCCGCCCGGAAGACCTCCGCCACGTACGCGCCGTAGGAGAGGGTGAGCGCGATGATGCCCAGCGTCGCGAGGTCCGTCGGTGTCCCCTGCAGGCCGAGCGCGGGCAGGCCGAAGCCGACGAGGTAGATGATGAGGATCGTGGGCACGCCGCGGAAGACGTCGGTGTAGATCACCGCCAGGGCACGCAGCGGAAAGAACACCGGCGCCGTGAGGTTGCGGGCGAGCGCGACGAGCAGTCCCACGATGAGGATCAGTGGCTCGGCGATCAGAAAGATCTTGACGTTGAGCAGGAACCCGCTCAGCACGTCCGGCAGCGCCCCGGTGAACTGGTCGAGGTCGAAGAACGTCTCCCGCACCCTGGGCCAGCCGGGGGAGGTCGTGAAGAGCCAGAGCAGCAGGACGATCACGAGGATCGTCGAGACCGTCGCGACGGAGCCCGAACGGATCGACGACCTCCTGCGGAGCCGCTCGCGCTCAAGCTGTCGTTCGCTCTTCTCCCAGTCGACGGGAACCCGCAGGCGCTCGTCGTTCTTCATCGAGCGCCGCCGTGGCGCGGACCGTACGCGCTCCGCGCCCGCGGCGAGACCCGGGCGTCCGCGTCGGCTCCGAGTCCGGCTCCAGGTCCGAGTCCGGCTCCAGGTCCGAGTCCGGCTCCAGGTCCGGCTTTGGGCGACGTCGGAGAATGCTCCAGGGTCACTTCAGCTCCGGTGCGCCCGCGGCGGAGCCGAGCCACTCGGTCTCGATCTTCGCCAGCTCACCGGAGGCGGTCAGCTTGTCGATGGCCTCGTTCACGCAGCTCACCAGCGGGCTGCCCTTCTCGAAGACCGCGCCGAAGACCTCGGGCTCACCGGAGGCCGCGCCGAACTGACCGACGATCTTGGAGTTCTCGACCTGTGCGGCGGTCACGTAGAAGGCGGTGGGCAGGTCCACCACCACGGCGTCGACCTGCTTGTTCTTGAGCGCGTTGACGGCGTCGATCTGCTCGTTGTAGACGTTGGGCTCGGACGAGGGCTTGATCACGTCCTTCACCGCCTGCAGCGAGGTGGTGCCGATCTGCACACCGATCTTGGCGTCCTTCAGGCCCGCGAGGTCCGTGGTAGAGGCGATCTTGGAGCCGTCCAGCGCGACCACGGCCTGCTTCACCGTGTAGTAGCCCTTGCTGAAGTCGACGACCTTCGCCCGGTCGGGGGTCACCGAGACCTGGTTCACGTCGAAGTCGAACTGCTTGGCGCCCGGCGCGAACGCGGAGTCGAACTTCACCGTGGCCCAGGTGACGTCATCCTTGGCGAAGCCCAGCTGGTCCGCGACGGCGTAGGCGACCGCACTCTCGAAGCCCTTGCCGTTGGTGGGGTCGTCGTCGCTGAACCACGGGTCGTAGGCGGGCTTGTCGGTGCCGATGGTCAGCTTGCCGGGCGTCTTCAGCGCGGGGCTGTCCTTGGCGCAGGCACTGGGGGCCGTGGAGGCGTCGCCGGAGGCGCTCGAGGACGTGGGGCTCGCCGGAGTCGCCGTTTCCGAAGCCGGCGCACAGGCCACCGCGGTTGCCGCGAGGGCACCGAGCGCGAACAGCGTCGAGGGACGGACCATGACAAAACCTCCAGGGCGAAGCAACGATTTCCGAATTGTATGTATTCGCAGTGACCTGGGGTAACGGGGTACCACCATATGAACTTTTCCCGGCGGGAAAGGGGACTTTCATCGATCACCCAGGCTCCCCCGGAGGACGGGAAAGAGCACTCCCCGGATCCGTATGAGGGCCGGGAAAGGACAAGGGCCCCTCCCCGCGAACGGAGAGGAGCCCTTGTCTCACGGGGCCTGTCAGGCCGCGACGACCTCGACATCGAGGGACGCGGAGACCTCCGGGTGCAGCTTGACGCTGACCCGGTGGGAGCCGAGGCTCTTGATCGCGGAGGCGATCTCGATGCGACGGCGGTCGAGCAGGGGGCCACCGGCGGCCTTCACGGCCTCGGCGACGTCACCCGTGGTGATGGAGCCGAAGAGGCGGCCGGACTCGCCGGCCTTCGTCTTCAGGACCACCTTCAGGGCCTGCAGCTGACCGGCGACCTCCTTGGCGGTGCCAAGGTCGCGAATCTCGCGAGCGTCGCGGGCCTTCTTGATCGAGGAGATCTGCTTCTCGCCGCCGCGCGTCCAGAGGATCGCGAAGCCGCGGGGAAGCAGGTAGTTGCGGCCGTAACCGCTCTTGACCTCGACGATGTCGCCGGGGGCGCCGAGGCCGGTGACCTCACTGGTGAGAATGAGCTTCATCTGTCCGGACCTCCTTAGCGCGCGGTGCTCATGTACGGCAGGAGCGCCATCTCACGAGCGTTCTTGATAGCGGTCGCCACGTCACGCTGGTGCTGGGTGCAGTTACCCGTCACCCGGCGGGCACGGATCTTGCCGCGGTCGGAGATGAACTTCCGAAGCAGCCCCGTGTCCTTGTAGTCGACGTAGGAGATCTTGTCGTGGCAGAACAGGCAAACCTTCTTCTTGGGCTTGCGCAGTGCCGGCTTGGCCATCGTGGTGCTCCTTTCAGAGCCCCGCCGTCAGGCGGGAATGGTCGCTGCGGATATGGACTGGGACGCCGGGCGCGGTCGTGACCGTCCCGAAAGAACGTCCCTAGAAAGGCGGTTCGTCGCTGAAGTCGCCGCCGCCGAAGCCGCCGCCACCCTGCTGCTGCTGACCGCCGCCACCGTAGTTGTTGCCGCCGCCGCCGGAGAAGCCGCCACCTTGCGGTGCGGCCGGCGCCGCGGAGGCCCACGGGTCGTTGGCGGGACCGCCGCCGAAGCCACCGCCACCGCCCTGACGGGCGGTCTTGTTGACCTTGGCGGTCGCGTTTCTCAGGGAGGGGCCGACCTCGTCGACCTCGACCTCGTAGACGGTGCGCTTCTCGCCTTCCTTGGTCTCGTAAGACCTCTGGCGGAGCCGTCCCTGAACGATGACCCGCATGCCGCGCTGGAGGCTCTCGGCGGCGTTCTCCGCCGCCTGCCGCCACACGTTGCAGGTCAGGAACAGGCCTTCGCCGTCTTTCCACTCGTTGGTCGTCTTGTCGAGGAACCTCGGAGTGGACGCGATGCGAAACCGGGCCACCGCTTGCCCCGTGGGGGTGAAGCGCAGCTCCGGATCGTCGACGAGGTTGCCGACGATGGTGATCGTGGTGTCGCCTGCTGCCATGGCTAGCGCTGCCCTTCCTGCGGCCTTCGCTGGTTATCGGCTCAGAGTACGGCTGCCGTCCGACAAAATGCCGGAGATTTAGTGCACGTCCGGGCGCAGGACCTTGGTGCGCAGGATTCCCTCGTTGAGGTTCATCTGCCGGTCGAGCTCCTTGACCGTGGCGGGCTCGGCGCTCAGGTCGATGACGGCGTAGATGCCCTCGGGCTTCTTCGCGATGTCGTAGGACAGCTTGCGGCGACCCCACACGTCGACCTTCTCCACGGTGCCGCCGTCGTTGCGGACGACCGTGAGGAACTGGTCGAGGGAAGGGGCGACCGTACGCTCATCGAGCGAGGGGTCAAGAATGACCATCACTTCGTAACGGCGCATGCTGACTTCCAACCTCCTCTGGACTCTTGCGGTCACGACACCGTGCCGTGACAGGAGGACGCTGACGTGCTTCACCCCGGAACTCCCATTTCGGCGCTCGGGGTGGAGGGTGGGCCATGACACACCCATTCGACGTAGCCGTGCCAGCCTACCAGCCCGTCAAGGGTTGGGCCGTCGCCTCGCCGGGCACGTCCCCACAGAAGAAACGGGTTCGTCCTCGTGAGGACACGCCCTCATGGGAAAGGGGGCGATGAAGGTGCCTCATGTGTCCGGACAGAGCCCGAGTGGGCGTTTCCGGTTCAGGCTGAACAGCGACGGGCGACGTCATCCCCTGGAGAACGTGCTGAGCGTCTGCACGATCCTCTGCGGACTTGTCGCCTTCGCGGCCGGGCTCATCCCCGCCGCGCACCCCGTCGCGTCGTGGCTCGGGGTGCTCGGCTTCTGCGGAGGTCTCTACTCCCAGTACGTCTCCGCCACGACACCGGAGCGCGCGCTGAACATCGTAGGCATCGTGGCCTCGTTCGTCGGTGTGGCCTTCGGCATCCGCAACGGGGGGTTTTTCCCGTAGGGTCCCGAACCTGACGAGGGCCACACCGACGAGGACCGGGCCGCGAGCGGCCCTGAAAGATCTCGCACGGGAGCGGGGAACGACCGGCCCCGTTCTCCGCGCGTGCCGCCTCGCCGCAGATCGGCGGTTGTGTCCGATCCGATGCGATCGGGGGCGCGTACGGCACGCGGGGTCAGCCGAGGCGCAGATCCACGCCCAGCAGGATGAGGAACCACAGGAAGACGGCGAGCAGTGCCTCGGCGATGTCCTTCAGGAGCGCGGGGGTGATGTAGTCGTACAGCCAGGCGACATAGATGCCGATCAGGATGTAGATGAGACCGATGAGACTGATCCCTCTGCGATAGCGAGCAGCCACTTGGAACTCCTTGGGGTTGGCCCGTGGGGGCGGGCGGTGGGGCGCGACCTGCGACTGCCCCTGCCCTCGGCGTTGAAACGGCTACTCTCGGATACATGCCGCTTATCGGAGCTCACGTCGACCAGGACGACCCGCTGGCCCACGCCAGGGCACGCGATGCCCAGGTCGTGCAGTTCTTCCTCGGTGACCCGAAGGGGTGGAAGGCCCCGGTCATCGGCGAGAAGACCCGGGAGATCAAGGACTCGGACGTGGAGGTCTACGTCCACGCCCCCTACGTGATCAACGTCGCGACCGTCAACAACCGGGTGCGCATCCCCAGCCGCAAGCTGCTGAGCTCGCACCTCGCGGCGGCGGCCGAGCTGGGCGCCCGGGGTCTGATCGTCCACGGCGGGCACGTCGGCGCCGGAGACGACCCGCAGAAGGGCTTCGACAACTGGCGCAAGGTGTTCGAACGCCTTGAGGAGCACGAGGTCCCCGTTCTCATCGAGAACACCGCGGGCGGCGGCAACGCGATGGCGCGCAAGCTCGAGCGCATCGCCCGGCTGTGGGACGCGCTCGACGGCTTCGACGTGGGCTTCTGCCTCGACACCTGCCACGCGCACGCGGGTGGTGAGGACCTGGCGGACGTGGTCGAGCGGGTCATGGCGATCACCGGCAGGATCGACCTGATCCACTGCAACGACTCGCGCGACGCCTTCGACTCCGGCGCCGACCGGCACGCGAGCCTCGGCGCGGGCCAGATCGACCCCGAGCTCATCCTGGGCGTGTGCCGGAGCGCGAACGCGCCGATCGTGGTGGAGACCCCCTTCGACGGCCAGGCCGAGGACATCGCCTTCCTCCGGACGAAGCTCTGAGGCGAGGTTCCGGGGCCGGGACGAGGTGGCGGTGCCGCCGGACGGCGGCGTCGCGGAGAACGTCTCGCCGGTGAGCGCAAGTTGATCCACAGCCTGTGGATAACTTCATGGGATTACTTTTTCCAAGGACTGGGTACAGGGATCCCCCTTACGGCTCAGCCCACCCAGGCACCGTCGGCGAAGATCAACGCGTTGAGCGCCATCAACGGTCCCAGCACCAGGGCGTAGACGACGATGATCCATCGTCGCCACGGTTCAGGACCGCTGCTCGCCCTGCCGATCAGGACGAAGAGCGGCCACCACAGCAGCGCCGAGCGCGGTACCGACAGGTAGTAGGCGGAACACACCAGGGCACCCACCTGGAGCCCCACATAGACGAACTCGCTCCACCTCCGCAGGTAGAGCAGGACAAGCACGAGCGCGACCCCGACGATCGCCCCCGCGACCTCCAGCCGGAACGCCCAGGCCATCCGCCCTTCGCCCATCGCCGCGCCCCAGGTCGTGGTCCAAGACTCCCAGGGCCACACCATGTAACGTCCCCAACCGGCCTCCTGCGCGGTCTTCCAGGCCAGCCAGTCACCCGTACGGGAGTACTGGTAGGCGGAGTAGAGGCCGAGCGGCACGAACGGGAGGAGCAGCCACCCCACCTGCCGTAGGGGATGCCTGCGGACGAGGAACTCCACGATCAGCGCGATGGCGAGGAACAGGCCGGTGATGCGCACGCAGGAGGCGCCCGCCGCCAGGGCCGCGGCGAGCGGCCAGCGGCCCTGACGCGCCGCGAGCCAGGCGGGAATGGCGAAGGCGAGGAAGAGCGCCTCGCTGTAGCCCGCGAACAGGAACACCGCCATCGGCCAGAGCAGCAGCGCGAGCACCGCGTACCGGCCCGCTCCCCGCGGCCCCTCGAACTCGGCCAGCCTGGCGAGCGCCGTCATCGCGACGGCGCCGGCCACCAGGGAGATGAGCAGCCCGGCGAGGGTCCAGTCGTCGATCACGAGATGCACCGCGCGGAGCATCAGCGGCATTCCGGGGAAGAAGGCGGGCAACCCCCTGTCGGGCTCGCTGCCCGGAGGCCCGCCGTACCCGTGTTCGGCGATGGTGATGAGCAGATTGGCGTCCCAGTTGCGCCAGCGCTCCAGGAAGGGCGCCGGTATGGCGTCCCCCTCCATGAGCGCCTGAGAGCCGATGACGACCAGGACGACGATTCCCAACCTGGAGGCCAGCCAGAGCAGCAGTCCTTCCGTCGCGACAACGCGCTCAGGAGCGGAAGGCGCGGGGGGCGCGTCTCGCGGAGGAGCGGGGGGAGTAGTCACAAGGTCGAATTGTCCCGGATCATCTAGGCGAACCGCCAGATGTGAACGCTCACCGAACAGACCCATCCGGCCCCCTGTCACCCCGGCCGAGCCCCGGACGCGGACGCCTCGGCCTGTCCCCCTGTCACCCCGGCGGAGCGCAGGACACCTGCGCCCCGCCGAACAAACCCACCCCGTCCCGCGTCACCCCGGGGGAGCTCAGCTCACCGAACGGCCCCGACGCTGGAGAGCGCGAGCCGGAAACGGTCGGGTGCCTCGTCGAAGACGCCGCCCGCCTGGTCGTCGGCCCCGTCCTGGCGGATCACGTCCTTGTCGGGGACGAAGATGTCCCGCACGACGAACGCCATCATGATCAGGATGGTGATCGCGCGGCCCCACACGGCGGTGAAGTAGGTGTCGCCCGCGATGCCCAGGGCCTCGTTGCCCGGCTGGATGCCGACCAGGTACAGCCAGATCGCGAAGAAGTACCAGCACTCGGCGAGCTGCCAGAGCGCGATCGGCCTCCAGCCCGGCCTGGCGAGCACCGCGAAGGGGATCAACCAGAGCACGTACTGCGGCGACCACACCTTGTTGGTCAGCATGAACGCCGCCAGGGTGAGGAAGCAAAGCTGCATCAGGCGGGGACGGGTCTTCGCCGTCAGCGTGATCACGGCGATCGCGAGGCAGAACGCGGCGAGCGAGACGACGCCCAGCTTGTCGAGGAGTTCGGCGTCACCCAGGATCGGCCACTGCTTCTGGTTGAAGAAGTACCAGATGGAGCCCCAGTCGGCCGGTCGCTCCTGGCTGAAGACGTAGAACCTCTTCCACCCGTCGAAGGCGAAGATCATGATCGGCACGTTGACGACGAGCCAGGCGCCCGCGGCACCGCCGATCGTCTTGAGGAACGGCACCCATTTGCCGGTTCGCAGCGCGAGCAGGAACAGCGGGCCGAGGAACATCAGCGGATAGAACTTGGTGGCGATCGCGAGGCCCAGCAGGATGCCCGCGAGCCACTGTTTCCGCTTCGACCAGGCCAGCAGCGCGCCCAGCGCGAGGGCATTGGCCGCCAGGTCCCAGTTGATGTACGCGGTGAGGATCAGCGCGGGGGCGAGGGCGTACCAGAGCGCGTCCCAGCGCCTGGCGGGACCGGCCAGCGCGGCCATCAGCAGAACGCCGACGACCAGGCAGAGCGCCATGAGGATGACGGTGAGGTCGTAGAACGCCGTCCCCGGATCGCTCATGGGGGTGACGATCCGGCGGAAGAACTCCATGATCCCGCCGATGCCGACGGGGTATTCGACCGGATAGTCGAAGTAGGGGACCATGCCCTCGTTGAGCTTCTCGTTCCACCACAGGGGATAGATGTCGGTGTAACAGAAGTTCGTGAACTGCAGGGTCCCGTCGTTCCATGCCCCGTCGACGCGGCACGGCCACTTCCAGAACCAGGCCAGAACCGCCCCCAGCCCCGCGAACAGGGCGAGCGGCGTGTACGGAATGGCCCGGTTGCCTAACTCGGACAGCGACTCCCGCTGCGGCAGAAGGTTCTTCATCAGGGACGTCGTCCGCTCGCTGTGGGTGTCGGCACGAGGGCCCCGGCAGGTGTTCCCGGTGCGCCGACCACGCCTGGCGCACCGTTCTGCTCGATCACGCCGTTCGGCGGCCCGTCGCCGCCCCAACCGCCGTCATCGCCGACGTCACATGAGGGGTCCCCGGGAAGGCACTCGTTGCCGCCGAAATCGCCACCGTCGTCGGGGGGGTCGTTCGACCAGCCGTCGTCGCCGTTCTCGTCAGGGAAGGGGTTGGTGTCCTCCGTCGTCGGCGTCGGCGAGGGCGTCGGCTTGGGCGTGGCCAGGTTGTTCGGCGATCCGGTGTTGGCCCTCGGCGGGAACTGCAGGACCTCGTCCTTCGCGGTCACGGTCTGCATGAAGTCGTGCCAGATCTGGGTCGGGGTGCCGCCACCGCCGATGAAGGAGGGCATGGGCTCCTCCTTCCAGACGATGTTCTCGTCCTTGATCTTCCTGCTCGGCAGGCCGTACTTGTCGACCTTGAGCTTGCGCGTCCCCGCCTTGTTGTAGGGCACGTCCTTGGACATTCCGACCGCGGTGACGAGCTGCGGGGTGAAGCCGACGAACCAGGCGTCCTTGTAGGCGTTGTTCGTGCCGGTCTTGCCGGCCACCGGCCGGGTGCCGATGTTGGCCGCACCACCGGTACCGCTCTTGACGACCGCCTGGAGCGCGACGGTCGCGTCGGCCGCGGACTCGGGGGTGATGACCTGCTTCGCGTCGGCCAGTTCCTTGAGCACGACGGTGCCGTCGTGCTTGGTCACCTTGACGACGGTGTGCCAGTCGACGTGCTTGCCCTCGTTGGCGAAGATCGAATAACCGGCGGCCTGTTCGACCGCGGTCACCGAGGCCACACCGATGGTGGTCAGGTAGTTCTGGTTCTCGACCGCCCAGTCGACCGCGTTCTTGCCCTTGTAGGCGGGGTTCTGCTTCGCCGTCTCGCCGACCCCCGCCTCCCTCGCGATCCTCGCCACCTCTTCGAGCGTGACCTCCTTGCCCATCTGGGCGAAGACGGTGTTGACCGAGCTGGCCATGGCCTTGACCATGTTGATCGGCCCGAACGGCTGATTCCCCGAGTTGCTGATCGGGGTGGTGTTCGGCATCTTGATCGTCGCCATGCCCTCGACGTAACTGTCGAGCGACTTGCCGCTCTCCAGCCAGGCCGCGAGCACGTAGGGCTTGAACGCGGAGGCCGCCTGCTTGGTGGAGTCGAACGCGCGGTTGTTGAAGTCGTTGACGAAGTCGTCGCCGCTGTAGAAGGCGAGCACCCGGCCGTTCTTCGGGTTCACCGAGGCCAGCCTGGCGTGGATGGTCGGATCCAGGCCGGCGGTCCTGGCCTTCACCGCGTCCCTGGCGGCCTTCATCATGTTCTTGTTGAACGTGGTGTAGACCTTGAAACCGCCGGTCTTCAGGTCGTCCTGTGTGATGCCCCGCCCGGCGAGCTCCCTGAAGACGATGTTGAGCATGTAGCCCTTGAGCCCCTTGAAGGTCTCCGTGACCTTGACGTCCTCGAACTTCAGGTCCTCGAAGGAGCTGTTCGCGTACTTGCCGTACTCGGCGGGGTTCATGTCCGCCATGTTCTTCAGTGCCGCTTGGAAGCGCTCCTTGGTCGCGGCGTAGTTCTTCTTCTCCGTCTCCTGGATGTCGAAGGCGTTCGGGTTCTGGATCCGGCCGGCGAGGTAGGCGCCCTCGGGCACGGTCAGATCGCCGACGTTCTTACCGAAGAACGCCTTCGCCGCGGCCTGGATGCCGTACGCGCCGCGCCCGAAGTAGACGAGGTTGAAGTACTCCTCAAGGATCTCGTCCTTCTCCAGGGTCTTACTGATCTTGACCGCGACGAAGATCTCCTTGATCTTGCGCTGGATCGAGACCTCCTGGCTGAGGCCTTCGTAGTAACCGCGGGCCATCTGCTGGGTGATGGTCGAGGCGCCCTGGAGCTGGGCGCCGCTCACGGTGCTCCAAACCGAACGGGCCATGCCCGCGACGTCGATGCCGCTGTCGGTACGGAAGGTCTTGTTCTCCAGGGCGATCACCGCGTCCTGGACGTGGACGGGGATCTGCTTGAGCTTCACCGGGGTCCGCTTGGTGCCGTAGCGGGCCATCACGGTCTTGCCGTCGCCGTAGTAGATGACGCTGCCCCGGTCGTCGACGCTGGCCTGCCGGGACGAGGGGACAGGCGTGTTGGCGTAGGCGACCGCGATCATGCCGAAGACGCCCGCGGTGAGGACCACGAAGCTGGCCATCACGATCTTCCAGTTGGGCAGGAAGCGCGTCCACCTCTTGGGGGGTTCGTCGTCGCCGTCGAAACCGTCGCCGTCGAAACCGTCTCTGCCGGGGCCCTCGGGTCCTTCCGGGCCTCCGGGACCCTCCGCGGCGAGAGCGCTCGCACCGCGTCCTCGGCGCCTGCGGCCGCCCTCGCCCGGCCTCGAACCCGCAGAACGCCCGCCGCCCGACTGGGCGGCGAGCATCGCCTGGGTGTCCTCGAAGGCGGCCTCGGCGCGGCGGCCTGTCGGGTCGGTGTCACGGCGACGTACATCCCCGGGACCCGGCTGAGGCGTCCCGCCGGGAGCGCCGGGACCGGCGGGGCCGCGCGGGGGCATGCCACCGGGAGCGCCCGCGTCGCGCCGGGGTGGTCCGCCGGGCTGCTGGGATGCGCCGCCGGAGTAGGGCATGCCGCCGTGCTGGGGCATCATCGCGGTCCGGGGGTCGGCTCCCGCCTGCGGTGCCTGTCGAGGAGAATCCCGACCCGCACCGGTTTGAACGTTTTGCGGAGAGGGGACTGCACGGGAAGCGGCTCCTGGGCTTGAGCGACGGCGCCGCCCCTGGCGAGACGACTCGTCGGCGCCCTGGCGGCGCCCGTCCGACTCCGGGTCATTGCTGTTGCTGTAACTCACGCGTCCTCGTTCGGTCATCGGGGTCTACGACGGCGTGCAGGCGGGCGAGACTACCTCCTGATCACCGGAGATCTCGTCGCCTTGGCTCACTGGTGGCCGGCCCATTCGGGTGGATCTCCACTCCCGGGGACGAACGAGATCGTCAGGTGGTTCCGGCAACAACCTTGGCAGACCTCTCCCACATTGACGTGGGATTCCCGGTATTGAAAAGCGGTCCACGCCACGTGGGGGCCATCTCCCACCACCGTCTGCTGTGACCACATAGGCGCCAGACTACGGCTTTTTGGCGTTTGCTCCCAACCTCTTGGGAAAGTCGCTGATTGCAGCCTTATGTTGAATGGACGTATCCTGTCGATGTATCGGTTCGATACATCGACGCGAGAGGTGGTGGTTTCCAGTGGCCGGCGGACGTGGCGGCGTGCTGGAGCTGGCCGTGCTCGGGTCGTTGCACGAGACCCCTCTACACGGCTATGAGCTGCGCAAACGGCTCAACGCCCTGCTCGGTATGTTCCGGGCGTTCTCCTACGGCTCGCTCTACCCGTGCCTCCGCCAGTTGCTCACCGACGGACTGATCGTCGAAGACGGCGACGCCGCCGCGGCCACCACGGCCGCCGACAGCGCCATCGTGCTCCCCGGCCGCCGTTCGAAGATCGTCTACAAGCTGACCGCGGAGGGCAAGGAACGCCTGCAGGAGCTCCTCACCCAGGCGGGCCCTTCCGCCTGGGAGGACGAGAGCTTCGGCGTGCACTTCGCCTTCTTCAGGCACACCGAGGCCGAGGTGCGCCTGCGCATTCTCGAGGGTCGCCGCAGCCGACTTGAGGAACGCCTGGACAGCGTGCGCACGGCACTCGCCCGTACGCGCGAGCGGCTGGACAGCTACACCCTTGAGCTTCAGCGTCACGGCCTGGAGTCGGTCGAACGCGAAGTGCGCTGGTTGAATGAGCTGATCGCCACCGAACGGCAGGCATCGCCGCCGGAGGGGGAGCGGCGACCCGCGCAAGAGGAGACGTCCAGGGCGCCCGCGCCAGGGACGGGCACGACGGGGCGGCACGCCACCCCGGAAGAAAACTGACCACTAAGAGAACAAAAGGGGAGCGAGTGCCATGGGTTCGGTGCGCGTAGCCATTGTCGGTGTAGGCAACTGCGCCACGTCGCTCATTCAGGGCGTGCACTACTACCGGGACGCCGACCCCGGTATGCGGGTGCCGGGCCTGATGCACGTCAAGTTCGGCGACTATCACATCGGCGACGTGGAGTTCGTCGCGGCTTTCGACGTGGACGCCAAGAAGGTCGGGCGTGACCTGTCCGAGGCGATCGTGGCCTCGGAGAACAACACGATCAAGATCTGCGACGTGCCGCCGCTCGGCGTCACGGTGCAGCGTGGCCCCACCTTCGACGGTCTTGGCGAGTACTACCGGGAGATGGTCGAGGAGTCCGACGAGGCTCCGGTCGACGTCGTGCAGGTCCTCAAGGACAGCAAGGTGGACGTTCTTGTCTCCTACCTGCCGGTGGGCTCGGAGGAGGCCGACCGCTTCTACGCGCAGTGCGCCCTCGACGCGAAGGTCGCGTTCGTCAACGCGCTGCCGGTGTTCATCGCCTCCGACCCCGCGTGGGCGCAGAAGTTCGTCGACGCGGGCGTCCCGATCGTCGGCGACGACATCAAGTCCCAGGTCGGTGCGACCATCACGCACCGCGTGATGGCGAAGCTGTTCGAGGACCGCGGCGTCGAGTTGCTCCGCACCTACCAGCTGAACTTCGGCGGCAACATGGACTTCATGAACATGCTGGAGCGCAAGCGCCTGCAGTCCAAGAAGATCTCCAAGACCCAGGCGGTCACCTCGCAGATCCCGCACGAGATGCAGAAGGCCGACGTGCACATCGGCCCTTCCGACCACGTGCCGTGGCTCGACGACCGCAAGTGGGCGTACGTGCGCCTGGAGGGCAGGTCCTTCGGCGACACCCCCCTCAACCTGGAGTACAAGCTGGAGGTATGGGACTCCCCCAACTCCGCCGGCATCATCATCGACGCGGTGCGCGCCGCCAAGATCGCCCTTGACCGGGGCATCGCCGGGCCGATCCTGTCCGCCTCCTCCTACTTCATGAAGTCGCCGCCGGAGCAGTACTCCGACGACGAGGCGCGCGAGTACGTGGAGAAGTTCATCCGCGGCGAGGTCGAGCGCTGACCTTCCCGAGCCTTCCGGCATCGAACGGCGAGAGCCCTCGGCCCACGTGGGCCGAGGGCTCTCGCCGTTGAACGACCGCCGGTGTGAGAGGCACTCACACCGCCGGGGCGGAAGGTCTCGATGGGGGGCGGGGGGAGGCCGGCGCGTCAGCGGGCGGCGGGCGGGAGGTCGGCGGGGTCCGCGGCCCCCCAGGCGAACGGGTCGGCGCCGAGCTCGACCAGCTGGGGAACCTGCTCGCGGCACCAGGGGGAGATCGCCAGGCGGTCGCCGAGCACCCCGTCGGTGAACTCCTTCCACGGCATCCAGCGGACGTCGTCGACCTCGTCGGGGTTCGGCGCGGCCTCCGCGGTCACCAGCACCCGGTAGACCGGGCACAGCTCCCGCTCGACGATGCCGTTGTCCATGACCGCTCGGTAGGAGAAGCGCGGCAGGAGGAGGTCGACCCGGTCGGCCGCGAGGCCGAGCTCGTGGGAGAGCCTGCGGGTCACCGCCTCGGGGAGCGGCTCGCCGGGCAGGGGGTGGCCGCAGCAGCTGTTGGTCCACACCCCCGGCCAGGTCGTCTTGTGCAGTGCGCGGCGGGAGAGCAGGACCCGCCCCTGCTCGTCGAACACGTAACTGGAGAAGGCCAGATGGAGGGGAGTGTCGGGACCGTGCACCGTGGCCTTCGCCGCCGTGCCGATCGCGTTTCCCTCGGTGTCGACGAGCACAACGTGTTCATCAGGTGTCACTCGAACGAGGGTACGTGATCATGTTGGTTTACCGCGCCCCCTAAGTGATACGTAGGCAAAGGTGGTAAATGCCCAATAACACAATCAGGGAGGTTCCCGATGCCCGCCCATGCCGCCCACACATAGGCTGAGCGCGTGTCATTTGCATCCGATCTACGTGTGGTCCTGGAAGGTCGGGACTTCCGGAGGCTGTACGCGACCCGCCTGGTCTCGCAGTTCTCCGACGGGATCTTCCAGTTCGCCGTGGCCGGATTCGCGTTCTTCAGCCCGGAGAAGAGCACGAGCGCGGTGGAGATCGCCGCAGGGCTCGCCGTGCTGCTGCTGCCGTACTCGATCCTGGGACCCTTCGTCGGGGTGTTCATCGACCGCTGGTCGCGGCGGCAGATCCTCGTCATCGCGCCGATGGTCCGCGGGGCGCTGCTGCTCGTGGCGGCGGCACTCGTCGCGGCGAACGCCCCCGACGGCATCTTCTACGTCGCCGCGCTCGGCGTCCTCGGGGTGAACCGTTTCTTCCTCGCCGCGCTGGGGGCCTCACTCCCGCACGTCGTGCCCGCCGACCGGCTGATGGTGGCCAACGCGGTCACCCCGACCTCGGGCACCGTGCTCACCTTCGTGGGCATAGGCGCCGGATACCTGCTCCGGGCGGTCTTCGGCTCCGGCCACCCGGGTACGGCCGTGCTGCTCGTCGTCTCCGGCCTCGTCTTCGGGCTCAGCGCGCTCATCGCCATGACCATGGGAAGGCGTCTGCTCGGTCCCGCCGACGACCCCGACCGGCCGCAGGCCCGCGAGGCCGTACGCCACGTGCTGGCCGGCCTGGCCGACGGCGCGAGACACCTCGTCCGGCACCGGGCCGCCGCCGCGGCGATGGGTGCGATGGCCACCCACCGGTTCATGTACGGCATGTGCACGGCGATGCTCGTGCTGCTGTCGCGCTACTACTTCGCGGAGAACGCCGAGGACGCGCTGAACGCGGTCTCCGTCGTGGTCGCCACCTCGGGGGTCGGTTACTTCCTGGCCATCCTGGTCACGCCGTGGGCCACGGAACGCTTCACCATCGAACGATGGGTCCCGGCCATGCTGATCACCTCCGGGGTGCTGACGCTCGCGTTCTGTGCGGCGTTCCAGCAGTGGGGGTTCGCGGCCACGGGCTTCGTCCTCGGCATCGCCGGGCAGAGCATCAAGATCTGCGCCGACACCGCCGTCCAGCGGGATCTCCAGGACGCCTACCTCGGCCGGGCCTTCTCCATCTACGACATGCTCTTCAACGGCAGCTACGTGCTGGCCGCGGCACTGGCGGCGGCGCTGCTGCCGCCGGATGGCAAGTCGCTGCTCGTGCTGGTGCTCATCGCCGTCGGATACGTCGCGGGCGCGGTGATCTACCGGGTCGTCACGCCGGCCCGAGTGGCCGAACCGCTGCCGTCATCGCCGTCGCAGCCCTCACAGTGAGCGGGCGTCGTCGCCCTCGTGCCCTTCACGACGACCGAACCCCCGCCGCCGTCATGCTCCTCACGATGACCGGGCGACCGTCGTCGCCCCCACATCCCTCACAGTGAGCGGGCCGCCGCCGTCATCGCCGTCGTGACCCTCTCCAGGTCGTCGTCGCCGATCGAGTAGGGCGGCATGGCGTAGATCAGCCGTCCGAACGGGCGGAGCCAGACGCCGTGCCGCATGACGAGGTCCTGGACGGCGGGGACGTCGACGGGCTCGCGGGCCTCGACCACCCCGATCGCGCCGATGACCCGCACGTCCCTCACCCCGGCCGCCCCCGAGGCCCCTTTCAGGCCCGCCAGGAGACCGGCCTCGATCCGGCCGACCTCCTCGCGCCACGGGCGCTCCCGCAGGAGCTCCAGGGAGGCGCTCGCGACGGCCGCGGCCAGTGGGTTGCCCATGAAGGTCGGCCCGTGCATCAGCACCCCGACGCCCCTCGCCACCCGCTCGGTGCACAGCGTCGCGGCCAGCGACATGTAGCCGCCGGTCAGGGCCTTGCCCAGGCACATGATGTCGGGCCTGATCCCGGCATGGTCGCAGCCGAACAGTTCCCCGGTCCTGCCGAACCCGGTGGCGATCTCGTCGGCGATCAGCAGGACGCCGTGCTCGTCGGCGAGCTCGCGGAGCAGCCGCAGGTAGGCCGGGTGGTAGAAGTGCATACCGCCCGCCCCCTGGACGACCGGCTCCACGATGATCGCGGCCAGCTCGTGGGCGTGCCGGGCGACCAGGTCCGACAGCCCTGCCGCGTAGCCCTCGTCGTACTCGCGCGGCGGCCGGTCGGCGAACACGTGCTCGGGCAGCACGCCGGAGAACAGGTGGTGCATGCCGTTGACCGGGTCGCAGACCGACATCGCCCCGAAGGTGTCGCCGTGGTAGCCGCCCCTCACCGTGAGCAGCCGTCCCCTGCCGGTGAACTGGTACGCCATTTTGATCGCGACCTCGACGGCGACCGACCCGGAATCGGCGAGGAACACCCTCGGCAGCCCGGTCATGGAGGCGAGCGTGGCGGCCAGCCGTACGGCGGGCTCGTGGGTGAGCCCGCCGAACATGACGTGCGCCATGTCCTCCAGCTGGTCCTTCAGCGCCCGGTTGAGCCGGGGGTGGTTGTAGCCGTGGATCGCCGCCCACCAGGACGACATGCCGTCGACCAGTTCGCGCCCGTCGGCGAGGGTGATCCGCACCCCGTCCGCACGGGAGACCACGTGCGGCGCCACCGGCTGGGGCGCGGCCGCGTAGGGGTGCCACACGTGCTCCCGGTCGAGCAGGGCGATCCCGGCCCCGTCGAGACCGTCGAGGCCGCCGACACCATCGGGACGGGAACCGGGGATGACGTGATCGTTCAGCTCAGGGGCGCCGTTCAGAGCGCACCTCGCTCATTCCTCCCGCGCCACCGGCCTCGTCGCCGGCCTCGTTGGCCCGCGCCCACTCCCGGAGGGCGTCCGCGGCCGCCTCCTTGCCGATGACACCCCTGTCGAGGCGCATCTCCAGCAGGAACCTGTAGGCGCGGCCCACGACAGGACCCGGCGGAACGCCGAGGAGCTCCTGGATCTCGTTGCCGTCGAGCTCGGGGCGGATCTTGCCGAGCTCCTCCTCCTCGGCCAGCCGGGCGATGCGCTCCTCCAGCTGGTCGTAGGTCTGCGACAGGGCCAGTGCCTTGCGCCGGTTGCGGGTGGTGCAGTCGGCGCGGGTCAGCCTGTGCAGGCGCTCCAGCAGGTGTCCGGCGTCGCGGACGTAGCGGCGCACGGCCGAGTCGGTCCACTCTCCCGTGCCGTACCCGTGGAAGCGCAGGTGCAGCTCCACCAGGCGGGAGACATCGGCCACCACGTCCTTGGGGAACTTCAGCTCCGTCATGCGCTTCCTGGCGAGCTGGGCCCCGACCACCTCGTGGTGGTGGAAGGAGACCCTGCCGCCGGGCTCGTGGCGGCGGGTCTTCGGCTTGCCCACGTCGTGCAGGAGCGCGGCCCAGCGCAGGATCTGGTCGGGGCCGTTCTCCTCCAGGTCGATCGCCTGCTCCAGCACGATCAGCGAGTGCTCGTAGACGTCCTTGTGCCGATGGTGCTCGTCGATCTCCAGCCGGAGTTTCGGCAACTCGGGCAGCACGTGGGCGGCGAGCCCCGACTCGACGAGGATCCGCAGACCCTCGCGGGGACGGTCACCGCCGATGAGCTTGTCCAGCTCGTCGCGGATGCGCTCGGCGGAGACGATGTCGATCCTGTCGGCCATCGCGCCCATCGCGGCGAGCGCCGCCGGATCGACGGAGAAGCCGAGCTGACTGGCGAACCTCGCGGCGCGGAGCATCCGCAGCGGGTCGTCTCCGAAGGAGCGCTCGGGAGGGCCCGGGGTGCGCAGCACCTTGGCGTGCAGATCGTCGAGGCCGCCGTGCGGGTCGACGAACTCGCGGGAGGGCAGGCGCAGCGCCATCGCGTTGACCGCGAAGTCGCGCCGGGCCAGGTCGCCCTCCAGCGTGTCGCCGTAGGCCACGTCGGGCTTGCGCGACTTGGGATCGTACGACTCGCTGCGATAGGTCGTGATCTCCAGCAGCCACCCGCCCTTGCGGACGCCGACGGTGCCGAAGTCGATGCCGATCGTCCAGATGGAGTCGGCCCAGTCGCGGACGAGCTCCAGGACGGTCTCGGGCCTCGCGTCCGTGGTCAGGTCGAGGTCGTTGCCGATCCTTGCGAGGAAGACATCGCGTACGGAGCCGCCGACGAGGGCGATCTGGTAGCCCCTGGCTGCGAAAAGCTCGCCGAGCTCGTCCGCCACGGGTGCGATCTTCCGGAACAGCTCGCTCATGCCGTGGCGCTGGCTCTGGGTCAGATTTGAAAGGGACAAGCCGGGTAGGTCCTTCGGTTACGGAACATGTTCCCTGCGGGGATACACCTGAAGCGATCACCAGGTTACGGTCGGTCAGGAAACCTCGGGGACTGTGCGTCGAGGCAAGGAGCACACATGAAGGATGCGCTCGCGATCCACCGCTGGCTCCTCGCACACCAGGTCCATCATGAGATCGTACGCCTTCCGCGCGCGATGACATGTTCGGACGAACTCCCCGAGGTGCTGTCGGTGAGTCCTGAGATATGCGTGGGGGTCACGGTTTTCGAGGTCACGACACGACTCGGCCACGATCCCGTGGCGGTCGTCACCTCCGTCGGGTCCCCGCCGCGTCCCGGCGTGGTCGGCGGCATCCTGGGGGCGAGAAGGGTGCGGGTGGCTCCGGCCTTCACCGTCAACTCCGCCACCGACTACGCCTCGGGGCTGGTCTGCCCGCTGCTGTTGCCCGACACGCTCACCGTGCTGGTGGACGAGCGACTCACCCACGACGCCACACTCGTTTACGTGCCCACCGGAGAGCGCAGGACGGCACTCCAGATCCGTGCGGACCACCTGCTCACACTGGTGTCAGGAAAGATCGTCGACCTGACCCGGCAGGGCTCCCGCGGGGAGTCGGCGATCTTTCCGCTCGCCGGTTAGGCGCCGGTTAGGCCATACCATTACCGGCGTGCGCCGTACTCGACCCCTGGCCGGCACGTGATCCGCAAAGCCGCGCTGCTCGCCCTGTTCGTCACCACGCTGCTCGTTCCCGCGGCCGTGGTCGTTCCGGGTATGGCGAGCGCCCGGACGACCTCGGTGAGCCGGGCGGGCCTTCAGGTCGTGATGGAGGCGATCGGTCCCGACGCCCCCCGTGACCCGACCACCGAGATCAAACTGTCGGGCTCCCTGGTCAACTCGGGCGCCGAACCCATGAGCGGGCTGCGCATCCGCATGCACTTCTCGCCGCAGCCGTTCGCCAGGCGCGCCGACATGGAGGCATACCTGGCCGGGCAGACCCTCCCGAGCTCGTGGTGCTGCGAGAGTTTCGTCCAGGCGCCGATCGCGCCCTCGGGCAAGCTGCCGTGGCAGTTCGCCTTCACGCCGCAGGAGCTGAAGTTCTCCGGCTTCGGTGTCTACCCGATCATGGTCGAGGTGCGCGACGCCTTCGGGCAGCAGGTCGCCACCTTGCGGACCATGGTGACCTACATGCCCAGGGAGACCAGGGTGCCCCGCACCCGGCTCGCCATGGTGCTGCCCATCGTCGACCAGCCGCGCCGGTCGGAGGACTCCACCTTCGCCGATGGAAACCTGCCCGCGGCGATGGCCCCCGGCAAGCGCCTGGGAGACCTGCTCAAGATCGCCCAGGACACCTCGTCCGCCAAGGGGCTCACCTGGGTCGTCGACCCCGCCCTGCTCGACGACGCGCGGGCGATGGGCGAGCCGCACACGGTCAGGGTCAAGGACCGCAGCCAGCAGCGCCCCGCCGCCCCCGAGGCCGCCCGATGGTTGAGCGACTTCCGTGAGGCCGTCGCCGACCAGCCGGTGGTCGCCACCCCCTACGCCGACCCCGACGTCGTGGCGCTCGCCCACAACGGTTTCGACGACGCCACGCGGACCGGGATCTCCGCGGCCGGGATCGTCGCCAGGGAGACCCTCGGCCGCGATGTGATCACCAACGTGAACTGGCCGGTGGGCGGCCTGATCGACTACGACGGGCTGGACCTGCTCGCCACCGGCGGCGTCGACACCGTACTGCTGAACGTGCTGAACCTGCCGCCGACGACGCCACCGATCACCACCCCCGACGCCTCGGCGACCCTGGAGAGCGTGAACGGCCCGCTCACCGCCCTCGTCGCCGACGCGACGCTGAGCGAGACCGTCGGCGCCGACACCTCCACCTCCGGCGCGGCGCTGACGAACCGCCAGCGGTTCATCGCGGAGACGGCGATGATCAGCTCGGAGCCCGTCACCACCGCCAGAACGGTGATCGCCGTCCCGCACCGCCGCTGGGACCCCGATCCCGCCTACGTCACCGACCTGGTCGAGACGGCCGCCGCCCTGCCCTGGCTGGCACCCGTCACGCTCGACACGGTCAAGCGCGGCAAGGGCGCTCCGGTCCCCAGGTCCGGCCTGACCTACACCGACACCGACCGCAAGCTGGAGCTCTCCAAGCAGTACATGACGGGCGTCAGGAAGGTCGGCGCCCGCGCCGACCTGACCTCCGCGATCACCACCGCCCAGGACCTCGACGTCTTCGACCTGGCGCTGCTGCGCCTGACCTCCTCGGCGTGGCGGGGCAGGACGGGCAACGCGACACCGTACGTCCAGCAGGTCGCGGGGGGGATCGACGGCCGGATCGCCATGGTCAACATCACCGGCAGCGAGCAGTCGCGGCTGCGCACCCTGGCCGGCAGCAACGGCGACGTGCCGATCAGCGTGCGCAACGATCTGAGCGGCGAGGCCAGCCGGATCGCGGTCCGGCTCAGGGTGACCTCCGACCAGCCGGATCTGCTCAAGATCGAGCCGTACGAGGACAAACTGGAGATCCTCGGCGGCCAGAACCAGACCATCCGAATCCCGATGACCTCCACGGCCAGCGGCCAGACGACCGTGACGGTCCAGCTCACCACCGACGACGGCCGCAAGTACGGCAAGCCGGTCGAGCTGACCGTGCGGACCACCGGCTACACCGGGGTCGCCCTGGTGATCGTCGGAGCCGCCCTCGTGGTGATGCTCGCCGCCGTCGTCCTGCGCGTCCTGCGCCGCAGGGGAGGCCGCCGCCCCGCGGCCGCTCCCCCGCCCGAGCGCCTGCACGAGCCCGCGGGCACCGAGTCCTGAGCGCCTGGCGCTCCCAGCACGTAGCGGAGGAAAGCGCATGAGCAGGGTTCTGCGTGCGAGCGCGATCATGGCGGCGGGGACGATGGTCTCCCGCATCACCGGCTTCGTCCGGACGGCGGTGCTCGCGGCGGCCATCGGTACCTTCGCGCTGGGCGACGCCTACAACGTCGCCTACACGATCCCGCTCATCCTGTTCGACCTGCTCATCGGCGGGATCCTGAGCAGCGTCGTGGTTCCGATGATCATCAGGCGGCAGAAGTCGGACCCCGACGGCGGCCGGGCCTACGAGCAGCGCCTGATGACCCTCGGGGTGATCACGCTCACCCTGCTGGCGCTGGTCGCGGTGGTCCTCGCCGGACCGCTGATCAGTCTCTACAGCACCGACTGGGGTCCCAGGCAGACCGAGGTCGCGGTCAGGCTGGCACAGTTCATCCTGCCGCAGATCGCCTTCTTCGGGATCGGCGCGATCGCCGGCGCGATCCTCAACACCCGTGACAGATTCGCCGCGCCGATGTGGGCACCGGTGCTGAACAACATCGTGATGATCGGCGTCGCGATCGTCTACTACGTGAAGCTGGGCGGGGCGGGCACCGACGTCGACACGATCGCCGACGCCGACCTGGCGCTGCTCGGGCTCGGCACCACGGCCGGCATCGTGGCGCAGTGCGCGGTGCTGGTCATCGCGCTGCACCGGGTGGGCTTCCGCTTCCGGCCCAGGTTCGACCTGCGCAACGCCGGGCTCGGCGAGATGGGCAGGACCGCGGTCTGGACCTTCGCCTACGTCGGGATCAGCCAGCTGGGCTTCCTGATCACCACCAAGCTGGCGACCGGCGCGGGCCAGCGTGCCCCCGGCGCGGGAAACGCCGCCTACTCCTACGCCTACCAGTTCTTCCAGCTCCCTTACGGGATCATCGCGGTCTCGGTGATCACCGCGATGCTGCCCAGGATGAGCCGGGGGGTGGCCGACGGCCAGCTCGACACGGTCCGTGAGGAGTTCTCCTCCGGGGTGCGGCTGGTGTCGGTGCTGCTGGTGCCCGCCGGGCTGCTGCTGATGGTGCTCGGTCCCGCGGTGACCGTACTGATCTTCTCGTGGGGCAACATGACCGTCGGCTCGGCGGTCTACATCGGCAACGTGCTGCAGGTCTTCGGGCTCGCGCTGGTGCCGTTCTCGATCTTCCAGCTCCTGCTGCGCGTCTTCTACTCCTTCGGCGACACCCGCACCCCGGCGTTCCTCGCCCTCGGCAACGTGGCGGTGAACGCCACGCTCAGCCTCGTCGCCTACTACACCCTGCCCGCCAGGTACATCGTGATGGGCCTCGCGCTCGCGTTCACCGTCGCCTACGTGGCCGGCGCCGCGACCGCCTGGACGATGGCCTCGCGCCGCGTGGGGGGCCTGGCGGGGCGCAAGGTGGCCGCGGGGCTGTCCCGGATGTATCTGGCCGCCCTCCCGGCGGCCGCGTTCGCGCTCGGCGTGCTGTGGCTCACGCAGGAACTCACCGCGTTGGACGCGCTGAGTGCGGCCGTCATGCTGGCGGCGGGCGGCGGACTCGGTATGGTTCTTTACTTGGCGATCGCCCACCGGATGCGCATCCCCGAGGTGAGTTCGATCGTTGGAATGGTCGCAGGACGGGTAGGCCGGTAAGCCAAAGGCTTGTCTTAAACGTCTGACAAGACGAACACGGGCGGAACCGGTGCGGGACTACCATGGTGCGACGCGTGTGGTGACATGCGGCTAATGGAAGCAGGAGGGCGTGGGCGGATCCACCCAGCATCATGTGATGTGTCTTGATGTGCTGACCGGGCATGGTGCTGTCGTGTTCTCAGGTACGGGGTCCTCGTGAGTTCCCCCGCCGTAGAGCCCGGCACCAAGCTGGCCGAGCGTTTCCGGCTCGAAGACCGCGTCCACGAGTCGGGCGGGGCCACCCTGTGGAAGGCCATCGACGAGGTGCTCGCCAGGCCCGTCGCCGTCCACACCTTCGATCCCGACTTCCCCCGCCTGAACGAGGTCGTCACGGCCGCCAGGGTGGCGAGCCGGCTCACCGACCCCCGTCTCACCCAGGTCTTCGACGCGACCGAGGACGACGGCCACTCCTACGTCGTCAGCGAGTGGGTGAGCGGCGAGTCCTTCGGCGACATGATCGCGGGCGGGCCCCTCGACCCCGAGCGGGCCGCCGCGATGGTCGCCGAGGCCGCGGAGGCCCTGGCGCACGCGCACGAGGCGAACCTCGCCCATCTCTGCCTCACCCCCGAGCACCTGGTCTGGACGGCGGGCAGCACGGTCAAACTGCTCGGCCTGGGAGTCGACGCCGTCCTGGACGACGTGATGAGCGACGACCCCGCCCGCGAGGACGCCGAGGGCCTCGGCCGCCTGCTGTACGCCGGTCTGACCGGCCACTGGCCGGGCGACGAGCGAGGCAGCGGCGGCCTGCCCGTCGCACCCATGAGTGACGGGCACTTCTGCACGCCGCGCCAGGTCACCGCGGGCGTTCCCGGCTACCTGGACGCCATCGTCTGCCGGGCGATACTGCCGGAGACCAGGCGCGGGCTCGAACCGCTGACCACGCCCGCCGAGGTCGCCGAGGCCCTGGCCTCGGTGTCGCGGCCCAGTCCCCTGCCGATGCCGACGCCGATGCCCATGACGGCGCTGCCGGTGGCGGCCTCGCGCTCCGAGGGGGTCGACACCGCGGCTCCCCAGCGCCACACACCGCCTTCGCAGCATCGGACCCAGCACCAGCACCGCCCGATGCCCCGGCAGGGGGGCGGCATGGTCAACAAGGTCGCCATGACCGTCGTCGTGCTGCTGGTGATGGTCGCCGTCGGTCTGGGCGCCTGGACCCTCGGCCGCAGCATCGGCAACGCCGGTACCCCGGTGCCCGGCGAGGAGAGCACCACGCCCACGCCGACCGCGGCCGTCGAGATCCGCGAGGTGAAGCCCTCCTCGGCCATCGGCTTCGACCCGCTGGGCGACAGAGAGGAGCGCGGCGAGCTCGCCGGCTTCGCGATCGACGGTAAGGATTCCACCGACTGGCACTCCGAGTCGTACGACTCCGCCGACTTCGGCCGGCTCAAGACGGGTGTGGGCCTCCTGCTGGACATGGGCGAGAGCGTCCCGGTGAAGCAGGTGACGGTCGATTTCGGCGGCACCTCGGGAGGCACCGCCGAACTCAGGGTTGGCGACTCCCCGCAGCTGGAGTCCCTCTCGGTCCTCCAGAAGGTCAACGGAGTCTCCGGCAAGAAGACGTTCACCGCGGAGGCCCCGAAGAAGGGCCGCTACGTGCTCGTCTGGTTCACCAAGATGCCCACCTACCAGGGGAAGTTCCGCGGGCAGGTGCAGGAGATCAAGGTCTTCGCGACCAAGTGACACTGCTCCGATTTGATCTGTTTTGCATGGCTTCTTGCAGATCATCGGAGAATTCGTGGCACCATCTATCCCGTAGAGGTGTTCTCCCCGGATCGGTATAGCAGGACTCTCCTTGTGAATTCCCCACCCGAGACCCCGCCAGCGGCGGACGAGCAGACGGCGAAGGCCCCCGTGTCCGACGCCGACCTGCTCACCCGGCACATCGCCGGGGATCCGCACGCCTTCAGTGAAATAGTCAAGCGACATCGAGACCGCATGTGGGCGGTCGCCCTGCGCACGCTGGGCGACCCCGACGAGGCGGCCGACGCCGTTCAGGACGCCTTCGTCTCGGCCTACCGCAAGGCCGGGAGCTTTCGCGGCGAGGCGGCCGTGACCACGTGGCTGCACCGCATCGTGGTCAACGCCTGCCTCGACCGCATGCGCAGGAAATCGGTGCGCCCGGTGGCCGACGACGAGCTCGTCGAGGCCGCGGAGCGTGATACCCCGGTGCTCGACCAGACGGCCGAGCGCGAAGTGTCCATGGAGGTTTCCGCAGCACTGAAGCTGCTGCCCTCCGACCAGCGCGCCGCGCTGGTGCTCGTGGACATGATGGGCTACTCGATCGAAGACGCGGCCCAGGTGCTGGAGGTGCCGAGCGGCACGGTGAAGAGCCGATGCGCGCGCGGACGGGCGAAACTCGCCCCGATTCTTTCCCATTTACGGAACCGATCAGACCTGTCTCGCGTCTCATCCGCGAAGGGAGCAGAACTTCGTGACGGGTGATACGCACTACGACCTGGAGATCTTGGCCGAACTGGCCGAGGGGCTCCTCGACGCCGCCACCGCCATGCGGGTACGCGAGCATCTCGCGATCTGCGACCCCTGTGGCGAAAGCCTCGCCGATCTCGCAGCGGTCCGTGAGGTCCTGGCGGCGACCCCCACACCGGCGATGCCGATGGGAGTCGCGCTGAGGATCGACCGCGCGCTGGCCGCCGAGGCGGAAAGCTTCCGTGGAGGTGGAGTGGGCCTGGTGGAAGCACCGGCCTGGGACGACATAATGCGCGACGCGCCGTGGGAGACGTCCTCTCCCGCACAACCGGCGCCATGGGAGACGACCCCTCACCGGGACCCGATCCCCGAAAAGGAGCCAGAGCTCGAACCAGCCGTGCGGCTGGGGGTCGTCGACGACGACGGCACCGTGGTCCCGGTGGTCCCCACCAGACGTCGCGGCGCGAACCGACGGCGCCGGTGGGCGATGCCCGCCACCGCCGCGGCGGGCGTGGCGGCGGCGGTGATCGGTGCGACCGCGCTGGCGACCGGGACGCTGACGGCGTCCGGCCCGCCCGGCGCCACCCCGGGCCCCTACGCCGCACCGGCGGCGGACACGATCCAGTACACGCTGACCGACAGCAACTACAACTACACCGACGCCGAGCTCCGCGGCTCGCTGCTCGACTACATCGGCCCCGGGACCATCGTCGGAACGACCGACAACTCCGGGATCGACAAGTGTGTCCGGCAGGTCTCGGCGCAGGTCGGCACGTCGCCCTTCGCCGTGGACCAGGGGTTCTACAACGGGCAGGAGGCCAACATCCTGCTCTTCTGGGAGAACAAGGCCAAGAACACGGTGCGCGTCCACGTCGTGGGCCCGCAGTGTGACGACGTGCGCAAGCCAGGTCTCGCAAGCTGGTGACCGGGAAGAGGCGGCCCCGGGGGACCTCGGCAGGCCGCACGGAACGATCGGTGGGGAGAGGCACGGGGTGATCGGCGGCGGGTAATCCGCTCCCAAAGCCCTCGTACCTCCTCCGGGCGCCCGGCATGGATTCGTCCGTGCCGGGCTTTCCCGTTCCACCGGCGGATCCGTCACCGCGCCCGGCGGGAATCAGCGGCGCTTAGGATCTGTTGACGCCGGTGGCAACGACAGAGGAGAGGCGCGAGCACTGATGGACGTCCGGAATGTGATCATCATCGGATCGGGTCCCGCCGGTTACACGGCCGCCGTGTACTCCGCGCGTGCCGACCTCAACCCGCTGGTCTTCGAGGGCTCGGTCACCGCCGGTGGCGCCCTGATGAACACCACCGAGGTGGAGAACTTCCCCGGCTTCCCCGGTGGCATCATGGGCCCGGACCTGATGGACGGGATGCGCAAGCAGGCCGAGCGGTTCGGTGCCGAGCTGGTCGCCGACGACGTGATCGAGGTCGACCTGACCGTCACCCCGAAGGTCGTCAAGACCGCCACCGACACCTACTACGCCAAGTCCGTCATCCTCACGATGGGCTCGGGTTACCGCGAGCTGGGCGTGCCCAACGAGAAGCGCCTCTCCGGCCACGGGGTGTCGTGGTGTGCCACCTGTGACGGGTTCTTCTTCCGCGGCCAGGACATCGTGGTCGTCGGCGGCGGCGACACCGCGATGGAGGAGGCGATCTTCCTGACCCGGTTCGCCGCCTCGGTGACGGTGGTGCACCGTCGCGACGAGCTCCGCGCCAGCAAGATCATGCAGGACCGGGCGTTCGCGAACGAGAAGATCCACTTCCTGTGGGACAGCGAGGTCGTCGACGTGCTGGGCGAGTCCAAGGTGAGCGGGGTGCGGGTGCGCAACCTCAAGACCGGTGCGGAGGCGGAGCTCGCCGCCACCGGCCTGTTCGTCGCGATCGGGCACGACCCGCGCGTCGAGCTGGTCAAGGGCCAGGTGGAGCTGGACGACGAGGGGTACATCAAGGTCGACTCGCCCTCGACCCGCACCAACCTGGACGGCGTGTTCGCCGCGGGCGACGTGGTCGACCACATCTACCGGCAGGCGATCACCGCCGCCGGCACCGGCGCCGCCGCCTCGCTCGACTCCGAGCGCTGGCTGACCGAGCACGAGAACGCGTAACCCCCCGGCGGGTGACGGCGGAAGAGAGATCGACGGGCGGTGCCGGCGCCGCTCGTCACCCCGCCCGTCAGGGCGGGCCTCAGGCGCCGTGAGCGCCGTCACGGGTCGACCGGCCCCCGCCCCCGCCGGGCACACGTCGCGTCCCGTCGAACGGCGCGTCAGGCGTGCGCCGGTCACCACGCCGGTGATCCCATCGGTATCGTCCTCGCCGCCGGGTCGGCGGAGAGGTGAAACGCGTGTCGGGCCGGCGCGAGACCCCGGGGAGGGTTCTCCTTCGCGGGTGACCGGCGACGAAGCGGGAACCCTCGCGGGCGACCGTGGGAATCCCCTCGTTCGCGAGGGGGAAGTCAACAGCAGCAGTCCCCAGGCAAGAGGGAGAGCAGGAACCTTGGGCACCATCAAGCACGTGACCGACGCCAGCTTCGAGGCCGACGTTCTCAAGAGCGACAAGCCCGTGATCGTCGATTTCTGGGCCGAGTGGTGCGGCCCGTGCCGCCAGGTCGCGCCCATTCTGGAGGAGATCGCCGGCGAGAACGCCGAGAAGCTGACCGTCGTCAAGCTGAACGTCGACGAAAATCCGGCAACGGCGACAAACTACGGCGTACTCCAGATTCCTACCCTGAACGTCTATAAGAACGGAGAGGTTGTGAAGCAGATCATCGGCGCCAAGCCGAAGGCCATGCTGCTTCGCGAGCTTGAGGGCATCATCTAGGCCCCCTGCGGTCGGCCGTCCCCCACGGCGTCCGGCCGTATCACCCGCTTCCGAGCGGCACACCCACCCACTGAAGGCCCCCCGTCTCACCGCGGGGGGCCTTCACATGCGCGGGACTTTCAAGAGGGCCGGCTCGGCTCCAGAGAGCTTAGGAAGGGCGCGTTCGGCCCCAGAGCGTGCCGTACGGGCTCCAGAAGGTCTCAGACGGGCCGTAGCGCCCTCTCGGGACTCATCGACCCAAGGAGCCTCTCCAGTGCCACCTCGACGTCCTCACGCCACGAGACGGCGTTCTTGAGCTCCAGGCGGAGGCGAGGGAAGCGCAGATGCGGACGAACCGTCTTGAAACCCACGGAGAGCAGGTAGTCGGCGGGCATCAGGCACGCGCCCGGCTGCTCCCACTTCAGATCGCCGAACGCCTCGATCGCACGCACCCCGCGCCGGGTCAGATCCTTGGCCACGCCCTGGACCAGCATCCGGCCCAGACCACCCCCGGAGAACTCCGGGATGATGTGCGCGGTCATCAGCAACACCGCGTCCGCGCTCACCGGCGAGGTCGGGAAGGCCACCGAGCGCGGCACGTAGTGGGGCGGCGCGTAGAGGACGAATCCGGCGGCCACCCCGTCCACATAGACGATCTTTCCGCAGCTTCCCCACTCCAGCAGGGTCGAGGAGATCCAGGCCTCTTTCTCCAGTCCCGGGTCACCGGCCTTCATCGCCCGGTCCGCGTTGACGGGATCGAGCTCCCAGAAGACGCACCGGCGACAGCGGCGCGGCAGGTCGTCGAGATTGTCGAGGGTGACGTTTGCCAGCCGACGCGACACCTGTTGGCCCCAATCCTGGCGAGACGAGTGCAAGCCATGGCGAAAAACGCGCGAAAACGGCGTCTCCAGCTGGCATCGTAGCCCAGTGCGGGTCCTGGTTTCAGGAGGTCCTCTCCCTACACGCAGACGAACTGCGACCCCTGACGTACCCTGGTTTCTCTGGTATGAGCGCTTTGTGTGCTCCACACAACCTAGGAGGTGGACCGTGCCCCAGAACCACGATCACGGTCAGGCCATCACCCCGGCCCAAGGGTCGCGCATCGACGCCTACGTCGACCGTTACGCGGCACGGGCAACCGGGATGGTCGCCTCCGAGGTACGAGCTCTCTTCTCCGTCGCGTCGAGGCCCGAGGTGGTCTCGCTCGCCGGCGGCATGCCGTACGTCACCGCCCTCCCGCTGGACGTGGTGGGGGAGCTGGTCGCCGACCTGATCGCCAAGCGCGGCCCCGTCGCGCTCCAGTACGGCTCGGGGCAGGGCGACCCGCACCTGCGCGAGCAGATCTGTGACGTCATGCGGATGGAGGGGATCGAGGCCAACTCCGACGACGTCGTCGTGACCGTCGGCTCCCAGCAGGCCCTCGACCTCATCACCCGGATCTTCATCGACCCGGGCGACGTCGTGCTCGCCGAGGGACCCTCCTACGTCGGAGCCCTGGGCACGTTCTCCGCCTACCAGGCCAATGTCATCCACGTCGCGATGGACAACGAGGGGATCATCCCCGAGTCGCTCGCCCAGACCGTCTACGCCCTGAAGAGCGCGGGCAATCGGATCAAGTTCCTCTACACGATCCCCACCTTCCAGAACCCGGCGGGCGTGACGCTCAGCGCCGAGCGCAGGCAGCAGGTCCTGGAGATCTGCCAGCGGGCCGACGTGCTGATCGTCGAGGACAACCCGTACGGCATGCTCCGCTTCGACGGCGACCCCATCCGGACGCTGCGCGCCGACAACGCCGAGGGCGTCGTCTACCTCGGCTCCTTCTCCAAGACCCTCGCCCCCGGCTTCCGGGTCGGCTGGGCCCTCGCCCCGCACGCCATCCGCGAGAAGCTGGTGCTGGCGATGGAGTCCGCGGTCCTGTCGCACTCCTCCTTCACCCAGCTCGCCGTCGGCCAGTATCTGGCCACCCAGCCCTGGCGCGAGCAGATCAAGGCGTTCGGGGAGCTCTACCGCGAGCGCCGCGACACCATGCTCTCCTCGCTGGAGGCCCTGATGCCCGACGGCGTCACCTGGACCCGCCCCGACGGCGGGTTCTTTGTTTGGGCCACCCTTCCGCAGGGACTCGATTCCAAGGCGCTCCTGCCTCGCGCGGTCGCGGAGCGGGTCGCCTTCGTGCCGGGCACCGGTTTCTTCGCCGACGGCAGCGGCGCGCGGCACATGCGGCTCTCCTACTGCTATCCCGAGCCCGACCGCATCCGCGAGGGCGTCCGCCGCCTGGCAGGGGTGATCGGGCAGGAGCTCCGCCTCCGCGACACCTTCGGGACCGGCTCGCCCACCGAACGCGCCGGCATCGACACCCCGGGACCCGACCTCGCGTAACCCCGCCCCCGTAAGGTGCCCCGTGCCACGGGGCACCTCCGGCATGAGTTCCTCCCCCTCGGTGCCGTACGGTGACTTCCTGCGCCGGTGCGCGGTGATCGATCCCGATCCGTCGGGACAACCGTGCACGCGTGACGAGAGCGACAGGACAGGCTCGGAGCGGGCCATGACGAGAGGTATGTCGGATGAGTGACCTGGGCCATGTGCTCGTCCTGGCGGGCGGACTCTCCTACGAGCGGGAGGTCTCGCTGCGATCGGGCCGACGGGTGAGCGAGGTGCTGCGGGGAGCGGGCGTCTCCGTGGAGACCCGCGACACCGACGCGTCCCTGGTTCCCGCCGTGCTCGCGGACCCACCGGACGCGGTCTTCGTCACCCTCCACGGCGGAGCGGGCGAGGACGGCGCCATCCGCTCGGTCCTCGAACTCCTCTCCGTCCCGTACGTCGGTGCCGGCCCCGACGCCTGCCGGGTCGCCTACGACAAGCCCACCGCCAAGACCGTCGTCCGCTCCTTCGGGTTGCGCACCCCCGACTCGGTGACGCTGCCGAAGGAGACCTTCCACGACCTCGGCGCCGCCGCGGTGCTGGCCCGCATCGTGGACCGTCTCGGCCTCCCCCTGTTCGTCAAGCCGTCCCGTGGCGGCTCGGCGCTCGGCGCGTCGATCGTCCGCAGCGCGGAGGATTTCCCCGCCGCCATGGTCGGCTGCTTCGCCTACGGCGACACCGCGCTGATCGAGCGCTGCATCGAGGGGGTCGAGGTCGCCGTCTCCGTGGTCGACCTCGGGAACGGGCCCGTGGCACTGCCCCCCGTGGAGATCGTCGCCGACGAGGGCGTGTACGACTACGCGGCCCGCTACACCGCCGGGCACACCGAGTTCTTCGCCCCGGCACGCCTCACGCCCGAGGTGTCGGCCGCCTGTGCCGAGATGGCCGTGACCGCGCACACCGCCCTCGGTCTCCGGGACATCTCACGCACCGACCTGATCGTCGACGCGAACGGCCTGCCCTACTTCCTCGAAGTGAACGTCGCCCCGGGGATGACCGAGACGTCGCTCCTCCCCATGGCCGCCGAGGCCGCGGGAGAAGACCTCGGCACCCTCTGCCGAACCCTCCTGGAACAGGCCGTCATCCGCGGAGCCTGACCTTCCCGGGCTCCTTTGCGGGAGGCGGCCGGCTCTGCCTCGAAGTGGGGGACGACCGAGACGTCGCTCCTCCCCATGGCCGCCGAGGCCGCGGGGAAAGACCTCGGCGCCCTCCTGGAACAGCAGCCTTCACTCGCGAAGTTCCCTCCCGCGAGGGTCTTGCACGGGTGAGGGCCGCACGGTGAAATCAGGATTTCCTGGACGAAAGTCGAGCCGACGAGCGGGGCGAGCCCGGTGACGGACCGGGTTTGCCCATACGCTGACCGTGTGCTGACCTCCACCCCATTCCCCAAGAGATTCCCCAAAAGCTTCGCGAGCGACAACCACGCGGGCGTGCACCCTGCGGTTCTCACCGCCATCCTCAAAGCGAACACCGGAGACGCCCTCCCCTATGGGGGGGACGTCTGGACCATCGCTATGGAGGACGCCTTCCGCGCCGAGTTCGGCGCCCGCGCGACCGCATATCCCATGTTCAACGGCACCGGCGCCAACGTCGTGGGGCTCGGACTCGTACTCCGGGCGTACGACGCGGTGCTCTGCCCCACCACCGCCCACATCAACACCAACGAGTGCGGCGCCGCCGAACGCATGCTGGGCGCCAAGCTGATCACCCTCCCCACGGACGACGGCAAGCTCTCCGTGAACGACATCCGTGGCCAGCTGTCCGTGCTCGGGAACGAGCACCACTCTCAGCCCAGGGTCGTCTCCATCTCCCAGGTGACCGAATGCGGCACCTGTTACACCGCCGCCGAGATCGCGGAGCTCGCGGAGTTCGTCCACGAGCACGACCTCTTCCTGCACATGGACGGTGCCCGGCTCGCCAACGCGGCGGCAGAGCTCGGCTGCTCGCTCCGCTCCCTCACCACGGACGCGGGCGTGGACCTGCTCAGCTTCGGGGGTACCAAGAACGGCGCGATGGGGGCCGAGGCACTCGTGGTCCTCCGCCCGGAGCTGGACCCCGCCGCACTGTTCCTCCGCAAACAGGGGATGCAACTCGCTTCCAAGATGCGCTTCGTCTCCGCCCAACTGACCGCCCTCCTCACCGATGAGCTCTGGCGCGAGAACGCCGCCCACGCCAACGCGATGGCCCACCGCCTCGCCAACGGCATCGCCGACCTTCCGGAGGTCTCCCTGCGTTACCCCGTGCAGTCCAACGCCGTCTTCCCCGTACTCCCCGAGAAGGCCATCGCGGAACTGCAGCAGCGCTATCTCTTCCATGTCTGGGACGCGCCGGGGAACGTGGTCCGCTGGGTCACGGCCTTCGACACCGCCCCCGAGCACGTCGACACCTTCGTCGCCGACATCCGTCTCGCCGTCCGAGAAGCCGTTGGCTTCTGAAGGGCGCTTGTTTCACGTGAAACAGCCTTCTCCCAGAAGGGCCGGCTGTTTCACGTGAAACGTCGGTCGCCGTCCCGCTGGGTCGTCCACACACCACGTGTAAGACCGGCCATTGAGGACGAGAGTCCGGCTCTCGGCGATAAGCCCGCCCCTCGGAGGGATGAGAGCGGGCCCTCGCTCCTCGTCGCCTCTCCCGCCGTCGGTCCTTCTCAGCAAGGGCCCGTCGTCCCGCCTCCGAGCCCGGTCCGCACGGCCACCCTCCCTGTGTTTCACGTGAAACGATGCCGTCCCACCACGGCGGTGGCCGGTATCGCTCCGGTGGGGCCATCGCGCTGAGTCGAACGGCCGCTCTCCCGTGCCGGGAAACTGTCCCGAGAAGGCCAGGGCTATCGGGGGCCATCCAGACTCCGGGATGGTGTCGAGGTGGATTCACCGACCCGCGAGTGCACCGCGAGCCCGATTCCCGACCCTCGCTGTGGGCTCACCTTTCCGGGCTCTCTGCCGTGGGCTCGCTTCCCCCGGCTCACCTTCCTGCTCTCTCCGCCGCCGGTTCGCTATCCCAGGTCCACCTTCCGGGGCTCTCCGCCGCCGGTTCGCTTCCCCTGGCTCACCTTCCCCGGCTTTCCACCGCCGGTTCGCTTTTTCAGATCTCCGGGATCGGCGAGATCACCCCTCCATCGCCTGCAACGACCCCGGAGCCATCGTGCCGATGATGCGCTCCAGATCGTCGATGGTCGCGAACTCCACCACGATGCGCCCCTTGCGGCGGCCGAAATCGACCTTCACACGGGTCTCGAAGCGGTCGGAGAGACGGTCGGCCAGATGCCGGAGGGCCGGCTCCTCGTCGGGCTTCGCCCGAGGAGCTCGCGGGGCAGGTGCCGGGGCCGCCTTGGCATCGCCCACGGCGACGATCTCCTCGACCGCGCGGACCGACAGCAGTTCGGCCGAGATCCGGTTGGCGAGATGTTCCTGGGCGGCGGGATCGTCCAGGCGGAGCAGGGCTCGGGCGTGGCCCGCGCTGATCGTTCCGGCCGCGACCTTGCGCTGCACCCCGGGTGGGAGCTTCAGCAGGCGCACCGTGTTGGTCACGTGCGAGCGGGAACGGCCGATGCGGGCGGCGAGCTGCTCGTGGGTGGCGCCGAAGTCATCAAGCAGCTGCTGGTAGGCCGCCGCCTCCTCCAGGGCGTTGAGCTGCTCGCGCTGGAGGTTCTCGATGAGCGCGTCGAGCAGGAGCTTGTCCTCCTGGGTCTCCCGTACGATCGCGGGGATCTCGGAGAGCCCGGCGAGCTTGGAAGCGCGCCAGCGGCGCTCCCCCATGATCAGCTCGTAGCGTCCCTCGCCCGTGGCGCGCACCACGATCGGCTGGAGCAGGCCGACCTCGCCGATCGAGGTCGCCAGTTCCTTCAGGGCGTCCTCGTCGAAGATGTCGCGCGGCTGGCGTGGGTTGGGCGCGATGTCGTCGACGGGGATCTCAAGGAAGTAGGCGCCCGCGACCGGGGCGGGCCCCGGGCGCTCCGGTGTCACCGGCTCCGGGGCGACCATGGTCGCGGTCATCGACGCGGGTGCCTCCGCGACGACGGCCGGGCCCGTCGGGATGAGCGCCCCCAGCCCTCTGCCCAGCCCTCTCGGCTGCTTGCTCACTTGCCCCTCCCGAGACTCAAGGTGTCGCACTCACTGACATTCCCGTGACCACGGCCACGAGATTCCCGGCACTCATACGGCCGCACCGCGATAAGCGATCTCGCGGGCGGCGTCCATGTAGGCCATCGCACCGCTGGAGCCCGGGTCGTACGTCATGACCGACTGACCGTAACTCGGCGCCTCGGAGACGCGCACGCTTCGGGGGATGAGCGTGCTCAACACCGTCGCGCCGAAGTGGGAGCGGACCTCCTCGGCGACCTGGGAGGCGAGGCGGGTGCGTCCGTCGTACATCGTCATGAGGATGGTGGAGAGGTCGAGTGTGGGGTTCAGGTGCGCGCGGACCAGATCCACGTTCCTCAGCAACTGGCCAAGACCTTCCAACGCGTAGTACTCGCACTGGATGGGGATCAGCAGTTCGTTCGCGGCCATCAGCGCGTTGACCGTGAGCAGGCCGAGCGAGGGCGGGCAGTCAATGAGGATGTAGTCGAACTCGACGGCGTCGTACGCGGTCAGCGCGCGCTGCAGGCGGGCCTCACGGGCGACCATGGAGACCAGTTCGATCTCGGCTCCGGCGAGGTCGATCGTGGCGGGGGCACAGTAGAGGCCCGGCATGTCCGGAACCGCCTTCACGACCTCCGCGAGCGGCAGATCCTCCACGAGCACCTTGTACATATCCGGTACGTCACCACGGTGCTCGACCGCGAGGGCCGTCGAGGCGTTGCCCTGGGGGTCGAGGTCGACCACGAGCACCCGCTGGCCGTGCATGGACAGCGCCGCCGCCAGATTGACCGACGTGGTGGTCTTGCCGACGCCGCCCTTCTGGTTCGCGACGGTGAAAATTCGGGTTTTGGCAGGGCGCGGCCAGTCCCCATCTCGGACCCCGGTGGAGCCTCCGGGAGCGGTGGCGGTCTTCTGGGCCGATGTTTCACGTGAAACCACTGAGCTGAGTGCCTCTCGTACCAGCGGCGAGTCGCCGGGATTAAGGGGGGTCTGGGTCACGGTCGTCTTCCTTTCAACCGGCCTGACTACGGCACCGGGAGCCGGTGCCGGCCAGCCCAGACCGGAAAGCCGTCCATGGGGCAAAACGGCAGGAACCTCGGGCCAGCCGAGACCGCTCCTCGCGCTGGCGATCGCACTCGAATGGTCTTCCACTGGCCTCGTACTCGCTTTGCTCGGTTTATCTGGGGGCCTCGCGCTTACCTGCCGCGCGAGGCACGATCCTTCCGGCGAGAGGTCTTCCGCGCTCCCTCGGGAGCTCGACCGGCGACCACTCGGATGAGAGTTGCGGGCGGCTCGACCTTACCGCGCCCGACCGATGCGAGCTCGGCGGTTTGCACCCCACTCGACCGTAATTGCGCCTCTGCGTCCGCCAACTCCTCAGCGGCACGCTCACCCTTCATGGCCAGTAGCTCACCGCCCTCGCGCAGGAGGGGCAGCGACCATTTCAGCAGACGGTCGAGCGGCGCCACCGCGCGGGCGGAGGCGACGTCGAACTCCCGCCTGCCCGCGAACTCCTCGGCCCGGCCGCGCAACACCTCGACGTTGCCGAGTTTCAGTGACTCCACGCACTCCTCCAGGAAGACCGTCCGGCGAAGGAGCGGCTCCAGGAGGGTGACGGTGATGTCGGGTCGCACGATCGCGAGGACCAGGCCCGGCAGACCGGCGCCGGAACCGATGTCGACCAGTCGTACGTCGGCGGGCACGACCTCGGCGATCACCGCACAGTTGAGCAGGTGGCGGTCCCAGATGCGCGGTACCTCCCGCGGGCCGAGCAGCCCGCGCACCACCCCGGGACCGGCCAACAGCTCCGCGAAGGCCTCCGCTCTCGCCCAGGCGTCGCCGATGAACACCTCGCGCGCGACCTCGGGCGGTTCGGGGATCTGGTCACTCACTCGACGCTCACTCTTCCCTCGGAAAAATCGGGCTCAGGCCGGTCTCAAGGCTAATGGCCCGCCTCGGCATCGGGTGACGTCGCCACCGTGGGTTGGGGCGTGGGGTTACGAGAACGGGTGACATCGCCACCGTGGGTTGGGGTGTGACGTCACGAGAACAGGTGATGGCACCACGATGGATCGGGATCCGGCGTCACGAGAACGAGTGACAGCACCACCGTAGGTCAGGGTGTGGAGTCACGAGAAAGGCCGCTGCCCCCCGGGAACCGGGGGGCAGCGGCCTTTTGTCAGCGCGTACCTTCGCGCCAAGGAGGGCTAGGCGGGAAGGACCACCACGAAACGACGGGGCTCCTCGCCCTCGGACTCGCTCCGCAGGCCCGCTGCGGCGACGGCGTCATGCACGATCTTCCGCTCGAACGGGGTCATCGGCTGCAGCGACTTGGGCTCGCCGTTCCGCTTGACGTCCGCTGCGATCTTGGTGCCGAGCTCGCTCAGCTCGCTCCTGCGGCGGTCGCGGTAGCCGCCGATGTCGAGCATCAGGCGTGAGCGCTCACCCGTCTGGCGGTGGACCGCGAGGCGGGTCAGCTCCTGGATGGCCTCCAGCACCTCACCGTTGGGGCCGACCAGGTCGCCGCCCTTGATATCGACGACCGACACCACGGCGCGATCGCCTTCGACATCCATGTCGATATCACCGTCGATGTCGGCGATGTCGAGCAGACCCTCGACGTAGTCCGCCGCGATCTCGCCTTCCTGCTCCAGGGCGGCGAGATCGGGAACCGCCTTCGCGGGCTCCTTCTCGGCCTCGGCCTCGGTCACGTCCGGCCACTCCTTCGTGCTGTCGGGATGAGACGTCAGGACTTCTTGCTGCCGCTCCGCTTACTGCGGGGCTGGCGGGTGGGCTGTTGCCGGATCACCTTGGGCTCCGGTACCGCAGGCGCCTCGGGCTCGGGAGCGGTCTTCTTGACCTTGCTCAGCAGGCTCGGCTTGGGCTCGGGAGTGGTGACGTTGCCCTTGGCATCGACCACCGGGGAGGGGTTGCGGCTGTAGAACCAGTGCTGCTGGCCGAGGGTCCAGACGTTGGTGGTGACCCAGTAGAGGATCAGGCCGAGGGGGAAGTTCAGCGAGAAGATCGCGAACAGCGGCGAGACGTACATCAGGATCTTCTGCTGCTGCGCCATCGGGTTGTCCGGCATCTGGGCGATCGAGCGGGTCACGCTCTGCCGGACGGTGAGGAAGGTCGTCAGCGAGCTGACCGCCACGAAGATCGCGAGCACGACCTTGGTGATGATCGGGTCGGCGTCCAGTTGGACGATGTCGGCCGAGCTCGTGAAGAACGTCGCGGGGATGGGGGCGCCGAAGATGTGCGCGGCCCGGGCGCTGTCGACGAGGGTCTGCGTCATGCCGAACTTGGCGTGCCCACCGGCCATGGCCTGCAGCACGGTGAACATCGAGATGAAGATCGGGAACTGCGCCAGGATCGGCAGGCAGCCACCCAGCGGGTTGGCTCCCTGCCCCTGGTACAGCGCCATGACCTCCTGGTTCATGCGCTGCTTGTCGTTCTTGTACCGCTTGCGGATCTCCTGGACCTTGGGCGCCAGCTCCTGCATCTTCTTCGAGGAGCGCATCTGCTTCAGGAAGAGCGGGAAGATCAACAATCGCATCAGCACGGTGAGCGTGATGATGGTCAGCGCCCAGTTGAGCCCGCTGTTCCTCGGAATGAAGGTGCTGTAGCCCTCGTGAATCCAGGTGATTACTTGGGCGACGGCTGTGTACAGCCAGTTCAGCCAGGACAGCTCCACCGAGCTAGCTCCCTTGCGTTTCGTCGGACCGGCCCGGGCGCGGGGGCACCGGGTCAAGGCCTCCGGGATGGAATGGGTGGCAACGCCCGATTCTCCGGATCGTCAACCATGTGCCGCGCAGCGCGCCGTGAACGGCCACGGCTTCGAGGCCGTAGGCACTGCACGAGGGGTGGAAGCGGCAACGGGGACCCAGCAGAGGGCTCACGAAGGCCCGGTAGAACCGGATCGGAGCCATCAGGATCCTGGCAGCCGGAGAAATTCCAGCGGTCTGCTGCGCCGTCATCATCGCCCATCCATGCGAGCCCCTGAGGGCTCCAGCCGCCTGAGTAAACGATCCAGCGCGACATCGAGTTCGGCGGCGATGCGCTCGCTTCGCGCGGACGCGGCCGGTGGATTGGCGCGTACCACCAGCAGGCTACCTCTCGGAAGCCGGTCGAGACGGTCTCGCATGAGGTGTCTCAACTGACGTTTGACGCGATTCCTGATGACCGCGCCTCCCACGGCACGGCTCACCACGAATCCCACCAGGGGGGGAGCATCCCTGTCAGAGCGCATGCCGAGGTGCGCGACCAGGGTGGGGCGGCCTACTCGGCTTCCCCTTCTGATCGCGCCGGCGAACTCGTCGCCCCGGCGCATGCGGGACCCTGACGGCAGCACGAGAGATCTTGGTGACCCTGGGCAGGTACGCCTGTCGCCCACCGGCAGCGATGCCGGTGGGCGACAGACGCTACTGCCTTGGCCCGGCGAACGGGCGCAACGGATGCGTCAGGCGGAGATCTCGGCGCGGCCCTTGCGACGGCGAGCGGCAAGGATGGCGCGGCCGGCGCGGGTGCGCATGCGGAGCCGGAAGCCGTGGGTCTTCGCACGACGGCGGTTGTTCGGCTGGAAAGTACGCTTGCTCACGAGTGGGCTCCAGGCTCAAGACGCATCCCCAGCACATGGGGACGCTCGACAATGGCTGACCTGCCGGATGCGGGGCATGCGAAATAGCCGCCGCGTGACAAGCCGACCGTCGTACGTTACGGGTCAGGCGTGTCCCAGGTCAAACCAGAGGCTGTTTCCGAAGCACGCCAACACAGGTTATCCACGTTTCCACAGGCACGTTATCCACCGGCGCCTCGCCGTCCACAGGATGTGCGCTCCGTCCCCCCCGTACGCCACTAGGCTGTGGACAACGTCTTGTACACAGCTGTGGACAGGGCTACTGTCGGCCCTTCCAGACCCTCTCTCCGCTGCGAGGACGCGTCGGACCGCAGGTAACGGGCTGTGCACAGCCTGTGGATTCGATGTGGATTTCGTACGGCGCCCACGAAGGGGCCACGGGACTCCCGGCATGTGGACAACGACGAGATCCGGTGCGCCCGGCGGCCACCGTTGTGGATAAACAGATCGCGGTAGGCCAGCGGGGCCGCGTCGGGAGGAGGGGAGCCGGACCATGGACGAAACGGACCTCAGCGCTGTCTGGGCGAGGGCTCTTGAGAACTCCCTGAACGAGAACGTCCCGTCCCAGCAGCGGGTCTGGCTCAACATGACCCGGCCCTTCGGCCTCATGAACGACACCGTGGTCCTCGCCGCCCCCACGGATTTCGCCAGAGATGTCCTGGAAAACAAGCTTCGTCCGCTCATCAGCCAGGCGCTCTCCCAGGAGTTCGGCCGCCCGATGCGGGTGGCGGTCATGGTCGACCCCAGCGCGGCGGGCCCAGAGCCCGGGCTTCCCCCCCGCCAGGACACTTATCCCCAGGCCCAGCCGCAGGGTTATACACAGCTTGGCGGGGCTCAGCAAGGTTATGCACAACCCCCTCAGGGCCAGCACCACGGGGGTTCCGGGCCGCAGCACCCCTACCCGGGGGGCAACCAGGCCCCGCAGTCGTCCACCGACTATCCACAGGCACAGTCGTTCTCCTATCCGTACCAGCAGGGCGAGGAGTCGCCCCAGCCGTATCTCCCCGCGGAGCCCTCGCAGAGCTCCTCGCAGGGGGAGCAGAGCCCCGGATACGGCCGTGGTTACAACCCCCAGCCGTCCCCGCCCCGGCCCGAGCCCGACTCCTTCGACCGCGGCGCGCCACCCGTGCCCGGCGCGGGTGGCGCCGGAGGGGTTCAGAACAGATGGGACGGGCGCGGGAGCAGGACGCAGGGCGAGCCGGCCCGGCTGAACCCGAAGTACACCTTCGAGACCTTCGTGATCGGTTCCAGCAACCGGTTCGCGCACGCGGCGGCGGTCGCGGTGGCCGAGGCGCCGGCCAAGGCGTACAACCCGCTGTTCATCTACGGTGACTCGGGCCTGGGCAAGACCCACCTGCTGCACGCGATCGGCCACTACGCCCAGAGCCTCTACGACGGCGCGCGGGTGAGATACGTGAGCTCGGAGGAGTTCACCAACGACTTCATCAACTCCATCCGCGACCACAAGGCCGACAACTTCCGTGGCCGCTACCGGGCCGTGGACATCCTGCTGGTGGACGACATCCAGTTCCTGGAGGGCAAGGAGCAGACGCAGGAGGAGTTCTTCCACACCTTCAACACGCTGCACAACTCCAACAAGCAGATCGTCATCTCCAGCGACCGGGCGCCGAAACAGCTGGTCACGCTGGAAGACCGGCTGCGCAACCGGTTCGAGTGGGGTCTGATCACCGACGTCCAGCCGCCCGAGCTGGAGACCCGGATCGCGATCCTGCGCAAGAAGGCGATCCAGGAGGGCCTGGCCGCGCCGCCCGAGGTGCTGGAGTACATCGCGAGCCGCATCTCCACCAACATCCGCGAGCTGGAGGGCGCCCTGATAAGGGTGACCGCGTTCGCGAGCCTGAACCGGCAGTCGGTCGACCTGCAGCTCACCGAGGTCGTGCTCAAGGACCTGATCACCGAGGACGCCGGCTCCGAGATAACGGTCGCCACGATCATGGCCTCCACCGCCGCCTACTTCGGCCTGTCGATCGACGACCTGTGCGGCGGGTCGCGCTCGCGCGTCCTGGTCACCGCCCGCCAGATCGCCATGTATCTGTGCAGGGAGCTCACCGACATGTCGCTGCCGAAGATCGGCCAGCAGTTCGGCGGCCGCGACCACACCACGGTCATGCACGCCGACCGGAAGATCCGCTCCCTGATGGCCGAGCGACGCTCGATCTACAACCAGGTCAACGAGCTGACGACCCGCATCAAGCAGCAGTCCCGCAATGGATGATGAGGTTTTTCACCCCGTGATGCACAGGCTGTGGAAAACCTTGTGGATCAACGGTTCGCGAGGGCTCCGGGAGCTCGGGGGCGTCGAACCATGATCATCTGGAAACCCACTGGTCCGAACGCTGTTCGGCGTCTGTGGACAACTCTGGGGAGAACCTGGGGACAACCTGGGGACAACTCGTGGATAACCTGGGGACGCCCTGTGGGGAGAGTTTTCCACAAGGACAAAACGACCTCCTACCCCGTGGATAACCTGGGGAAACCTCGTGGAAAACTTGGGGACAGAGGGCACCGAATCTGGGGACGGCCTGTGTGTACTCCGGAGTTCTCCCCAGCCCCAAGAGTTGTCCACAGTGGTCGCCCACAGCCCCGGTGGATGAAAAAACAGCACTTGACCTGCGGAAACAACGGCTTTCCACAGTATCCACAGCCCCTAATACGAAGGCCACTTGTATCTCTAACTAGGAAACCCAAGAGCCATAAGAGGGGTTCCGAGGGAGCGCGGGTGCGCGAGAGTGAACACTTCAACCCCAGGCACCGAGCGGATGGCGCTCGACACACAGGAGGCGGATCCACGTGATGTTCCGGGTCGACCGAGACGTGCTCGCTGAGGCGGTCGCATGGACGGCGCGCAGCCTGCCCGCGCGTCCCTCCGTGCCGGTGCTGGCCGGCATGCGTCTTGAGGTCACGGAGGACGGGCAGCTCAAGCTCTCGGGCTTCGACTACGAGGTCTCCGCGGAGGTGACCCTCGAACTGCAGACGGGCGAGGCGGGCGTGGTGCTCGTCTCGGGCAGGCTTCTGGCCGAGATCACCAGGGCGCTTCCCGCACAGCCTGTGGATTTCGTGGTGGAGGGCGCCAAGGCCGTCGTCACCTGCGGCAGCGCCCGGTTCACCCTGCTCACCATGCCTGTGGAGGACTACCCCTCCCTGCCCACCATGCCCCCCGCCGCAGGACGGATCGGCAGCGACGTGTTCGCCTCGGCCGTCGGCCAGGTCGCCGTGGCCGCGGGCAAGGACGACACCCTGCCGATGCTCACCGGCGTGCGCGTGGAGATCGAGGGTGACACGGTCACGCTCGCGGCGACCGACCGCTACCGCCTCGCCGTACGCGAGCTGAAGTGGCAGCCGGGCCAGCCCGACTTCTCGGCCATCGCGATGATCCCCGGCAGGACCCTCGCCGACACGGCCAAGGCTCTGGGCGGCACCGGAGCCGAGGTCGAGATCGCGCTGAGCTCCGCGGGCGGCACCGGCGAGGGCATGATCGGCTTCTCCAGCGCGGGGCGCCGCACCACCACACGGCTGCTCGACCCCGAGTTCCCCAAGTACCGCTCGCTGCTGCCGACGGAGTTCTCCGCCCGTGCCGAGCTGCCGACGGCCGCCTTCGTCGAGGCCGTCAAGCGCGTGGCCCTGGTCGCCGAGCGCAACACGCCCGTACGGCTGGCCTTCCGCGGCGACGAGGTCGTCCTGGAGGCGGGCAGCGGGGACGAGGCACAGGCGGTCGAGGTGCTCCCCGTCGACTTCGAGGGCGACGACATCAACATCGCCTTCAACCACCAGTTCCTGCTCGAGGGGCTCGGCGCGATCGACTCCGACGTGGCCCGCCTGCAGATGACCACGTCCACCAAGCCCGCCATCCTCACCGGGGGCAAACCCACGGACGACGGGAGTGCTCCCGACTACCGCTATCTGATCATGCCCATCCGCCTGTCCAGTTGATGCCCGTCCACCCGATGGGCGGCCCGCGACGGCCCGGCGCGAAGGATCCCTCCACAGGTCCTGGGGCGGGCCGGGAAAAGGATCTCGCGGCGGCACCGGAGACCGGCGGGAAAGGCGACTCCGGGGTGGACACGGCGACGGGTGGGGACTCGGGAACGTCCGGCGGGGCCGGAGGGGGAGCGACGTGGCTCAAGGCGTGCCTGAACGGCGCCAGGAGGCCCGGCGAGCACCCGACCCTCCCCCTGAGCCCTCTGGAGCTCGCTGAGGCGGCCCGTGAGGCTCGTGGGGCGGGTGCGGACGCCGTTCACATGCATCCGCGCGACGAGGCGGGCAGCGAGTCGCTCAGCGCCGCGCACATCGGGGCGGCCGTGCGCGCCGTACGCGAGGCGTGCCCCGGCCTCCCCGTCGGGGTGAGCACAGGGCTGTGGATAACCGGCTGGGATGTGGACGCGCGGCGCGAGGCCGTGCGCGGCTGGGCCGGGCTCGCCCCGGGCGAGCTGCCGGACTTCGCGTCGGCGAACCTCTCCGAGCCCGGATTCGAGGCCCTGTGGCAGGACCTGCGGCGGCTCGGTGTGGACGTGGAGGCGGGGGTCTGGTCGGTGGAGGACGCCGACGCCCTCGCCGCGACCGGCCTGGAGTGCGCGCGGGTGCTCGTCGAGATCATCGGCGGTCCCGCGGACACGGCCCTCCCGCGGGCGCGTGCCATCCTGGATCGCCTCGCCGAACTCGGCGTCCCCGGCCCGAGACTGCTCCACGGGGAGGGGGACCCGACCTGGATTCTCCTGGACGAGGCGGGGCAGGCTGGACTCGCCACGCGCATCGGCCTGGAGGACGTTCTCCACAGCCCTGTGGGCGGCCCTGTCGGCGGGAACGCCGAGCTGGTAAGACTTGCGCGGGCACGCTTGGCGTAGGTGAACGACGAAACCCTGAAGGGGGCGCTCGTATGCAGATCGGCATGGTCGGGCTGGGCAAGATGGGCGGCAACATGGCTGAGCGCCTGCGCCGAGGAGGTCACGACGTCGTCGGATACGACCGTGATCCCGCGGTCAGTGACGTCGCCGACCTGGAAGAGCTCGTGGAGCGGCTCCAGGCGCCGCGCACCGTGTGGGTCATGGTGCCCTCCGGTGAGCCGACCAGGGCGACGGTCAGGGCACTCGGCGACCTGCTGTCACCCGGCGACACCCTTGTCGACGGCGGCAACTCGCACTACGTCGACGACCAGAAGCACGGCGCCGAGCTCTCGGCCAAGGGCATCGGTTTCGTCGACTGCGGCGTGAGCGGCGGCGTCTGGGGATTGCAGAACGGCTACGCGCTCATGGTCGGCGGCGACAAGGCCGAGGTGGAGCGGGTCATGCCGATCTTCGAGACCCTCAAGCCCGAGGGCGACGACGGTTTCGTCCACGCCGGCACGGTCGGCGCCGGCCACTTCGCCAAGATGGTCCACAACGGCATCGAGTACGGCATGATGCAGGCGTTCGCCGAGGGCTGGGAGCTGCTTCAGGCCTCCGACATCGTGACCGACGCGGCCGGCTCCTTCAAGAGCTGGCGGCAGGGCACGGTCATCCGCTCCTGGCTGCTCGACCTGATGGTCCGCGCGCTGGAGGAGGACCCGACCCTGGCGGAGCTGGAGGGCTACGCGCAGGACTCGGGCGAGGGCCGCTGGGCGGTGCAGGCCGCCGTGGAGCTGGCGGTCCCGCTGCCGGTCATCACCGCCGCCCTGTACGCCAGGTTCGCCTCCCGCCAGGAGGACTCGCCGGCGATGAAGGTCGTCGCGGCCCTGCGCAACCAGTTCGGCGGCCACGCGGTCACCTCCAAGGCGGGCGCGACGGAGAAGGGCGCCGACTCCCCCGGCGCCGACGTCACGCCCCCGGCCGAGGCGGCCGGATAGCCCGGTCGGCGCAGCATCGCCCCCCGACTCAGCGCGGCTCGCGCCACGACCTTTTCACAGGGCGCGAGCCGTACGGGCACGGGAGGCCGCGGTGACGGGCGAGGCCGACTAATCTTCCTGGGGTGCATGTCGCCCATCTCTCCCTCACCGACTTCCGGTCCTACGAGAACGTCGACCTCGGCATGGAGCCGGGGGTCACGGCCTTCGTCGGACCCAACGGCATGGGGAAGACCAACCTCGTTGAGGCGCTGGGTTACGTGGCGACGCAGGCCAGCCACCGGGTCGCCAACGACGGACCGCTGGTCAGGCAGGGCGCGGCGCGGGCGGTCGTCCGCTCGTCGGTGGTGCGCGACGACCGGCGCGCGCTGATCGAGCTGGAGATCAACCCGGGCAGGGCGAACCGGGCCAGGCTGAACCGTTCCCCGGTCCCCCGTCCCCGCGAGGTCGTCGGCCTGTTGCGCACGGTCCTGTTCGCCCCCGAGGACCTCGCCATGGTCAAGGGCGATCCTTCCGAGCGGCGCCGGTTCCTCGACGATCTCCTGGTGGCCAGGACGCCCAGGTTCGCGGGGGTGCGCGCCGACTACGACCGGGTGCTCAAGCAGCGCGGTGCCCTGCTGCGCACCGCCGCGCAGGCCAGGAGGGGCCGGGGCAGGAGCACGCGGCGGGCGGAGAGCGACGCGGCGTTCGCCGAGGCGGGGGCGGGAGACCCGCTGAGCACCCTGGAGGTCTGGGACGCACACCTGGCCACGCACGGCGCCGAGCTGCTCGCGGCCAGGCTGGAGCTGGTCGAGACGCTGCGCCCGCTCGTCGCCGCCTCGTACGCCTCCCTCGCGCCGGACTCCGCGGCCGCGGCGCTGGAATACCGGGGCACCCTGTCCGCGGACGCCGGGACCGATCGCACCGAGCTGGCCAAACGGCTGCGCGCCGGCCTGCTGGAGGTCCGAGCCTCGGAGCTGGAACGCGGTGTCACCCTCGTCGGCCCGCACCGCGACGACCTGTTCCTCGGTCTGGGGGAGCTGCCCGCGCGCGGCTACGCCAGCCACGGCGAGTCGTGGTCGTTCGCGCTGGCGCTCAGGCTGGCCGCCTACGACCTGCTCAGGGCCGACGGCGGCGATCCGGTCCTCATCCTCGACGACGTCTTCGCCGAGCTGGACAGCAGGCGCAGGCGCCGTCTGGCCGAGATGGTCGCACCCGCCGAGCAGGTCCTGATCACCGCCGCGGTGTCCGACGACGTGCCCGCCGAGCTGGCGGGGGGCCGTTTCGACGTGACCGAGGGGGGCGTGGCCCGTGTCCGATGACGCGGGAGAGCGCGCGAGCGGCCCGGTGCCCGTGCCTCGGACCCCGGAGCCGAGGAGGCGCGCGGCGGCGCGGGAGGGCCGGGAGCGGGGAGGCGAGGGCCGGGCGGCCGGGCCCGTTTCGGGTTCGCGAGGCCCGGCGGACCCGGCCGGTAAAGGCCCGGCGGACCCGGCCGGTAAAGGCCCGGCGGACCCGGCCGGTAAAGGCCCGGCGGACCCGGCCGGTAAAGGCCCGGCGGACTCGGCCGGTAAGGGCTCGGCGGACCCGGCCGGCACGGGTGTGGACGGGGTGGCCGCCGGTTCCGCGAGGAACGCGGCGGCCAAGGGGGCCGCACTGGCGAGGGAGAAGCTGGCCCAGGCCAAGTCGGACGCCGCCAGACGGGGGCAGCTGCCCCGCCGCGAGCCGCGGCGCAGGGCGTCGGGGGCGCGCAGGGACGCCGGTGACCCCCAGCTCCTCGGCAGGGCGATCGCGGACCTGCTGTCCGACCGAGGCTGGGAGCAGCCCGCCGCGATCGGCGGCGTCTTCGGCCGCTGGCACGAGATCGTCGGCGCCGACATGGCGGCCCACACCAAGCCGGAGACCTTCGCCGACGGCGAGGTCGTGGTGGTCGCCGACTCCACAGCCTGGGCCACCCAGGTCCGTCTCCTGGCGAGGACGCTCGTCAGGAGGTTGAATGAGGAGCTCGGGGACGGAACGGTGCAAAAGGTAAAGGTTCGCGGCCCTCAGAACGGTCCCCGGTCCAGTGGCGGTCTGCGTGTCACCGGGAGCCGCGGTCCGGGCGACACGTACGGCTGACACGGGCCTGAAAAACGGATCAGCGGCTCCTCTGACGCGACGAACCCCCTCCGCGTAGGGGGATGTCCAAGACGATGATCGTCGCGCGACAGGCCATTCCAGAGGCTGTCAATGCCACATGATGTGTTCTGAGCCGCTAGAATGAAATCGAATTCCGGACACGTCCGTTTGCGTGCCACCCCCCGGCGAGCATGTCGGCTCCCCTGGGTGAGCGCATCGGGGCATTCACGACGGTGACGGGCACGGCGGGGCTACATCTTGTCTCCCTGCCGCGTGTCCGCGGCAGGAGGATTTCGCACTTGTCCTACGACGCTAGCTCAATCACCGTTCTCGAAGGGCTTGAGGCGGTCCGTAAGCGCCCCGGTATGTATATCGGCTCGACCGGCGAGCGCGGTCTGCACCACCTCGTCTACGAGGTCGTCGACAACTCCGTCGACGAGGCCCTGGCCGGGCACGCCGACCGGATCGAGGTCACCCTGCTCGCCGACAACGGCGTGCGGGTCGTCGACAACGGCCGTGGCATCCCCGTCGGCATCGTCCCCGGTGAGAACCGTCCCGCGGTCGAGGTCGTCCTCACCGTGCTGCACGCGGGAGGCAAGTTCGACGACAAGTCGTACGCGGTCTCCGGCGGACTGCACGGCGTGGGTGTCTCCGTCGTCAACGCCCTGTCCAGCAGGCTCGATGTGGAGATCCGCACCGACGGGCACTACTGGCGGCAGAGTTATGTCGAGAGCAGGCCCACCGCGCCCCTGGCGAAGGGGGAGAAGACCGACGCGACCGGCACCTCGATCACCTTCTGGGCCGACGAGAGCATCTTCGAGACCACGACCTGGCACTTCGAGACCCTCGCGCGCCGCTTCCAGGAGATGGCCTTCCTCAACAAGGGCCTGACGATCTCGATCAGGGACGAGCGCTCCGAGTTCGTCGACGGAGAGGAGGGGGAGCTCCGGGAGGTCACCTACCACTACGAGGGCGGCCTGTCCGACTTCGTCAAGCACCTCAACTCCAAGAAGGAGCCGGCCCACCTCTCGGTGATCGACTTCGAGGCGCAGGGCGAGGGCATCGCCGTCGAGATCGCGATGCAGTGGAACAACTCCTACAGCGAGTCCGTCTACACCTTCGCCAACACGATCAACACCGCCGAGGGCGGCACCCACGAGGAGGGCTTCCGCGCCGCGCTGACGTCCATCGTCAACCGCTACGCGCGCGAGCAGAAGTTCCTCAAGGAGGGCAAGGACGACAACCTCGCGGGAGAGGACATCCGCGAGGGGCTCACCGCGATCATCTCGGTGAAGCTGACAGACCCCCAGTTCGAGGGCCAGACCAAGACGAAGCTGGGCAACACCGAGGCGAAGTCGTTCGTCCAGAAGGCCTGTAACGACCACCTGCGCGACTGGTTCGAGCGCAACCCCGGCGAGGCCAAGGACATCATCACGAAGTCCCTGCAGGCCTCCCGCGCCCGCCTCGCGGCCCGCCAGGCCCGCGACCTGACCCGGCGCAAGTCGCTGCTGGAGTCGGGCTCGGGGCTGCCGGGCAAGCTGGCCGACTGTCAGTGGAGCGACCCGGAGAAGTGCGAGCTGTACATCGTCGAGGGTGACTCGGCGGGCGGCTCGGCCAAGGGCGGCCGCGACTCCAAGTTCCAGGCGATCCTCCCGATCCGCGGCAAGATCCTCAACGTCGAGAAGGCCCGGATCGACAAGGTCCTGCAGAACAACGAGGTCCAGGCGCTGATCACCGCCATGGGCACGGGCGTGCACGACGAGTTCGACATCACCAAGCTCCGCTACCACAAGCTCATCCTGATGGCGGACGCCGACGTCGACGGCCAGCACATCACGACGCTGCTGCTCACCCTGCTGTTCCGCTTCATGCGGCCCCTGATCGAGGCCGGGCACGTCTACCTCTCCCAGCCGCCCCTCTACAAGATCAAGTGGGACCGGAAGGGCGAGGACGCCTCCTACGCCTACTCCGACCGCGAGCGTGACGCGGTCATCCAGGCCGGTATCGACGCGGGCAAGCCCGACCCCCGGCCGCGCGACAACGTGCAGCGCTTCAAGGGACTGGGCGAGATGAACGCGGGCCAGCTCTGGGAGACGACCATGAACCCCGACACCCGCCTTCTCCTCCAGGTCACCCTCGACGACGCGGCCCAGGCCGACGAGCTGTTCAGCGTGCTCATGGGTGAGGACGTCGAAGCCCGCCGTTCCTTCATCATTAGGAACGCCCGGGATGTCCGTTTCCTCGACGTGTAGCGGTAGCCGTACCAGAAAAGGATCTTGACCTGTGACGGAAGTCAACACTCCGCCCGGCCCTCCGACCGACCGCGTCGAGCCGGTCGACATCCAGTCCGAGATGCAGCGCAGCTACATGGACTACGCGATGTCGGTCATCGTCTCGCGCGCGCTGCCGGACGTCCGCGACGGCCTCAAGCCGGTGCACCGCCGCGTGCTGTACGCCATGTACGACGGCGGCTACCGGCCCGACCGCGGTTACTTCAAGTGCTCCCGCGTCGTCGGTGACGTCATGGGCTCCTACCACCCGCACGGCGACACGTCGATCTACGCGACCGTGGTGCGGATGGCGCAGCCCTGGTCGCTGCGCTACACGCTGGTCGACGGGCAGGGCAACTTCGGCTCCCCGGGCAACGACCCGCCGGCGGCGATGCGCTACACCGAGTGCAAGCTCGCGCCCATCGCGATGGAGATGCTGCGCGACATCGACAAGGACACCGTCGACGTCGTCCCCAACTACGACGGGCGCTCCCAGGAGCCCCTCGTCCTGCCTTCGCGCTTCCCCAACCTGCTGGTCAACGGGGCGGCGGGCATCGCGGTCGGTATGGCCACCAACATCCCGCCGCACAACCTGCGGGAGGTGGCGAGCGGCGTCGTCTGGTGCCTGCAGAATCCCGACGCCGACGACGAGGAGCTCCTCGAAGCGCTGATCGCCCGCGTCAAGGGGCCCGACTTCCCCACCGGCGCGCTGATCGTGGGCCGGCGCGGCATCGACGACGCGTACCGCACCGGCCGCGGCTCGATCACCATGCGGGCGATCGTCGAGGTCGAGGAGGACGCCAAGGGCCGCCAGTGCCTCGTCGTCACCGAGCTTCCGTACCAGGTCAACCCGGACAACCTCGCGCTGACCATCGCCGAGGCGGTGAAGGACGGCAGGATCAGCGGCATCGCCGACGTCCGCGACGAGAGCTCCTCGCGGGTGGGCCAGCGTCTGGTGATCGTGCTCAAGCGCGACGCGGTCGCCAAGGTCGTGCTGAACAACCTCTTCAAGCACACCCAGCTGCAGACCACCTTCGGCGCCAACATGCTGGCCCTGGTCGACGGCGTGCCGCGCACGCTCAGGCTCGACCAGTTCGTCCGCCACTACGTGGCGCACCAGATCGACGTCGTGGTCCGCAGGACCCGATACCTCCTGCGCAAGGCCGAGGAGCGGGCGCACATCCTGCGCGGGCTGCTCAAGGCCCTGGAGCGGATGGACGAGGTCATCGCCCTGATCCGCCGGTCGCCCTCGGCGTCCGCGGCGCAGGGTGGCCTGATGACGCTGCTGGAGATCGACGAGATCCAGGCGCAGGCGATCCTCGACATGCAGCTGCGCAAGCTGGCCGCCCTGGAACGCCAGCAGATCACCGACGAGTACGACGCGCTGATGGCGCAGATCACCGAGTATCAGGCGATCCTCGCCTCGCCCGAGCGGCAGCGCTCGATCGTCCAGGAGGAGCTCACGGAGCTCACCGGCCGGTACGGCGACGACCGTAAGACCGAGATCATCGCCTACGAGGGCGACATGTCGATCGAGGACCTCCTGGCCGAGGAGGACATGGTCGTCACGATCACCCGCGGTGGCTACGCCAAGCGAACCAACACAGACCTTTACCGGGCGCAGAAGCGCGGCGGCAAGGGTGTGCGGGGCGCGCAGCTGCGCCAGGACGACATCGTCGACCACTTCTTCGTCACCACGACGCACCACTGGCTGCTGTTCTTCACCAACAAGGGTCGCGTCTACCGGGTCAAGGCGTACGAGCTGCCCGACTCCGGCCGCGACGCGCGTGGGCAGCACCTGGCGAACCTGCTGGCCATGCAGCCGGACGAGGTCGTGATGGAGGTCCTCGACCTGCGCGACTACGAGGTCGCCCCGTACCTCGTGCTCGCCACCCGCAGCGGCCTGGTGAAGAAGACGCGCCTTTCCGAGTACGACTCGCCGCGCACGGGTGGTCTCATTGCGATCAATTTGCGCGAAGATGATGAAGTGATCGCTGCCAGACTGGTGTCGGAGGACGACGATCTCCTCCTCGTCTCGCGCGGCGCCCAGTCCATCCGCTTCACGGCCTCCGACGAGGCCATGCGCCCGATGGGCAGGGCGACCAGCGGCGTGATCGGCATGCGATTCCTCGACGGGGACGAGCTCCTCGCGATGAACCGGATCGCCGACGGCGACAACGTTCTCGTCGCGACCGAGGGCGGATACGCCAAGCGCACCCCCGTGGATCAGTACCCTCTTCAGGGAAGGGGTGGAAAGGGAGTCCTGACCGCCAAGATCGTAAGTGCCCGTGGCAAGCTGGTTGGCGCGGTCATGGTCAGACCCGAGGACGAGGTTTTCGCCATTACGTCCGCCGGAGGGGTTATCCGGACGAGTGCCGGGGAGATCAAGCAGTCTGGCCGCCAGACGATGGGGGTTCGGCTGATGAATCTGGCGGAGGGGGACAGCGTCGTGGCGCTGGCCCGCAATGCGGAGGCGCTGGAGACCGGGGAGAACCCGGTGACCGGGGAAAGCGCCGAGGCGCAGGTGGAGACCGGTGAGAACGGGGAAGGGGAGAATCCGTGAATGCTCAGGGCAAGCCGGGATCGCGCCCCGCCTCCTCGTCGACACGCGATCAGGCGACGGAGAAGATGGACAAGATCGCTGGAACGAAGGACGCCGAGGCGGCCTCGTCACCGGTTAACGGTAGCGTGCCCGCGCCGGAAACCGATGGATCGGTATCCGACAATCGCAAGGGCAGGCCGAAAGTGACGACGACAGAGGACGGCAAGCAGGCCGACACCACGGTGCGGATCCGTCCAAGCGGATCTCCACCACCATCCGCGCCACCACCGCAGTCGCCCACGCCACCGCAGGCAGGACAGCAGGGGCGTTCCCCCTCCGCCTCGCCCTCACCGGGGGGGCAGCAGGGACGTTCCCCGTCCGCCCCGACCACGCCTCCAGCCGGGGGACAGCAAGGGCGTTCTCCGTCCGCCCCCTCACCGGGGCAGCAGAGCCGGCCGTCGGCCGGGCAGCAGAACAACCGGGCCTCATGGTCGCCTGGCAGCCTGTCGTCGCCCCAGGCCCCGGCTGACGCGACCGACAGGAAGGCCGCGGACGTCGGCGGTCCGAGGTCACCCCGCAAGGCGCACCTGGTGCTGCGCAGGATCGAGCCGTGGTCGGCGATGAAGTTCAGCTTCGTCGTGTCGCTGGTCTGCTTCGTGGTGCTGTTCATCGCGGTCGCGGCCCTCTACATGGTGCTGTCCAGCCTCGGGGTGTTCGAGAACATCATCCAGACGGTCACCCAGCTGACGACGGCCGACGGCAACTCGACCAACGGCGTCGACATCGCCTCCTGGTTCGAGCCGGTCCGCATCCTGGGCTACACCGCCCTGATCGGCGCGGTGAACGTCGTGCTGATCACCGCTCTCGCCACTCTCGGCGCTGTGATCTACAACATCGCCTCCGACCTGGTCGGCGGTGTGGAGGTCACCTTCAGCGAGGCCGAGTAGTCGTCCCGCCGAGTGTCCCCGCCCTCTTTCGGGGGTGGGGACATGGCGCGAGCAGGTGCCGAAACAGGGTAAGCTTTTCCCTGTTCGAGCGAACGGGTTCGTCTCCGCCAAACGGATACGAGACCGTTCGTCTGTGTGATGAGGGGCTATAGCTCAGACGGTTAGAGCGCTTCCCTGATAAGGAAGAGGTCCCAGGTTCAAGTCCTGGTAGCCCCACCCAGCTCAGAGGCCATTTCCCGGCAGGGAAGTGGCCTTTTTTGATCTTCCGGGTGACCACGTTCCCTTGGACTCATCCTCATCGCAGGGTCGTGCCGGTGGTCGTCGTGTCATGCTCTGGCGAAGCGGCGGGCGAGGAGGGTGAAGGCGTCCCTGAGCTCGGCCGGGCCGACGACCTCGATGTCGGCGTCGAACCTGCCGACGTCGGAGGCCAGGGCGGTCCACGACCATGACCCCAGGGCGAGCCGGCAGCGGTCGGGGCCGAGTTCTTCGACGACTCCTTCGCGGGTGTAGCGGGACACGATGTCGGCGGGCAGGTCGAGGATCACCTCGCCGCGGCACGGCCAGTCGGCGGAGGAGTCGTCGGAGCCCCGGAATCTGGCGGTCACGAAGGCGGCCACCGTGCCCCCGGGCAGTTCGCGCGGTGTGAAGCGTGGCCCGGTGGGGACGCGCGGGGTGATCCGGTCGACGCGGAAGGTGCGCCAGTTCTCGCGGTCGAGGTCCCACGCGACGAGATACCAGCGTCCGCCCCAGGTGACGAGGTGATGGGGCTGCACTCGGCGCGGCGGGGCGAGCGCGTCGCCGTCGTCCGCTTCCGACGCGTAGTCGAAGCGCAGTTCCTCGCGGGCGTGGACGGCGGCGCTGAGCGCGGTGAGTACGCCGCTGTCGACCTGCGGGCCCGGCCGGAGCTCCGGCCGCTCGACGGCGGTGACCTGGAGGGTGTCGATGCGGTGGTGCAGTCGTGCGGGCATGACCTGGCGGATGGTGTGCAGGGCGCGCGCCGCGCCCTGCTCGATGTCGGCGCCGCCGGCGGTGGCGAGCCGCAGGGCGATGACCAGGGCGACGGCCTGCTCGTCGTCGAACAGCAACGGGGGCAGCTCCGTGCCGGCGTCGAGCCGGTACCCGCCGTCGGGCCCCTTGAAGGCCGTGATGGGGTAGCCGAGCTCGCGCAGGCGGTCCACGTCGCGGCGTACGGTGCGGGGGCTGACGTCCAGTCGCTCGGCCAGCAGCGCTCCTGGCCAGTCCCGGCGGGCTTGGAGCAGCGAGAGCAGCGCCAGCAGCCGCGCTGAGGTTTTCGGCATGCCATCCAGTCTGCCGGGAGAAGAGGACAGATCCTGGCCACTTCCCCTGCGACCGTTGTCCCCGGCCGAGCAGGTTCGCGGTCGACGGTCCAGGCCGGGATCGCCTGATGGCGCCCGGAGACGATGAGCAGAGATCAGGGGTGGAGTATGTCCGTCAAGTCCGTGGCGCATGTGAACTTCCGGGGCGACGCCCGCGCGGCGCTGGAGTTCTACCGGTCCGTGTTCGGCGGCGACGTCGCCGTCGTCACGTACAAGGAGGCGGGAAACGTGCAGGACCCCGCCGAGGCGGATCAGGTGATGTGGGGACAGGTGGTCGCCGACAACGGCTTTCACGTGATGGCGTACGACGTGCCCTCGCGGTTGCCGTGGGACCGGGGTGAGAGTTCGTTCTTCCTCTCCGTGCGCGGCGAGAGCGTGGAGGAGATCACCGAGTACTGGCGGGAGCTGTCCGTCGGGGCGACCGTCGTGCAGCCGCTGGGGCCCGCGCAGTGGGCTCCGCTGTACGGGATGCTCAGGGACCGCTTCGGCGTCGTCTGGGTCCTGGACGTGGCGAGCCCGTACAACGGCTGATCGCGGGGGCGGGCGCCACGACGTGTTCGCGGGTGGTGCGCGGCTTTTCGCAGGTGGGGTGTGGCGAGGGGTGGGTGAGGCTCGGACGTTTGCCCACGAGGGAGCGGGTAAGGACCTGACCTTACGTGGAAAGAAGCGCCGCTCATGGAGTGTGGAGTCGCCGGGTAGGGCACACGCCCGAACGAACGATGTCCGCACCCGTGTTGCGGAGCCGGTCAAGAACAGGGATCCCGGGTCGTGAGCAGCGGGATCCCAAAGCCGTAGTCAGGTCATGTGCCGAAGCGGGGGCATCGCACAGCGCCACCGCTGGTTCCCGACGGTCCGACCGCGCCCTCGGCGCATCGGCCCGCCGGGGACCGGACGTGATCTCCGCCCGGTGACGCCATACCTCGAGGGGGAACGATGGAGAAGTCTCATCCGATGAAGGAAACGGTCGACAAGGTCGTCGACAAGGTGGTCGACGCCGTGTCGGGTGATGGATCTTCGGATGTGGTCCCCGGCCGGCCGAGCAGCGGGACACCGTCGCTGGATGAGCCGACCGAGCCCCGGGCGCCTCTGCCGCCCAAGCCCGACCAGAGCGGCCCCGACCCCTTCACCCCGACCGGGCAACCCGCCGATGTGCCGCCGGCGGCGCGGGCGCAGGGCGGCGAGTACCTGACGACGGCTCAGGGCCTGCGGCTGGCGGACACCGACCACTCGCTCAAGGCCGGTCCCCGCGGACCGGTGCTGCTGCAGGACCACCACCTGCGCGAGAAGATCATGCACTTCGATCACGAGCGCATTCCCGAGCGCGTCGTGCACGCCCGCGGCGCCGCCGCGCACGGTGTCTTCCGCGCCTATGGAAACGCCTCGACGGTGACCAGGGCGGCATTTCTCGCCGAGGGCGTCGAGACCCCGGTCTTCGTGCGTTTCTCGACCGTCCTCGGGTCACGGGGGTCGGCGGACACGGTGCGCGACACGCGGGGATTCGCTACGAAGTTCTACACCGGTGAGGGTGTCTTCGACCTGGTGGGCAACAACATCCCGGTGTTCTTCATCCAGGACGCGATCAAGTTTCCCGACGTCATCCACGCGGCCAAGCCGCATCCCGACCGGGAGATCCCCCAGGCCCAGAGCGCGCACGACACGTTCTGGGACTTCGTGTCCCTGCACACCGAGGCCACCCACCACACCATCTGGAACATGTCCGACCGGGCCATCCCCCGCTCCTACCGGACGATGGAGGGTTTCGGCATCCACACCTTCCGGCTCGTCAACGCCGAAGGGGCGACGACGCTGGTGAAGTTCCACTGGAAGCCCAAGGCCGGGGTGCACTCACTGGTGTGGGAGGAAGCCCAGATCATCAACGGCATGGACCCGGACTTCCACCGGCGTGATCTGGCCGACGCGATCGAGGCGGGCGCCTACCCGCAGTGGGAGCTGGGCATCCAGGCCTTCCCCGACACCCCCGAGCAGACCTTCGAGGGCATCGACCTGCTGGATCCGACGAAGATCGTTCCCGAGGAGCTGGCGCCGGTCCAGCCGATCGGCCTGCTCACCCTCAACGCCAACCCGACCAACTACTTCGCCGAGACCGAGCAGGTCGCCTTCCACCCGGGCCACCTGGTACCCGGTATCGACATCACCGACGACCCGCTGCTCGCGGGGCGCCTGTTCTCGTACCTGGACACCCAGATCAGCCGGTTGGGCGGCCCCAACTTCGCGCAGATCCCGATCAACCGCCCGCACGCCCCGGTGAACGACATGCTGCGTGACGGCCTGCACCAGACGGCGGTGCACGCGGGTGTCGCCCCCTACAAGCCCAACTCCCTCGACGGCGGCTGTCCCTTCTTCGCGGGGCAGCAGGAGGGCGGGTATGTGGAGAGGCCGGTGCAGGTCGCGGGCCGGAAGGTGCGCGAGGCTCCGGCGTCGTTCGCCGACCACTTCAGCCAGCCCCGCCAGTTCTGGCTGAGCCTCACCCCGGTCGAGCGCGAGCACGTCATCTCCGCGTACACCTTCGAGCTCGGCAAGGTCTACGAGCAGGCGATCAAGGAGCGCACTCTGCGGGTGCTCGCCGAGATCGACTCGTATCTGTGCGCGCAGGTGGCCGCGGGACTGGGTCTCCCCGTGCCGGAGCCGACGGGTCCGCCGACTCCGGTCGAGCCCAGCCCCGCGCTCTCCCAGCTCGGCCAGACCTGGCCCACCACCGGCCGGATCATCGGCATCGTCGTCGGCGAGAACAGCGGCCTGGACGGGGTACGCGCCGTTCGCCAGGCGATCCTGGACGGCGGCATGGTGCCGCTGGTCATCGCCCCGGCGGGTGGCGTGCTCGGAGCGGACGGAGCCGATCCCGTCACCGTGCAGCGCACCTTCGCCACCGCCAGGTCGGTGGAGTTCGACGCCCTGCTGCTGGCCGGGGCGCCCGCACCGGGCAAGGACGCCTACGGCGCCAGGGACGCCAAGGCGGGCACCGGCACACTCGCCGCGGGAATCGACCCGCGGGTGCTGCTGATGCTCGGTGAGGCGTTCCGCCATGCCAAGCCGCTCGGCGGCTGGGGAGATGCCGAGCGGGCGCTCACCGCCGCGGGGATCGACACCGCGGCACCCGGTGTGTTCGTCGGCGACGGCGGCGACGGCGTGCTCGGGGAGGTCGTCCGGCTGCTGGGGCAGCACCGGGTCTGGGAACGCTTCCCCACCGCGATCGACATCGCCTGACAGGAACGCTCGGGGCGAGGCGGTGGCCTCGTGGGCCGACGGGCGCGGATTGTTCCGGCTCGTCATCACCACGGACGGCCACCGGCCTCTCCCTGCGCACCGGTGACGCCGGCCAACCTCGACACCAACGCGCGCCTCGCCCCGCGCGCCGGTGACGCCGTCCGGCCACGCCGCCTCAGGGGAGCGCGTCAACTACGAGAACATTAATCCTTTTAGCGTGTTATGTCGTTTTTGTCAGGGTAAATCGACTCTGCACGATGGGAGTCGAGCCATGACAACACGAGATGGACGACGCGTCGTAGTGATCACCGGAGCCAGCGCGGGCATCGGCCGGGCCACCGCCCGCCGTTTCGGCGCCGAGGGCGACGCCGTGGCGCTGATCGCACGAGGTGCCGACGGCCTGGAGGGGGCCGCGCGCGAGGTGCGCCAGGCGGGCGGCGAGGCGCTGGTCATCGAGGCCGACACCGCCGATCATGATCAGATCGATGCCGCCGCGGAGCGGACCGAGGACGAACTCGGTCCCATCGACGTGTGGGTGAACGTCGCCTTCGCCTCGGTGTTCGCCCCCTTCACGCAGATCACACCCGAGGAGTTCCGCCGCGCGACCGAGGTCACCTATCTCGGCTTCGTCAACGGCACGCGCGCCGCGCTGAGGCGGATGCTTCCCCGCGATCACGGGGTGGTCGTCCAGGTCGGCTCGGCGCTGGCATACCGGGGGATTCCGCTGCAGAGCGTGTACTGCGGAGCCAAGCACGCCATCCAGGGATTCAACGAGTCGCTGCGCTGCGAGTTGCTGCACGACAGGAGCGGTGTACGGGTCACCATGGTGCAGATGCCCGCGGTCAACACGCCGCAGTTCGACTGGGTGCTGTCGCGTCTGCCCGGCCATCCCCAGCCCGTTCCCCCGATCTACGAGCCCGAGATCCCGGCCGACGCCATCCTGTACGCGGCGGAGCACCCGCGGCGGCGCGAATACTGGGTAGGAGTCTCGACCGCGGCGACGCTCCTCGCCAACGCGGTGATCCCCGGCCTCCTGGACCGATACCTGGCCTGGACGGGCTACGCCTCCCAGCAGACCACCGAGGTGACCCATCGGGTCCCTCCCAACCTGTGGCGTCCGGCCGACGAAGAACCCGGTACCGATGAGGGGGCGCACGGCTCCTTCGACCACAAGGCGATAACGCGCAGCCCGCAGCTCTGGGCCTCCCAGCATCACGGACTGCTCGCGGGGGCCTCGGCCCTGACGGCGGTGCTGGGCGCTCTGGCGTGGGCGCACCGGCGCACGGCGAAGGGGACGAGGTGGCGTGGGTCGTTCGAGGAGCGACCGATGCCACCGGTGCGGACGATCGAGGTCACGCGCGCGGCATGGGGCCTGGCGCTGCTGCTGGCGCCCTCGCAGGTGCTCCGCACCCTCGGAGGGAGAAGGAGTCGCGGGGCGAAGGTCGTCGCTCGTCTGCTGGGTGCCAGGCAGCTGGGCCAGGCGGCCTGGTCGGGTCTTCGCCCCAGCCGGTCGGTGCTCGCCGGTGGCGCCATGATCGACCTGGTGCACGCCGGCACCGCCGTGGCGCTCGGGGTGGTCGACGGCCGCTGGCGTCCTGTCGCACTCTCCGACGCGGGGGTCGCCCTCGCCTGGAGCCTGGCCGGACTGCGCGACAGCGGCAGGTCGTGACGCCGATCGCGTCACGGGAGGGTACGTGCGCCGCCTCGCCCGGACCCCGGCACCGAGAGCGTTACCGCCGACTCCAGCAGCAGTGCGTGCACGAACGCCTGGGGCAGGTTGCCCCGCGACTGCCGCTGGCCGATGTCGTACTCCTCGGTGTACAGGCCCGGTGAGCCGCACGCGGCACGGTTGCGCTCGAACCAGCGGACCGCCTCGACCTCGTCTCCGCTCTGGTAGGCGGCGAGCGCGGCCATCAGCCCGCACATCACGAAGGCGCCCTCCGCCTCGCCGAGAGGCCGCTGGTCCTGATGGAAGCGGTAGAGGTAGCCGTCGCGTTCGAGGTCGGTGTGTACGGCCGCGCGCGTGGCGACGGTTCGCGGATCATCCGGCGCGAGGGCGCCACGGATGGCCGGGATGAGCAGGGCCGCGTCCACTCGTCGATCGTCGAAAGCGCGCTGCCAGTGGCCGGACGGGTGGAGTCCGTGCCGTGAGGTGTGAGCCAGGACGGTATCGGCGAGGGCGCTCCAGTGAGCGGCCTGCCTGGCCGGGGCGATGCCCGCCGCTGTCTTCAGCCCGGCGACGCAGACCAGTTTGGAATGCACCCACTGCCGTGGGGGCAACTCCCAGATTCCCGAGTCCGGCTCCCGCCACCGTCGCGCGATGGCGTCGACCGCGCTCTCCAGGGCGTGCCAGGAGTCGATATCCAGCCGATCCCGGCGCGCGGCGGCGGCGAGGAGCAGCAGCGCCTCGCCGAACGCATCCAGCTGGAACTGCCCGGTCACCCGGTTGCCCACTTTGACCGATGATCCCGGGTAGCCCGGCAGGAACGGCAGCGGGTGTTCCTCGGGCACCCGACCGCCGACGGCGGTGTAGGCGGGTGCGAGGTGAGGGCCGTCGGCCAGCAGCCGTGCGGTGACGAATGCGACCGCCGCGTCCAGCAGATCGTCGAGACCGGCGACCGCCGCCGCGCGGCCTGCATAACACTGATCGCGGATCCAGGTGTAGCGGTAGTCGTAGTCGCGGCCGGCCTCGGCGCGCTCGGGCAACGAGGTGGTGGCCGCGGCGACCATGCCGCCGCCCGGTGTCGTCATGCCTCGCAGCAGCGTGTGGGCGTGTATGGCGTCGCGGTGGGCGATGCACCCCCGCAGGGAGGGCGCGGTGACGAGCCACGACTGTTCGGTGGTGCGCCATGCCGTCGCCGGATCGACGGGCGCCACGTCGAACGGCCGACAGGCCAGCTCCAGCACGAGGTCGTGATGCTCTCCCTCGGGCACCCGCAGATCGGCGCGTAGCTCTCCCCCCGCTCCCTGGTGGGCGTGCTCGGCACCCGTCCAGCGCAGGTGGAGGTCGCCGGTGCGGCCGCTCCAAACCCCCGCCTCGCGGTGCGGTTCGCGCAGGGGCCGCCTGCCGAAACCCGCCCGCGGATCGAGGATCACCGCCACCCGGGCGGGGCCGTCCACGGCCCGTATCCGGCGCAGCAGCACGGCACGTTCCGGATCGGCGGGGAAGGCGAGGGCCTCGCGGCATTCGACGATGCCGTGCGAGGTCACCCACCGGCTGTTCCAGATCAGCGAGCCGTTCTCGTAGAACCCGCCCCACACGAACCGTGCGCCGGTGGGCGTGATGGCGTACACGCCACGGCCGCCGAGCAGGTTCGTGAACACGGCGTCGGAGTCCCATCGCGGCACGCACAGCCAGCAGATGTCCCCCATCGGGCCGATCAGGGCCCCGCGATACCCGTCGGCAAGGAAGGCGTACTGCCGCAGCACATGCGGGGCGAAGCTCGTGGTGTCTTCCTCCACCATGGAACCGGCCTCCCCTCTCGGCGTGTCGGGGCCGCCGGACGGCCCGCTTGCTCGGTCGGGTACGCGAGAGGGCGGGGTCGGCGAGGTGGTTCAGCGGACGCCCGAGCGCACCCGCTCCTGCTGCCGGCGCGCGGGGGCCGGTGGCGACCGCAACAGCACCTCGGCGAGGAGTTCGGCCAGATGAACCGGTTTCGCGTGGGTGCCGGACTCGATCTGGGTGCGGCAGGAGAAGCCGTCGGCGAGAATCCTGGTCCCCTCGTCCGCCGCCCGCACGGCGGGCCACAGCCCCAGCTCGGCCACCCCGGTCGAGATCTCGTGGTGGCCGCGCTCGAAGCCGAAGTTGCCCGCGAGCCCGCAGCAGCCCACGTCCAGCACCTCGACCTGGACCCCGACGCGCTCCAGCAGCCTGGTGTCGGCCTCGAAGCCCCAGATGGCGTGCTGGTGGCAGTGCGGCTGGGCGAGCGCGCGCACTCCCGTACCCGGCGGCGGGGCGACCGGTACCCGGTCGAGCAGCATCTCCGACAGCGAGCTGATCCGGTGGCCGAGCAGTTCCACGTCCGGGTCGCCGGACAGCAGTTCGGGCGCGTCGGAGCGCAGGACGGCGGCGCAACTCGGTTCCAGTCCGACGACCCGCACCCCCCGCCGCAGCCGGGGGGCGAGCGCCGCCACGGTCCGGCGCAGCACGCGCCTGGCGGTGGCGAGCTGGCCGGTGGAGATCCAGGTGAGCCCGCAGCACAGCGGCACCGGCGGCACCTCGACCCGGTAGCCGTGCGCCTCCAGCAGGCGCGTCGCCGCCACGGCCGCGCCGGGACGGAAGTTGTCGGTGAAGGTGTCCGGCCACAGCACGACCGGCTCGCCCCCGTCGAGATCTCGTGGCTGCCGGTCGCGGAACCAGTCGGTGAAGCGCTCGGCGGCGAAGCGCGGCAGTTCGCGATGCCGATCGACACCCCCGGCCAGCCGGATCAGCCCGCTCAGGCCGGGCGTGTGGGTGAGCGCGTTGACCGCTCCGGGCGCGAGGGCGGCGATCCTGGCCCACAGGGGCAGCCAGCCCATCGAGTAGTGCGCGACCGGCCGTGGCCGTCCCCGGTAGTGATGGGAGAGGAACTCGGCCTTGTAGGTGGCCATGTCCACGTGCACCGGGCACTCACCTCGGCAGCCCTTGCAGGACAGACACAGGTCGAGCGCGTCGTACACCGCCCTGGAGCGCCAGCCGCCGGTGACCGTCTCGCCGCGCATCATCTCCATCAGGATGCGGGCCCGGCCCCGGGTGCTGTGCCGCTCCTCCCGGGTGACCCGGTAGCTGGGGCACATCACCCCGCCGGAGTCGGAGCGGCACTTGCCGACGCCGACGCAGCGGGCGGCGGCGTGGGTGAACCGGTGGTGGTCGTCCGGGTAGTCGAAGTACGTCTTCGGCTCGGCGGGGTGATAGTCAAGGTGGTCGAGGTTCTCGTCCAGCCGGTACGGATCGACGATCTTGCCGGGGTTCATCCGCCCTTCCGGGTCCCAGATCCGCTTGAAGACACCGAACAGTTCGACGACCTCGGGGCCGAACATGATCGGCAGCAGCTCGCCCCGTGACTGCCCGTCGCCGTGCTCGCCGGACAGCGACCCGCCGTAGGAGGCGACGAGGCGCGCGGCATCCTGGACGAATCCGCGGTACTTCGCCACTCCCTCGGGGTCGTCCAGGTCGAACGGTATCCGGGTGTGCACACACCCTTGCCCGAAATGCCCGTAGAGAGAGGAGTTGCGGTAGTCAAAGCGGTTCAGCAGCGTCTGGAAGTCGCGCAGGTAGTCGCCGAGCCGCCCCGGCGGGACGGCCGCGTCCTCCCAGCCCTCGTGGGTGTCGGGATTGTCCGGTGGGTAGGCGGTCACGCCCAGCCCGGCCTCGCGGACCCTCCACACCCGCTCCTCTTCTGCGGGGTCGTCCAGATAGGTGGTGTGCGCGCCCGTGGTCTTGTCGAGCAGCCTCCTGGCCCGCTCGTCGGCCTCCTCGCGGGTGTCGCCGCCAAACCGCACCATCAGCCACCCCGACCCTTCGGGCAGCCTGTCCAGTACCTCCTGCCCGGCGGCGTGTTCGACCCTGGCCAGGTCCATCAGTTCGTGGTCGAGCCCTTCCAGCGCCAGCGGCCGGTGCTCCACGATCTTCGGCACCATGTCGCCCGCCGTGGCGATGTCGGGGTAGCCCAGCACCGCCAGCGACTGGAACCGGGGCACCGGGAAGAGGCTGATCTCCGCGTGTAGCACCGTGATCAGCGTCGACTCGCTGCCCACCAGCGCGCGGGCCACGTTGAAGCAGTTCTCCGGCAGCAGCGAGTCCAGGTTGTAGCCCGAGACGCGGCGCGGGATCTTCGGGTAGCGGGTCCGGATCAGCGCGAGGTTCTCGTCGCGCAACCTTCGCATCGCCCGGTAGATCTCAGCCCGGCGCCCACCCAGCGCGAGGATGTGCTCGTACTCCTCCTCGGAGGTCTCCCCCACCCACATCCGCAGGCCGTCGTAGGTGAGCACCTCCAGTCGGATCACCGAGTCGGCCGTTTTCCCGTACGCCTGCGCCGAGGCGCCGCACGAGTTGTTGCCGATCATCCCGCCGATGGTGCAGGTGTCGTGGGTGGAGGGCTTGGGACCGACCATCAGGTGCCGGTCGGCGAGTTCGGCGTTGAGATCGTCCAGGCAGATGCCGGGCTCGACCAGTGCCCGCTCGCCGTTCACCGACAGCAGTCGCGTGCAGTACTTCGACCAGTCGATCACCACGCCCTCGTTGCAGCACTGCCCGGCCAGGCTGGTCCCCCCGCCTCGGGAGTGCACCGGCGCCCGGTGCTCGTGGCAGACGCGCACGGCCTCGGCCCCGGCCTCCACGGTGCGGGGCACCACGACCACGGACGGGGTCTGCCGGTAGTTCGAGGAATCGTGGGCGTAGGCGGCGAGCGACCCCTCGTCGCACCGCACCTCCCCGTCCACCCGGGCCCTGAGGTTGCGATAAAGGGACACAAATGCCTACATACCCTACATAAACCTCACTAGGGTGAAAAAGGGTAATTTTCCGGCGCGGAGTTCTTTTGTTTCCGCCGGGATCGGGGCGCGTCCTCGGACCTTACCGCCGCCGGGAGCCGTATCGGGTCGGTCGCCGGGCGGCACGCCGTCAGCCGACCCGATAAGGCTCGGCATCGGCGTGGCGCAGGCTCAGGCCGTGTCCCGGCGCGTCCTGGCGAAGCCGCAACAGCCCGTCGTCCGGGTCGAGGGCGCCGTCGAAGAACATCGTCTCGATCCGCGCGTGGTCGTGGAACCACTCCAGGTGGCGCAGGTTGGGAACGGCCGCGGCGGCGTGCGCGTGCAGGTGCGGCGCGCAGTGTCCGGACAGCTGCAGGCCGTGCGAGGCGGCGACGGCGGCGACCCGCAGCCACTCGCTGATCCCGCCGCAGCGCGACACGTCGGCCTGCAGACAGTCCACCGCCCTCGCCTGGCACATCCGCCGGAAATAGGGGAGATCGCCGCCGTACTCCCCGGCGGTGACCTCGGGTGACACGGCGGCGCGGACCTCGCGCAGCCCGTCGAGGTCGTCGGAGGAGACGGGCTCCTCCAGCCAGCGCACATCCAGCCCGGCCGCATCGCCCATCACCCGGATGGCCTGCTTGACGGTGTAGCCGCCGTTGGCGTCCACGAACAGCTCGACGTCCTCACCCACGACCTTCCTGGACAGGCGCATCCGCTCCAGGTCGCGGCCCGGGTTCGCGCCCCAGGACTCCCCGATCTTGATCTTCACGCGGGGGATCCGCCGCTCCTGGGTCCAGTGGGCGAGCTGGCGGGTGAGCGCGCGGTCGTCGTAGGTGGTGAAGCCGCCGCTGCCGTAGACCGGGACCTGTTCGCGGGCCGCGCCGATGAGCCGGTGCAGTGGCAGGTCCAGCAGGCGGGCCTTGAGGTCCCACAGTGCCACGTCCACGGCGGAGAGCGCGTACCCGGCCACCCCCTGCCTGCCGTCGTTGCGCACCGCGCGGACCATGGCCTGCCAGGTGCCGGTGATGTCCAGCGCGGCACGGCCCCGCACCACCGGTGCGAGCCGGTCGCCGATCACAACGGCGCAGGCGGCCGGCCCGTACGTCCAGCCAAGACCGGTGCCGCCACCGGCCCGCACCCGCGCCAGCACGATCGTGGTCGAGTCCCAGGCCAGCGTCCCGTCGGCCTCGGGCCCGTCCGTCGGGACGGTGTAGGCGCTCGCCTCGACCGCCTCGACGAGTGGACCGGTCACGGTCCGGTCACCTGCCGCCGTCGCGGTGCGGCAGGAACTCCTGCATCTTGGTCCTGATCCCCTCCCGCAGGACGCCCCAGCGGTTCTCGTCACCCCGCAGAAGCGCCTCGGCGGAGTCCTTCATCTGCTCGAAGGTCGCGTGCGGCGGGATCGGAGGCACGTCGGGATCGACGTACACGTCCAGGAGGACGGGCCGGTCGGCCCCCAGCGCACGCTCCCAGGCCGGCGCGACCTGTTCGGGGCTGTCAACGGTGAACGCCCCCATGCCCAGGCTCGCGGCGAAGGCGGCGTAGTCCACGTCCGGCAGGGTCTGCGACTGGGGGAACTTGGGCGAGCCCTGCATGGCGCGCATCTCCCAGGTGACCTGGTTGAGGTCGTTGTTGTGCAGCACCGCGACGATCAGCCGCGGGTCGGACCAGTCGCGCCAGTAGTGCTTGACGGTGATCAGCTCGGCCAGGCCGTTCATCTGCATCGCCCCGTCGCCGGCGAACACGATCACCGGGCGGTCCGGGTGGGCGAACTTGGCGCCGATCCCGTACGGCACGCCCGGCCCCATGGTGGCCAGCGTGCCCGACAGCGAACCACGCACGCCGTCGCGGAAGCGCAGGTTGCGGGCGTACCAGTTGGCGGCCGAGCCGGAATCGGCGGTGACGATCGCGTCGGCGGGCAGCAGCGGGGACAGCTCGTGGAACAGGCGCATCGGATTGACCGGCTTGGCCTCGACCATCGCCTCCATCCGCATGGTCTCCCACCAGCGCTCGACGTCGGACTCGATGCTCTCGCGCCAGGAGCGGTCCTGCTTGTGTTTCAGCAGCGGGATGAGGGCCCGCAGGGTGGTCGCGGCGTCGCCGACCAGGTTCACCTCGTAGGGGTAGCGCATGCCGATCAGCTTGGGGTCGATGTCGATCTGCACGGCCCGTGCCTGGTTCAGGTTCGGCAGGAACTGGGTGTAGGGGAAGCTGGAGCCGACGGTGAGCAGCGTGTCGCAGCCCTTCATCATCTCGTAGCTCGGCCGGGTGCCCAGCAGCCCGATGGAGCCGGTCACGTACGGCAGCTCGTCAGAGAGCACGTCCTTGCCCAGCAGTGCCTTGGCCACGCCCGCCCCCAGCAGCTCGGCGACCTCCTTGAGCTCCTCACGGGCACTTCGGGCGCCGGAACCGGCCAGGATCGCGACCCTCTCACCGGCGTTGAGCAGGTCGGCGGCGTAGTGGAGCGCCGCGTCGTCAGGAAAGATCTTCGGCCAGTCGATGCCCAGGCTGGAGGGCACCATCTTGAACTCGTGGCCCGGCGGGGTGTACTCGAGTTCCTGTACGTCGGCGGGCAGGATGATCGCGGTCGGGGCCCGCTCGGCCAGTGCCACGCGGATCGCCCGGTCCAGCACGTTCGGCAGTTGCTCGGGCACGGTGACCATCTGCACGTACTCGCCGGCCACGTCCTTGTAGAGCGACAGGAGATCGACCTCCTGCTGGTAGGAGCCGCCCATCGCGCTGCGGTTGGTCTGGCCGACGATCGCGAGCACCGGGACGTGGTCGAGTTTGGCGTCGTAGAGGCCGTTGAGCAGGTGGATCGCGCCCGGTCCCGAGGTCGCCGCGCAGACCCCGAGGCGCCTGCCGAACTTGGCATAGCCGACCGCCTCGAACGCGCTCATCTCCTCGTGCCGCGCCTGGACGAACACCGGCCGGTCCCCGGCCCGTCCCCATGCGGCGAGCAGGCCGTTGATGCCGTCGCCCGGATAGCCGAAAACCCTCTGGACCCCCCACTCACGCAGGCGTTTCAGCACATAGTCGGCAACGGTCGTCGAAGTCATCGGTCATTCCCCCTCGGTTGGGATACAGGCGGCCGAACGACCGCTCACACCCCGCCTTTCGCCCACCCCGTCGGTCTGCTCCAAGCCGGCCGGTCGTCCCAGGGTTCCCGCGAGATCCGTGCCCTCCTGTCGGCCGCCGGCCGTGGGGGCTCAGCGGCGCCGGGGGCCGGACCTGGTGGGACCGCCCCTGCGCAGGGTCGCCAGCCACTCCCCGGTGACCAGCGCGCAGGCGGCGGCCAGCGCGGTCAGCGCGATGCCCGCCAGGAAGAGCGGCCACATCTGGGAGATCCCGGCCCCAAGGGTGAGCGCCAGCAAGACGATGAAAGCGATGCAGGAGACGATCAGCCGGGCGTTCAGCGGTTTCCTCATAACCCTCCTCCCGGCCAGTGGTGCCGTCGGCCGTCTTTCCTGCTCCCTTACCCCGACTAGCGCAAAACCACCACAAAACCTGACATATAACCCAATGGGCTTGTTTTGTGGATATCCGATTCGTGATCCGGTGTTTCGGCGGCGTGTGCGCCGGTCGGTGGAAACAGTCCGGCTCCTCGCGCCTGGCAGGTTCGTCACCCACGGCGGTGGTGGTGAGCCGAATTCGGCCGGTGTCCGCATGTCCGGGAGGCGTTGGGGCAGGGACCGAACAAGGGCACGAACGACGAAAGGATCAAGGAAAGGGGATCGTCATGCCTCGGGGATCGAGTCCCAAGCGGGAACGACAGTACAAGCACATCAAGGAGAGCGCACGCGAGCGCGGCGAGAGCGAGAAGCGGGCGACCGAGATCGCGGCCCGCACGGTGAACAAGGAGCGGGCGAGAGCCGGTGAGTCGCGGACCGCGAGCCGTACCTCGACCCAGGACATCTCCTCCTCCCGGCGCGGCGGGCTGCGTTCGCACTCGGGTGCGGGTGGCCGGACGCGGGACCAGCTGTACGCCGAGGCCAAGCGCCGCGGCGTCAAGGGACGTTCGAAGATGACGAAGGCCCAGTTGGAGAAGGCGATCGGCTAGTGATCGGCCGTTAGGGCCCGGTCGGCTTCGGGCGCGACGGTGAGGCGACCGTCCTGAAGACCGGTGCCACGCGGACCGCGGTGGCAACGGTGCTCGTCGAGAACACCGTTGACGTCGTCCGAGTGCCGGTGGCGCCGGTCAGGGGATGCCGGGGGATGCCGGGGGATGCCGGGGGATATCGAGAACACGGCCGTCGCGTGCGAGGTGAAGACTCATACGCCGGGCGAATGCGGACCACGGTGTCCGAGCCTGGACGTGCGGTTTCGCGCATCTCCGCCGGGTGGACGGGAGCGGTGCGGCCATGCCGTCCCCCACGGGATTTCATTCTCTGTTCGGGGAATTCCCCATGAGGGCTCACGGTCGCATGACCGGGGGATTCATGTGAAATGCCATCTCAACGGTGCGTTGATATGTTGAAAATTGTTGTACGTACATAATGTCGATCCTATGATGACTTGAGTTATGGATCCGTGCGGGGGCATTGAGGTCGAAACTCGGGATTCGGGCATGCTTCCTGACGTGCTGGACGATCTCGCATCGACCTCGATCCGTGCGAGCCGGCTGTGGACGTGCCCACCCCCACCCTCGCCGTCTCCGGGGTGTGGTCCGGCCGAACGGTGCTGTCGCGGCCGACATCCGCGTCGAACAGTTCATATCCGGGGGAGGGTGCATGAAGGACGATCAACTCATGGAGTCCGGAGAACCTTCACGAATCAGCGCCTATCGCATTGTCAGGAAGATCGGGGAGGGCGGGCAGGGCGTCGTCTATCTGGGTAAGCCGGATTCCGGCGCTCCCGTTGCCATAAAGCTCTTCCATATCCGGCTCGGCCGGGACAGCGTCGTCCGTGATGACTTCGAGCGTGAGCTGAAAGTCGCAAAACGGGTCGCCCGTTTTTGTACGGCGCAGGTCCTGGATTTCGGCATCTGGGAAAACCACCCGTACATCGTGAGCGAGTATGTCCCGGGCCGTTCGCTCCAGGAGGTGGTGACCGAGGAGGGGCCGCGTTCGGGCAGCGCTCTGGAACGCCTGGCCATCGGTACGGCCACCGCGCTGGTCGCCTTGCACGACGCCGGAATCGTCCATCGGGATTTCAAGCCGCAGAACGTGCTGATCGGCCCGGACGGGCCCCGGGTCATCGACTTCGGCATCGCCCGGGACCTCGCGGTGACCGGTGCGGTGACCAGCAGGGTCGTGGGAACGCCCGCCTACATGGCCCCCGAGCAACTGAGCGCCGGTCGGCCAGGTCTCGCCCTCGACGTCTTCGCCTGGGCCTCCACCATCGCCTTCGCGGCGACGGGCCGTCCACCGTTCGGCGACGAGGCCATTCCCGTGATCATCAACAGGATCCTGAACCTCGATCCCGACCTCGACGGGATCGAGACACCGCTGCGGGACCTGCTCGCCGCGTGCCTCGCCAAGGACCCGGGCCGAAGGCCCACGGCGCAGCAGATCCTCGATCGGCTGGTGCGCGGGAACGGGTCCGCTCCCGTCGACTCACTGGAGACCTACGCCGTCCACCGCCCGGACGCCCCCGCGGGAGACGGCGCTTCGCGATCACCGGTCCGAGATGAGACGCCTGGTTCGCCGGGCGGGACCGGCGGGGGTGGCTCGTCGGCCCGGGGTACGGAGTCGAGCCTCCTGAGCAGGGGCGGAGCGGTGGGTTCGCCGGCCCGGGACAGGGAATCGAGTCTCCCGGGCAGGGACGGAGCGGTGGATTCGCCGGGCGGAGCGGACGCCTCCGGCGTCATGGGCGCCGCCACGGACCCGGACACGCTCAAAAGGCGCGGGAAGAGGCGCACGACGGTCCTCGTGGGAGTCGCCGCCGTGGTCGTCGCCGGAGCCGCCGGGGCCTTCGTCGCTCTGCTGCCCGTCGGAGACTCGACCGTGCCGGTGGCCGGTGGGCCGCGGACCTCGCCGGCGCCGACCGGTGGGACAGGACCGATCGGCGGGACAGGAACGCCGAAGGACGTCGCCGGCCCCATTTCGGCCTCCATCGGTGTGGGAACCGCCTCTCCGGAGGTGGTTCCCACACCATCGGTGTCCGATCCCGTCGCGAGCAGCCGCCCCGCGACGAAGCCGGCGGTGCCCCAGCCCTCCCGCGAACCCTCCACCCGTACCGAACCCTCAAGCGGAGACTCGCGCCCCGGACGCTCGTCGCCCGAACCGGCGCGGCTCGTCGAACTCGGTCCCGGCCATTTCACCGACTACTGCAGGACGATCGGCTGGGAGTGGGTGGAATACCGGAAAACCCCCAGGCCGGGGGCGTACTGCGTCATACCGAAGGGAGACCGGACCATGTATCTGACCCAGGCCAAACGTGACGCCGGTTGCCGGTGGCGGTTCGACGAGCCGAAGGCCGTCCACCGCTTCAAGAACAGTTCGAACTACTGCTACGTCTCCCGCTGACGAGGCCGCGAGCGGTATGTGTACGGTCTGCTGAGCAATGGGCGCGTAAATCGATGGAACCGGGGCGGTCCGTCTTGGCGCGGACCGGCGTTTTTTCCGGGGTGCGGTGGGCACAGGGGCGATATGCGCTCAAAAATGGATGATTCGGTCACAGTGACCCCCTGTGAGGACGGGCCGCTGCTGATCCGGGGGCCGTTCACCCTGCTCACTCAGGACGGGGCCGTCATCGATCCCGGCCGGGCGACGGTGGCGCTGTGCCGTTGTGGCCTGTCCGCTTCCAAACCGTTCTGCGACGGCTCGCACAAGCGGGCCGGTTTCCGGGCCGCGAGCGAGCCGGACGCGGCGGCCTGAGCACACGTCTGAGCCTGAGCACACGTCTGAGCATGTGTCCGAGCACGCCTCTGGGCACGCCTTCTGAGCAGGCGGGGCGGGTGAGCGGCGGCCGGTATCCGGCGCCCGGCGTAGAAGACGCCGCCGCGCAGGAATCGGGTCGCGAGGGCGAGCCAGCTGCAGACGGCCCGCTCCAGCAGCCATATCGGGGCGAACAGCGCGGCGGTGAAGGGAAAGACCCGTGGCCCGCCCGCGCGGCGGCGACCGATCTCGGCCAGGCCCACCGCCAGCCCGGCCCCGGCCAGGGCCGGCCCTGGGCGTCGTCGTAGCAGCGCGACGGCGAGAGCGGGTGCGATGGCGAGAAAGAACGCCATGCGGGCCGGTTGCGCGAGGTCGTCGTAGGCCTGGCGAACCCGCTGGGACCAGAAGTGGCGCGGATCGGGCGGCAGGCGGCGAACGTAGAGATCAAGCGGGCGATCCTCACGGCCTCCGTGGGCGCGGACGGTGCGGATCAGTTCAAGGTTTTCGAACAGGACGTCCCCGTCGTAGCCGCCCATCGCGAGGAAGGTCGAGCGGCGCACCCCGAACGTGCCGGGATAGTCGGCGCCGAAACCGCGGTTGAGCAGGGTGCGGGCGGTGTCCCAGCGGGCGTGCCAGGGCATCGGGTCGAAGTGGTTCTGCGGGCGGACCAGGTCGGCGTTCCTCAGCAGGGCGTCGATCCTGGCCAGTTCGCCCTCGCCGTAGCGGACGTCGTCGTCGGCGATGACCACGTGTTCTGCGCGGGCCAGGCGCAGTCCGGTGATCACCCCGTTGACCTTGCCGTTGGCGAAGTCGAGGTCACCGTCGGGTCGTACGTGCAGCGCGAGGCCCTCCCAGCGGGCGGCGTGCCGGGCGAACAGAGCGCCGGGGGAGCCGTCGACGACGATGACACGGACGAGCGGGCGCAGCCGGCGCAGGTAGGCGGTGAGCTCCTCAAGACCGGCGTCGTCATTCCAGCGCAGCGGCAGCACGTAGTCCATACCGGAGTCCATACCGGAGTCCGTGTCGGGGTTCGTGCCGTAGCCCACATCGGGGTCCATGTCGCGATCCGTCTCCATGTCGGGGTCCATGTCGAGGTCCGTCAGCGGCTCTCCGCCATCACATTCGTCTCGCGCAGTGAGGAGACACCGCACCGCCAGCGATCCATGACGTGCTCGGCGAAGAGCCGATCGAGAGCGAGGGCGCAGGCCGCTCCGTACAGGACGTCACCGGCCCGCGAGGGGTGTTCGCGGACGAAGCCGCCGCACATGTCGTGCGCGGCGATCTGCTCGTGGACGGCGTCCGCCTGCACGTGCTCGTCGTAGAAACGCCTCGCGGCCTCGTCGCCTCCCAGCCTGCGCAGTCCGGTGGAGTAGCGACGGTTGGGGACCGAGGAGGTCATCTCGAACGCCGCCAGGTGGCCGAGCAGCGCCCCGAGGTGGCGCCGGTGAAGACCGAACAGCGACATGGTGTTGGAGATCGCCAGCGTGATCGCCGGGACCCGGTCGAGGTAGGCGCCGTAGGAGTCGTCCAGTCCCAGGCCGCGCATGGTGGCCCGAAACAGCTCGGAATGCATCTTCTCGACGCGCCCGCCGCCGTACTCGTCCGCCTGGATCTCCACCAGCGCCGCCTTGGGACGGCCGTTCAGCCGGGGGATCGCCCAGGTGTGCGGGTCGGCCTCCCTGAGGTGGTAGATCGACCGGTGCGCGACGAACTCGCGGAACTGTTCCAGATCGGCTCGCCTGGCGAGGAAGGCCGACAGGGAGGGGCCGTCGTCGGCGGCCACCAGTTCGGCCAGGGCGCGTCGCATGGGCACGTCCGGCGTGAGCGGTGGGCACGGTGGGCACGGTGGGCGGGGTACGGCTCGCGCGATACCGTCCTCCAGCCCTCGCTCCAGCACCTTCCTCATCGCCAGCAGCGACGGTTCCCACTCCCACTCCTCGTCCACCTCCTCGAAGCCCCGGTAGTGCAGCTCGTAGCAGGTGAAGAGCGCCAGCTGGAGGTCCTCGTCGTCGATGGCGGGAGCTCCGGCCGGTGCCGGTGGTGTGTCGAAGGGGTGGGGCGGACGCCTCAGCCGTTCGAAGAGCGCGGCGGTAAGGGGACCCCGAGGCGTGGGCAGCTGCATCACGATCTCCCGTATCGGCGAAAAGCTGCGGGTGGAAGGGGGGATGGGCCGGTGGAGATTCAGATTCCCGGAGGGTGTCTCCCCGTGAGGTCGAGCGGCGGGGTTCCCGGCCCGGTAGATGAGTGGGTCCCGATGTCGGTGCGATCGTTTGTGGATATGTGCTCGTATGTTGACTTATCGAACACTCGTACCATATGTCCCTGATGCCCTCATCTTTACCGAGCTAACCTCCCAGCAGCGCAAGCCGTGAGGAGGGTCGCGTCGAGGTGACGAGCGACCAGGGTGAACGCCGTTATCCCAGGTGGCAGCGGTCGGTGGGTGCCGGGGCCGCTGCGCGGTGCGTAGAGCCGAGGGTCATTCCAGGCAGCGGTCGGCGGGAAGGAGTTCGGCGCGCATGTTGCGCTCCATCATCCGCAGTGACGCCTCGGCGAGGTCGGGATGGATGTGGGCCACGCAGTCGGAGGCCACCCGGACGGAGAAGTCGCGCACGTAGGCGTCCAGGGCGCTGTAGAGCACGCACTGCTCGGTCACCTGGCCGGCCAGCACGACGGTCTCGACCTCCTCGCGGCGCAGCAGATACTCCAGCGGCGTGCCGAAGAACGCGCTGTGGCGCACCTTGGGCATGAAGGCGCAGTCGGTCGGTGGAAGCACCGGCTCGACCAGGTCGGGGCGTCGTCCCTCCAGGGCACGACGTCGCAGGTCCTCGGCCGTGGCGGCGAAGTCGCCGTGGTTGTCGTTGACCACAATCAGCTGGGCGTCCCGATGCCGGTGGGCACGCCTCATCAACTCCGCCAGAGGCTCCACGATCTGCTCGGCGCTCTTCTGCAGCGCATCGGCGTCCTCGTGGTCGTAGGGATTCAGCATGTCCACCACGACCACCGCGACAGCACTCATGTTTCCGTCCTCCGTGATCCGGGCCGAGGGTGATCACGGCTCTCGCGGGGCAAAACCATGATCACCCTTCGGCTTCAGCCCTGTCCGGTCTCTTCCTTGCCGTATCCGAGTGCCTGCGCCACGTCCGCCAGGGTCTCGAAGGTCTGTTCCGGCAGTGACCGCACCGCCCCGAGCACCGCGTCGGGTGCGCCCTGCTCCTCGGCTCGCGCCAGCAGGGTGGCGCGGTCGGCGGGGAAGGCGTCGGCGCCGCTGATCCACCGGGCCAGCTCGCTGCGGGCCTGCACGCCCTGCGGGGTGATGCCCTGCGGGGTGCCGGGTTCGTGGCCGGGCGCTCGTGATGTCGGTGTCATATCGTTCTCCCTCGATGTGACCATAAAGCTCGTCCCCTCTCGGAGCGGGCCCTGGCGTCAGGTGAGAGTCTCGTACGGGTGTTGGGTGTCATTCCCGGTATTTCGTCTCATGACGTTTTTGTGCCGGATGAGCCCTTACCCGCTCTCTATGGGGCAAAAATCCATGTGAGAAGGCCACCACCCGTTGACTCGCGGCCGACGCCGCGGGCCCGGCTCGCCGGTACAGACCCGGATACGGACCTGTTCAGCCCTGTTTGCCCATGGCCTGGCGGATCACGTCACGGGCTCGGTCCATCATCGCGACCGGTGTGCCCACCAGCAGGTTCTTGGTCGCCGACTCCACCCCGGGATGCGGGTGGGTCGGCGCCATCGCCTCGGCCGCCTTCACCCCCACCGCCATGGCCCGGCGCTCGGCGGCGTTGGTCTCGGCGCGCAGCTGGGTGAACTCGTAGCGCTCCTCGCTGCGGGCGTGGGCCGTCACCGCCGCCCGAAGCACCGCCAGGTTCTCCGCGAACCGCGGATCGTCGGCGCCGGCCTTGTCCATCTCCATGAGCAGTTGCTTGGCCTCGTTCTCCTCGGCCAGCCGGTCGTCCACCACCGCGTCACCGCCCTCGATCTTGTGGCGGACGTACGGGTGGACGATCTCCTCCTCGGCGGTCTCGTGCACCGCCAGCAGCCGCACCAGGCGCTGGAACGCCTCCGGTCGCTCGCTCGGCGAGGCCTTCTCCACCTCGTCGAACAGGTCGCGGATCAACGCGTGCTGGGCCAGCAGCAGATCCACCACATCGTTCTCGCCCATCAGCTCGGGCACCGTCTGACGATCACCCATGTTCTCTCTCCCCTCTCCTCTTGTCCGGCCTGCCCTACCCTTTTGGAGCGGGAAATCCATCCGAGGGGGCGCGGGAGAGCGTAAGCGAACCGATAATTTCCCTACGGATGGTCCTGGCCCGCCCTGGGCGTCACCTCTGTCATCCGCGACCAGCCCTCGCCGGGCACCTCGACATTGATGATCTCCGGCGTCTCCGCCACCACATCGGGCATCCAGGTCATGGCGGTCTTGAAGTGCTCCGATCCCACGTGCGCCTCACCGGCGGCGGACGAGGCGAACGCCTCCAGGAGAACGAACCGGTCGGGTGTGTCGACGCTCCTGGACCATTCGAAGAAGATGTTTCCCGGCTCGTCGCGAGTGGCCCGGGTGAAGTCGTCGACGAGTGCGAGCCATTCGTCGGCTCGCTCGGGACGGACGGTGAACTTGACGGCGATGAAGATCACGAATTGGCCCCTTCGGCTCTGTTTGGAATGTGTTTTCGTTGGAAGTCTGGCCTTGTCGGAAGGCGAGACGGGTGTCGCCAGGGACGACACCCGGCGTCATGGCCAAGATAAGTGGCGGACACCCTCGCCCGGGCACCGCCATCACCAGAGAAGGAGCGGATCATGCAGGCTCCGCCGTCCCCTCATCTGTCCCACCCGGTCATGTACCACCGCTGGTCCGAGATGACCTTCATGCACTGGCGGTACCCACCCGCCGTGATCCAGCGGCTGCTGCCCCCCGGACTCACGGCCGAGACCTTCGACGGCACGGCCTGGGTCGGCCTCACCACCTTTCTGATGGAGGACGTGCGGGCGCCGGGCGTGCCCGCCCTGCCGTGGCTGTCGCGGTTTCCCGAGACGAACGTGCGCACCTACGTACGGGACGAGCAGGGGCGTGACGGCATCTGGTTCCTCTCGCTGGACGCCGGTCGCCTGCTCGCGGTGCTCGGCGCGCGGGCCGGGTACGGGTTGCCCTACTTCTGGTCCCGTATGGCGGTTAGTGCCGTCGGCGAGCGGCGCGGCTACCGCTGCCGGAGGCGCCTGCCGGGGCCCGTGGGCGCGCGGTGCGACGCGATCGTGGAGCACGGTCCGCCGTTCACCGAGCCTGAGCGTGACGAACTGGCGCACTTCCTGACCGCCCGCTATCGGCTTTTCACCACGATCGCGAGTAAAACGGTCACCGCCCAGGTCGAGCACCCCGACTGGCCGCTGCGCCACGCCCGGCTGATCCATCTGGACCAGGACCTGCTCCAGGCGGGCGGCCTCGACGCACCCGATCATGCTCCCGTACTGCACGCCTCCCCCGGGGTGCCGGTAAGGATCGGGATGTGGACCCGGTGACGCGCGGGCTCTCCTGTCGGGCCCGGTGACGCGGGTCCTCCCGCCCGGACCCGGGGCCGTGGCGTGACCCGGGCCGCAGTGACCCTGGGCCGCGGTGACCCTTGCCTGAGGTGACCCCTGCCTGAGAAGGACGGACCGTACCCTCACCCCTGCCTGACGAGGAGGTGGCGCGGGCCGCGCAGGACCGCGCTCTGCCGGTACGGGGGCGGATCGGCGACGAGCCGGGGGTTCTCCAGGTTGCGTACGAGTTCGGTCAGCGCGATCTGCGTCTCCAGCCGGGCCAGTGGAGCGCCGAAGCACAGGTGGACGCCCCCGCCGAAGCCGAGGTGCTGGTTGTCCCGCCGGTCGGGATCGAACCGGTCGGGGTCGCGGAAGCAGGAGGGATCGCGGTTGCCGGAGGCGAGCACGAGCGTGATCTGCGAGCCCTTCGGGATGACGGTGTCCGCGACGGTGAGGTCGCTGTAGGCGGCCCGCCAGGGGATGAGATGCACCGGCGGCTCGTAGCGCAGCAGTTCCTCGACCGTCCGAATGATCATTTCGGGCTCGCGGCGCAGGCGTTCCAGCACGTCGGGGTGGCGCAGCAGCGTCAGCACGCCGTTGGTGATCAGGTTGACGGTCGTCTCGTGGCCCGCGATGAGCAGCAGGTTGGCGGTGCTGACGATCTCCTCGTCCGTCATGCGCCCGTCGGGTCCCTCGTCGTTGGCCAGCCGGGAGAGCAGGTCGTCGCCCGGCGGCCGGCCACGACGGCTCTCCAGGAGTTCGGCGAGGTAGGCCCTGAGGTCCTTGCGGGCCTGGATGCCCTCCCGCACGCGTTCCTCGGGGGCCGTCGCGGGGTTGAAGTCGAGCACCGCGACGATCGCCTCGACCCACCCGTGGAACCGAGGCTCGTCCTCGCGGGGCACGCCGAGCAGGTGGCAGATCACGGTGACGGGGAAGGGGTAGGCGAAGTCGTCGACGATGTCGATCTCGTCCTTGCTCACCAGGTTGTCGATCAGGTTCGTGACGACGGCCTTCAGGTCGGGGCGCATGTCGTCCACCAGCCTGGGCGAGTGCGGGGGGCCGAAGTACCGCATCGCGATACGGCGCAGCCGGTCGTGGCGCGGCGGGTCGAGGCCGATGAACGCCGGTGGGTCCTCGCGGCCGGCGGCGGGGCCGGGGTTGTCGAGGTTGTCGGTGTTGGAGCTGAGATGTGGGTTGTGAAGCAGCGCGGTGATCTCCCGGTAGGTGCTGACGATGTAGCCACCGTCCTCCTGCCGGGCCACCGGGGTCCTGCGCAACTCGGTGTAGAGCGGGTACGGATCGGCCCGGCTGGAGTGGTCGAGGATGCGCTGGAAGACGCTGGACGAATGGGTGACTGTCATAGCCGCTTCTCCTGGTGTGTCGCCGGTACCGGCCGCCCCGGCCGGATCGGTTCGAACGGGTCGGTCATCCGGCCGGGCGAGTCAACAGGGGCAGCCTTCCGGCCGGGCGGGTCAGCCGGTTCGAACGGGTGAGCCGTCTGGCAGGACAGGTCGACGGCCCGGTTCAACGGATCAACCGCCCGGCCGCGCGAACGCCACGCGCCGCTCACTCGGCTCGTAACCGGTGACCACCACCGTCGCCCCGTGGGTGATGATCTCCCGGTCGGGGAAGTGGGCGGGCACGGGCTTCATGTCGACGGGCTGGTCGGGGGTGGGACAGGAGGGCGGGAAGGGGGCCGCCGTCTCGATCAGATGCCGGTAGTGGTCGAGCCACTTGGCGTTGTCGAAGCTGACCGCCGCGGTGACCCGGCCGCGATAGCCGTACGTGGCGACGAAACGGTGCTCCTCCACCGATCCCTGCGTCACGACGACCTCGTCCGACAGGACAGGTACACCGACGGACTTGATGTTGACGCCGAACTGCGTCGACCAGAACGCCGGCATGGACAGGTGCGGCCAGCGGTCGGTCGGTGAACTCACCATGTTGTGGGCCGCGACCTGGGCCTGTTCGACCGCGTTGGCCCAGTGTTCCAGCGACAGGAATCGATACTCGTAGACCGGGTGCGGGCAGCGTGCCACGTCCCCGGCGACGAAGACGTCGTCGGTGACGAGGCCGTTGACGTCGAACGCACGGCAGCCCGAGTCGCAGGCCACGCCCCAGACACCGGCGGCCAGTCCGGAGTCCCGCAGCCATTCGGTGTTGCGCACGCCGCCGAGGGCGACCACCACCACGTCGGCGTCGACCGTGGCGCCGTCGGAGAAGTGGGCCCGGCGCACCCGTCCCCGCTCGTCCCCCTCCAGTCGCGTGACCTTGACGCCGCAGCGCAGGTCGACGCCGTGGGCACGCTGGAGGTTCGCGGCGATCGAGCCGACCATGCCTCCCAGGGCTCCCACCAGCGGGGCCTCGGCGGTCTCGGCGACGGTCACCGGTATGTCGTGTCCACGGCACACCGAGGCGATCTCGGAACCGGCGAAACCGGCCCCGACGACGAGCACCCGGCCGGGCCCGGCGGCGAGCCGCTCCCACAGGCGGCCCGAGTCCTCGCGCGTGCGGACCACGAACACGCCGTCCAGGGCGGCCTCGGACTCGTCGGCCCAGGGCCTGGCGCGCACACCGGTGGCGATCAGCAACCTGTCGAAGGGGACCTCACGCCCGTCCGCGAGGTCCACCCGCTTGCCCGCGAGATCCAGCCCGGAGGCGGGCACGCCGAGCAGCCAATGCGCGTCGATCTCACGGCGCCTCGGTAGCGCGGTGCCGTCCGCGGGCACCCAGCCGGTCAGGACCTGCTTGGACAGCGGAGGCCGGTCGTAGGGTTCGCACACCTCGTCCCCGACGAGGGTGAGCGAGCCGGTGAAGCCCTCGTCGCGGAGCGCTTCGGCTGCCCGCAGTCCCGCGAGGGAGGCGCCGACGATGACGATGCGGCCGTCGCTCGGGAACGTCTCCCCGCTCCGCTCGCCGGTCACACCGTTCTCGTTCCGGTCGTCGCGGCCGTCGTCGCGGTCACGGGCGGGATCGCGACGGTGTCCAGCAGGTCGACGAGGATCGCCTGGACCGGGCAGGCGGCCGCCGCGCGCAGGACTTCTTCCCGCTGCGCCTCATCCGGGTTGGAGTGGAACATGAGCGCCTCTTCGCCCTGCATCCGGAACGTGTCCGGGGCCAGGAAGGCACACTGCGCGTATCCCTGGCACCGCGCCAGATCGACGACAACCCTCATATTGACCATCCCTTCCAAACCTGCGTACGGCTGAGTGAGACGGAGAGAACCGGGAGAACGGGGTCGACTTCTGAGGTGGACGGTCTCGGCATCGTCCCGGCGGTTGTGACCGGGCGGGTGGCTTCGCGTGCCGTCAGAGACGCTGTGGATTCCGGAAGGCCCTGGAGGACCTGTAAGGCTCCGGAAGGCTCGCGGGCGCCGTGGGTGCCAAGGGATGGGTGTCGGTTTCCTGGCTTCGCTCTCCAGGGGAGGCCGGTGTCTCCGGCGTTCCCGAGAAGCCCGGCGGGCATCGCGGATGTTCTTCGCGACGTTATCCGATAGCGCTGACCTGGCCAGATAATCGTATCGCGGGCATTTGTCCGTGACGTCGGTCTTCCGCCAGATCACGGTCAAGGATTGCGTACGGAGAAGGGTGGAACCGAGGGCGGCGCGACGGGGGATCCGTTCACCGGGGCCGATGAACCGCGAAGGCCGCCGCCCTCATGAGCGGTGTTTTGGGAATTCTCCGGTTCCTTTTAGAACGAGACCTGGAGGTCTTAGAACAAGACCTGGAGTTCGTCCTGGCCTGGATCGTCCCGTGCGGGATCGGAGACACCCCGGTTGGGATCGGCGGCGCTGGAGGTGGGGGCGGTCCGTACATGGTCCGTGGTGCCGGAGGTGGGAGTGAACCGCGCGGAGTCGGTGGTGCTGGAGGCGGTGGCGGTCCGTGCGTGGTCCGTGGTGCCGGAGGTGGACCGCGCGGAGTCGGCCGGATCATCGAACCCGTTCCCCTCCGCTGGAGGGACAAGGCGCATGCGCAGACGGACGCGTGACCCCTGCTCCGTCTGGTCGATGGCGAACTCGTCGCACAGTTGGTTCATCAGCCACAGGCCGAACCCGCGGACCGTCCCCGTGGGACGTTCTCTGGGGACGTACCGGGTGGTCAGGAGCCCCAGGGTGTCGGTGACGTCGACGGTCAGGTGGGTCTCGTTCTGCCAGATGGCCAACGTGCCCTTGCCGCCGCCGTGCTCCAGGATGTTGATGACCGCCTCGTTGGTGACGAGGAGGAGGTCATCCAACCGTTCGCCCCGCATGCCTGCCTGAACGGCGTGATATTGGAGACGCTCCCGCAGACCGCTGAGGTCCTCGTCGATCGGCCAGTGCTGGCCGTGGTCGCCGGTCACGACACCCCCTTGAGATCGCCTTATCTGGCAGTCACCGGGGGGCGCGCCGACTTGCTCCAGAATCAGGGCGTTGCTGACGAGTTACACGATGCTAGACACCTGCCCGCTCATTGCCAACTTACGACCGCCAGGACCAACAGATGTTCGCTCGGTCGTGCTCCCGGAAGGTGGCGGCCGGGCGGGGCCGGGATCGGTTACGACGGCTGACTCGGTCGCAGTGCCTTGAGTGCGTCGGCCACGGTGGGCTGGATGCCGAAGGCGTGGGCGAGGCCGGTCAGGTGGAAGAGCCTCTCCAGGCGGGGATGCAGGTTGGTCAGGACGATGTTGCCGCCCCGGTCCTGGACGGTCTGGCGGGTCTTCAGGAAGCTCTGGATCCCCGTGGAGTCGCAGAAGGTCAGCTCGGTCAGGTCGATGACGAGGTCGCCCCTGCTCTCGCCGATGGCGTCCTGCAGGTCGTGGTGGAAGCGCTCGGCGTTGTTGTAGTCCAGTTCGCCGGCCAGCGCGAGGAGAAGTGTCTCCTGCTCGGCGGGATCGGACATGTCGGTCACGCGGACGGTAGCGCTCACGGATATACCTCTGCAGACGGTCGGTGGGAGGAGAGCACGGCCGAGAGACGGCAGCCGGGCGTGATGCCCGTATCGAAATGGGAGAGCATGATCACCCCGGGAGCCGGGGCGGGGGCCGATCCGGTCACTCTCAGCGTACGATCCTCCGAATTCCTCTAGAGAACCCTTACGGTACAACTGAGGAGCAACCAGGCGTTATCCCACTGTGGTTACGGTGCCAGGACCCGCGGCCGGCACTGCCGTCCAGTCACACGGTTCGACGATCCGGAGCACGTGCGACAGAGACCGTCGCCGACGAACCCCGGCTCGCGAGATCAATGATCTGCCGTGTCCGTTCGACTGCTTTCCGTGACAGATCTCCTTTGTAGGGAAATCCGATCTTTCGAGGTGAATGTCCGGTTCTGTTGAGGGTAAGCCGAGAGCCGGGAATGAACGTCATGCGGGATCGGCTGACCAAGAGACCGCCGTACGACCGTATGGCGGCCTGGCGAAGGAGGACCACCATGCAGGCGGACGTCAAGCTCTCTCCCGGAGGCGATTCCTTCGTGGCCGAGGTGGACGGCAGGCCTGCCGGGCGGCTGGACCTCATCCGGCGCGATGGTGTCATCGTCTATCCCCACACCAAGGTCCAGCCGGAGTACGAGGGCCAAGGGATCGGCGCTGCGCTCGTCCGTACGGCACTGGACGCGGCCCGTGCGGAGAACGCGAAGGTCGTCCCCCTCTGCTGGTTCGTGCGGGAGTGGATCGACCGCCACCCCGACTACGCCGATCTCGTCGAAGGTGTCTGAACCTCCCCGGGCATGTCGTCGCCTGTTTTGAAGTAAAGGCCCATGTCGAGCGGGTTTGTGTCATTCGCGCTGCGCGTAATCGAGCCGGAGGGGTGAACGCGCTGGTCGTGCCGGTGGTGGGCGGTACCATTCCCGGGCGGTCGAGGACCGGAACCTCCGGGAGGGTAAAGTGGCCGCTTCACCGGGGTTATCGTGAGAACCAGGACGGTTTCGCGACAAGACTCACGGTAGGTCGTGATCGTCGGAACGCGTGCCGTACGGCATGATGCTGAAAATCACCCGGTTGGTGTAGATCGGCCCTGGGCCTGTCGTACGGACCGGATCACCGCCCGATCCCTTGCTAGGCTGCAGGGAACCGTTCGAACCGGGCGTTGTCTCACCCCGGCAGGTGAGACTTCTCAAGAAGTGGGGTCACACCGTGAAGAAGTTGCTCGTTCTGGCGCTCGTCGCCCTCGGGGGGCTGCTGGTCTGGCGCAAGGTGCAGGCCGACCGCGCCGAGCTTGACCTGTGGACCGAGGCCACCGGCAGCGAAAACTGACATACGCGGCTACCGATTCGGGTGCTTTCATGGTCCTTGCCCAAGATGGAATAACACCCATCAGGCTTGTCTGCCTGGATCTGGCAGGCACCACGATCGGTGATGTCGCCATGGTCGAGCGGGCGTTCGCCGAGGCGATCGCCACTCAGGGCATCGTGCCCGGGACCGGTGCGTACGCTCGTGCCATGGTGCACGTGCACCGGTCCCGGGGATGTCCCACGATCGATGTCTTCCGAGGCATTTTCCCGGACAACGAAGCCCAGGCCCAGGCGGCCAACCTGACCTTCGAGCGCTCCTACGAGGGCGCCATCGCACGGGCGGGTCTGGCCCCGCTGCCCGGGATCGTCGGGGCACTCGACAGGCTCCGCGGCGCCGACGTCAAGATCTGCATCACCACCGGCTTCAGCCGCGTCACCCTCAGCCGCGTGCTGAGCGTCCTCAGCTGGTCCGACAGGATCGACCTCGCCCTGTGCCCGGAAGACGCCGGACGAGGACGCCCCATGCCCGACATGATCCTCAATGCGGTCATGCGCCTCGGCATCGAGGACGTACGCCAGGTCGCCGTCGTCGGCGACTCCGAGAGCGAGATGCTCAGCGGTCGCCGGGCCGGCGCGATGATGATCGTCGGCATCATGACCGGGGTCCACAGCAGGGAACGCCTTCTCAACGGCGGAGCCACCCACATCCTTGACTCCATCACGTGCCTGCCCGGCCTTCTTGGCGTGTCCGCCGAAGCACCCTTGGCCGCCGCATCCCGCTGATGGGGAAGTAGTCCGGCCCGACGGCGGGGAAAACAAGGCCGCACAGAGATCAGTCCTTGACCGCTTCTCCTGCGGGCGAATGGGAATCTCCGTGCATTCGACCGCCATCCCCAGAATGTCGTATCAGGGGAGGACGTCGAGCCGAGTGTTACCGGTCGGGTTCTGCGTCGTGGCTGCGGGGGAGGTCGTAGCCGATTTCCCAGTGTTCGCCGGACATTCGACAGTCGTTGACTTCCAGAATCTGTCCGTCTGCGGACCGAGTGGTCCGGATGAGGCGTAGCAACGGGACGCCCGGCGCGAGCTTCAGGGAAGTCGCTTCGCTCTCGGACGGTGCCGATGCGACGACGACCTCCGACCATTGCAACGGAGCATGACCCGCCTCTTCGAGGCGGTCATAGATGCCGCCCGGCCCAGTGTCGGCCTCGGCGAGAACGGTGTCTCGGGCCAGGTCCGCCGGAAGGTAACTCGTGGCGAGCTGGACGGGATCCCCTGTCTGCGGATCGCCCATCACCCGGTCTCTGATCAGCACCTCTGTTCCCGGCTTAATGCCCAAGGCATGCGCAATGTCATGAGGAGCCGGCCCCCAGCGGACCACCGGAGGACGCAAGGCGGTCCAGGGGCGTGCGGCCGGATCGAAGTAGTAGCCGCGCTCGTCACGGTGGACCATCCGGGCACGAGTGATCCGGTTGCGCTCGTGCCGTTCCCTGACCTTTGTTCCACCTCTGCGGACCGGTGTCAGCAACCCTTCGGCGCTCAGTTGAGCGACAGCTCTGCGTACGGTCGAACGGCTGACACCGTGAAGTTTTTCCAGTTCTTCCTCTTTTGGAATGGTGTCTCCCGGTCGATATGCGCCATTCAGTATCGCTTCACGAAGTGAAGCGGCAACGGCATGCCATCGCGCCAAGTAACTTCTCTCCCTTCGAATACATCAGTATCTATTGACAGGGATTCGATGACCAGTCGAGACTGAATAGGTAGCTATCTATTGGAGAGGAGGTTGTCCGAGATGCCCACACTCGCTCACAGAATCTTGATCTCGGTCACGTGGCCAGCGAGAACTCGGCAATCTCCGTCTGCCTCCACGATGAGCACCGGAATGCCCTCGCCCAGGCGTAGTCGTCTGCGCTCCTCCGGGGTGGGCATGCGGGTTCGAACGATTGCCGGACCTCGAAGAGACACCGAGACAGGCTCGACTCGATCCCGAACATATGACCCGTCTCGGCTCACGGTACGAACAAGACCTTCACCGCGTAACTGGGCCAGCGCATCGCGAAGGGCGTCCTTGCCAACGCCGTATTCATGAGCAAGGCGCGCTTCGGGCAGGAGTTTCTGTCCGGGTGCGAGACTCCCGTCTTCGATACGCCGACGCAGGTCATCGGCGATCTGGTGGTAAGCGGGAACGTATGAGTCCGGGTCGATGCGCACGAGAGCATCGCAACAGGCCTCTTGGCTACCTCCCCTGTTGGCCAACAAGCCAACAGAATAGCGTCCAGGAAGTAACTTTTCGACCGATTCGCGGCGCTATCGCGTCGTACGCACACCTCGATCAGGAAGGGAGCACTGACCCGTGAACAACCCTGGTGCTGCGGTTCTCGACCGGGCCACGACGAGTGGCTGCGGTTGTTTCGTCGAGGTGCCGCCGCTGCCGATGGGGTGTGCGACCTGTGGACACGCCCCCTACGCGCACGGCTGCCCTGATCGGCCCGCCGATCACGAGTACGGTCAGCCTTCCGGTGACCTGCTGGAGGTCCGGCTGCGGGTTCGTCGTACCGGAGACCGTTCCCTGCCGTGCTTCGAGCCCGCCCCGGCCCCGGCCGAGGGGATTGTGGCGATACCCGAGCAGCGTCGTCCCGAGCGGAGCCCGGCCGCCGAACGGCTCGTACCGGTGTCGTCGCCTCGGCGGAGGTCCTGTCGCCCGCGCCCGGCGTCGCCGTCAGGGACCGCTCTCACCGGGCCGCCCCGGCTCGGGGGTGGACGCCACCTGGTGTCTCGCTTCGGGCGAAGAACCACCTGCGCACTGAACCGCTCAGCGGTCACTCCGTCTTCGTGCCGGTCACCTGGCCGGTACGGCGAACCCCTCCATTTCATGAGGCAGGCCCGCCCCACGCTGCGAACGACCGGGCGGGCCTTTGATCGGATCGAGGTCCAATCAGTGACAGATGGTAGTTCCACCCATCCAGAGCCCACCAGTGGTTCCACGGCGACGATTCCCGGCTGGCGGTTGATCCTCAGCGACGTCGGACGGCTGTGGGCCAGCCGCGCAGAGCCCTTCTCCGAGGTGGCCACCCACGCCGGGGCCGAGCGGACCGTAGACGCCGACGACCTGGAGGCGTTGCGGGCCGAGACCGAACGGCAGGAGACCTTCGCCCGCGAAGCGGAGGAGGCGGCACGAGAACAGGGGATACGGGAGATGCCGGAGCGGGAGCAGGCCGGGCAGGTGATCTCGTGATCCGCCGATGTCTGTCCGCCGCCCGGGGCCGTCACCGCGACGGCCAGGCCGTCATCGCGGTCCCGCGCTACACCTGGGACCACCAGGCACGAGCCGAAGCCGCGATGCTGCAGGCCACCAGACCGGGCTGGTCGGTGCTCTACGGCACCGGCAGCCGTCTGTTCCACGCCATCGCCACCTGGCCCACCCCGGAGCCGCTGATCATCTGCGACCGGACCCTGGAGGGGCTGAGGATCCAGATGTACGAGGCCGAGACGGCCGTCCTCCACCGCTGGGCCCTCACCTCCAGCTCGGTCAACATCGGCCACTTCTGACGAACGGGCACGGCGGCCCCACCCCTTCCCCGGTCCAGGGGCCGCCGTGCCGTCCACGACGTACCGCGCGAGGACGAAACGCGGCGCGTCACGCGGGTCGCCCGCCCGGCCCGCCCCTGAACCGGCGCGACCGGTGCGGTCCGTGACGTACCCGACGTACCGCCTCCGCTCCTACGACCCAGGTTTGCTCGCTCGGCTCAAGCCCGTACCGGTCCGCCCGACGAGTTCATCGCCAAGGCCGGTCCCATGCCCTGAGCCCCTCTACGACCTCCGGTTGTCTCGCTCGGTACGACATGCCGGCGTCCCGCCAATCCAATTGGCGCCGGAGCGGCTCCTGTTGCTACCGTGTACGACTGAAGCAGGTCCCCTCTGAGGTGCCCGCTTGAGTAGCTCGGGGCCTTAGCTCAGTTGGCAGAGCGCCTGCTTTGCAAGCAGGATGTCAGGAGTTCGAATCTCCTAGGCTCCACTCCCTCTCAGACACGAAAAAGCCCAGGTCAGGCATGTTGCCGTAACCTGGGCTTTGATCTTCATTCGGCCTTCTTTCGCTTCCGTGCCCGTTGTGTGCCCGATCCCTTCGCAAGTGCCCCACGGGCGAGGCCGTCGAGCTTCCGTGCCACCTTCCGTTGCCGCTCGTCGGTCGAGTGCTGGTAGACCATCGCCGCCCGCGTGCTGGAGTGGCTCATGCGCTCCATCAGCTTCCGGATCGACGCCCCGGCGTTCGCGGCGAGGGTGTTTCCGGTGTGCCGCAGGTCGTGAAAGTGGACCTTCGGAAGGCCCGCGCTTACGAGAGCCTGAGCCCAGACGCGGCGGTTGAAGTTGGTGTTCCGGAGTGGCCCGTCGTCCGGCCCCGCGAAGATCAGCCCCTTGTCGCCGTCCTGGGTGAAGTCCTTCACGTGCGCCCGCAGGTCCTCGATGATCAGATCGGGGATCACCACCGTCCGCTTGCCCGCTGCCGACTTGGGTTCGGTGAAGACAAGCCCCTTGCCGGTGAGCTGCATCAACTGACGCTCCACGCGCACGGTCCCGGCGTCCAGGTCAAGGCGGCGGCGCGGCGCGCCGCCGCACCCCCGGCCCTCCGCCCGCCCGCCGTCCGGACGTGCGGCCTGGGGGCCGGTCCCGGACGGCGGCGGGACACCCGGCCGGGCGCCGCACGCCATCCCCGCCGTACTGACCGTTGACACTCCGGCTGGGGGTTGCCGCGCCACCGCACAGGTGCAGCCCTCACGATCGCCACTTCCTGGCTGGCCGCCACACCTGCTTGGGGCGATCGACGAGCCAGGGTTCGTTCCTCACCCTGGCTCACCGGGGAGCGTGGCTGATCACCGTGTTTGGTGCGGGCAGTCCAGTAAGGCTCTGTACGAATGAAGGTGGTTGACCGCCGAACTTCCTAGAGGCTGCTCACGGAAACATGTCGTGCCCATTAGGCTCCAACCGTGATAGCGGTAGTCGACTACGACCACGCATGGCCGGATCGGTTTGAGGTGCTGCGCAAGGAGTACGCCAAGGCATTAGAAGCCGCCAGCGTGCCTGTGATTTCCATCGAACATGTCGGTAGCACGTCAGTCCCTGGGCTGGCCGCCAAGCCGATCATCGACTGCGACATTGTGGTAGCAGAGAAAGATGTCGAGGCCGCCACGGACGTCCTGATTGGCCTAGGCTTCTCGCCGTTGGGCGATCGGGGAATTCCCCAGCGATGGGCATTCAAGGAACCCGCACGACTTGCCGGGACCAACACCTACGTCATCGTTGATGGGTCGCTGTCGCTCCGCAATCACCTCGCGGTCAGAGACATCCTGCGAACCAACTCGAGACTTCGTGACCAGTACGCCGCGGTGAAGAAGCGCGTTGCCGGGAAGGCCGCCAACATCGACGACTACGGCCGAGGGAAGAACGCGATGGTGCAGGCCATCCTCGTGGAGGCCGGTCTGAGTGACGGTGAACGAGCATCGATAGATAGCAACCAGGTGCCGTCATGAGATGAGCTCTGAGGTGACGAACGGCTCATCGCGACTACGCACTGCAAGGCGCGCGCGCCGACCGCCTCAGCACCGCCTGGGTTGCAGTTCGGGTTGCAGTTCACCGCCGTACCAGCTCGTTCCAGGAAGACCATCGAGGGGTGTTGGTCCAGGTGGGACTGTCCTGAACGGTCACGCCCCGAGCTGCTAATGCGGAAGGGGCCGGCCTGACGTGTGGGCCGACCGGTCCCCGCTTCAATACGTCGTCGCGGTGTGAGCCGTAGTTAGCTGCCGGGCGGAGGCGTGGCGTCACCGATGTCGAAGGCCGATGGGTCGTCGACGACCTGGCACGGCGCGACGGGGCCGTCCGTCAGGCGACCGGAGAACTGCCAGGCGACCCCGGGGCGTTCGACCGTGGGCTCCACCGGATTCTCCATCACCTCGATCAGCACGATCTGCCCGGGCTTGATATATCGGGGGTAGATCGTGATGCCGTTCTTGGCGCGGATGGCCTTGGCGGATGCCGTGTTCATCGCCCGCTCGCGTACCCGGGCCTGCACGGCGGGGTCCTTGCTCTTGAGTTCCTCGGGTGTCGTGGTGGTGCGGTCACCGGGAACGAAGGGGGCACGCGCATCTCCGCATCGCTTGCCCAGCGGAAGGTAGACGATATCCGCGGGGACACCCAGGTGGGCCATGTCCTCCTCGACTTGGCCGGGGTCCCTGAACTCGTTGATTCGCAGGTTGATCGAGCCGTCTGGGTTCTTGGTCAGGGCGTACGCCGGGGCCTGCGGCCCGAAAACCAGCGGGACGGCGACGGCAGCGGCGGCGGCGAGCCCGACGACGGCTGCCCCGCCCACGATCCTGCGGCGGTTCAGGCGGAGACGAGTCGGTGCGCGCCCCTGTGCCGCCCGTGCGGAGATCTCCGCCTTGAGCTCGTCGAGCAGTCTGTCCTCGAAGGTGCCGTTCATTTCGTTCCTTCCATCAGCGGAATGACGCCGGGAGCCTGCCGAATGGCGCGCCGGGCCCGGTGGAGTCTCACCCGGGCGGTTCCTTGCCGGATGCCGAGCACGGCGGCGGCCTCGGCTGGGCTGAGGCCGTCGACGGCTACGAGCTCCAGTAGGGCCCGGTCGCGCTCCGGCAGTGCGGCCATGGCCTCCAGGGCGCGTCGCGCCGGGGATTCGGCGTCGATTCGGTCCTCCAGCCGTGAGATGTCGTCGGCCTCCAGCAGCCGGCGTCCCGTGATCCGGCCGGTCGCTCGCATCTCTCTGGCGGAGCGTCGCCGCTCGGCTAGGACGGTGTTGCGCGCCACGCCGTACAGCCAGGCGATTTCGCTGCCCTTGCCGGGCTGGTAGGTGTGTGCCGAGTCCAGGACGGCGAGGAACACCTCGGCCGTGAGATCGGCCACGGCGTGTGGATCCGGCACGCGCCTCACGAGGAAGCGGGTTACGGCCTCGACGTGGGATCGGTAGAAAATCTCGAAGGCCTCGGGGTCCTGGACTATGTCTGTCAGTCCCCTGCGTTCAGGCAGCACCGAAGCTCCCTTTGTCATACGTGCGTCTCATCACACCCTTGCTTGGACCAAGCACGGCACACCGTTACACGGACTGAGCCTTCCGTTGTCGAGGCCGCTCGAATGGCGTGCCCGTTGCGTGCCCGATAGAGAGGGAAATGAGGGGAAGCAGCGGGGAGCCACGGGGAACGCGATCAGGGCGCGGAGCTGCGTCTTCGCAGGTCGAGCAAGATCGGCATGCGTCTTTGCAAGCAGGATGTCAGGAGTTCGAATCTCCTAGGCTCCACCAGCCAAAACACCTCTCAACCGGTCTTGGTGTGCGGCATTCGGGCCATCAACGGGCCATTGGCTCTTCTGAACCGTTCCGCCGTCATCGTTCTTCTGCTCGGCTTCCACCCGTGCGCTCAGCGCGTCGGCGACCCTCTGATCGGCGTCCCGCGTGGCGCGCTGATAGATCGGTGCGGCCCGGTCGCTGTCGTAGTGAAGCCCCTTGACGCCCAACTCCTTGAGCGCGTCCGTCCATCTGGCCTCACGCCGGAAGTTGTTGCCTCGCAGGAACCCTTCCCGCTTGCCGAGAAAGACGAAGGCGTCCGGCTCGGTACCCACGAACTCCGCCAGGTGATCGGAGAGTGCCGGGATTATCGCCAAGGGGCGGCGGCGCTGCGTGCCGACGCCTGGCCCTGTGCCTGCGGCGCGCGCCGGACATGTGGCCTGGGGGCCGGTCTCGGCGCGCGGGCAGGGACTCCGAGCCGTCGCCGTACGCCAGCCGCGCCGCTCGGACCATGCGGTCCGCCCCTGGTCACGCCGCCGCCCAGATAGGGCCTTACTGCTCAGGAATCAAGTACGGCGGCGACGGCTTCGATTTCAACGAGCTGGTCGTCGTAACCAAGCACGGTGACTCCCATCAAGGTGCTCGGTACGTCATGGTCACCGAACGAGTCCCGGACTACCTTCCAGGCAGCCACCAAATCCTCCTGCCGGGTGGACGCGACGAGAACCCTTGTGCTGATGACGTCCTGCAATGATGCGCCAGAGGCAGTGAGAGCCGCCTGCATGTTCTCGATGGCTTTCGCTGCCTGGCCCGCGTAGTTCCCAATCGCTGCCGTCGAGCCGTCCTCGTTCAGGGGACACGCTCCGGCGAGGAAGATGAGTCGCGACTCGGCAGGCGCCGTGGCTGCGTAAGCGTACTGGGCGACGTCGGACAGAGAAGCGGCACGGATCAAAGTAATGGCGCTAGGCATGGTCACTCGGTTCCTTTCATATCGGGTACAGAGCGACCATCCTGACGTGGGCCTCCTACCTGCCGCCTCCTATTTTCACAGGCCAGGCCGCCCGTACCTCGCGGCCCGCCCATCGGCCCACGACAGGGCCCGTGCCAGTCGTCACGGCCGCACCGGGTAGGGCCCACGATGCCGTAGAACATCCCCGGCGGGATGCTCAGGCTGAGCCGGTCGACGGCGAGCACGGCACCGAAGCGCCGGGTGAGGTCCGCCACCTCGATGGCAGGGACGGAGGGGTCCAGCACAGGTTCTCCCGAACGCTTGAAGAGGAGATATCGGCAGGAACGCGCGTCACTCGGCTGTGTGCGCGAGGATGGCGTCGCCCAGTTCCTCGTGTGTCTCCGGCGGCAGCGTGTGCCCCATGCCCGCCACGATCATCAGCCGCGCCCCCGGGATCTGCTCGGCGATGACCGCGCCGTGACCCGGTTTGACCGGCTCGTGGCTGCCCTCGATGACCAGTGTGGGAGCCTGCACCCGGTGCAGCACGCCCACCGGCTCGAAGTCGGGGTCGGCCGCGGCGGCCAGCCGGTGGTTGGCCACCGCCGACAGGTCGCGGGCCCGGTCGTAGATCCGCTCCTGCAGCCGGCGTGCCGCGTCCTCGTCGAACGGCAGCCCGGTGCCGTGCAGTACCCGCTGCTCGGCGATCATGCCGTCGATCAGCGCGCGCCGGTCCTGCGGCGGTGGGGCGGCCATCAGCGTGCGGTAGAAGGCCACGAACTCCGGCGCCGGCTCCGGCAGACCGCCTTCGGGCTGCGGCTGCCCTGTCAGGGCCCGCATGAGCACCTGGCCCTCGCCGCCACCGAGCGGCGAGGAGGCGATGACGGTCAGCGAGCGCACCCGCTCCGGCCGCTCCACGGCGATGAGCTGACCGAGTAGCCCGCCGGCCGAGTGGCCGACCAGGTGCGCGCTCTCCAAGCCGTGGGCGTCCATCACGCGGTAGACGTCGCTCTTGATGTCGTCCCACGTGTACGGCTCGGTAGCGAAGTCGACGGTGCCGGACATACCGGTGTCACGGTGGTCGTACCGGATCACCCGGCGGCCTCCGGCGGTCAGGCGGCCGACGAACTCGTCCGGCCACAGGATGCCCTGCGACATCGACCCCATGATCAACAGGATCGGCGCGTCCGTCTCGGCGCCGAACTCTTCGCTCCAGATGTCTGTGTTCTGCATGTCTCAGAGCATGTCGTCCTCGGCTACGGGCGCCTTCTGTAGAACTACTAGTCGCGCCAGATCCGTACGGGAGCCGATGCCCAGCTTCGGATAGATCTTGTACAGGTGGTACTCGACCGTGCGCGGGCTCAGGAAAAGCTGGGCAGCGATCTGCTTGCTCGACAACCCGTCGGCGACCAGGCCCGCGATGCGCAGCTCCTGCGGGGTCAGCGCGTCCAGCACGGCCGCCGGTGGGGCCTGCCCGCTCTCCCCCGCCGCCCGCAACTCGTCCTGCGCGCGCCGCGCCCACGGCCGTGCGCCCGCCCGCTCGAACGTCTCCCACGCCATCCGCAGGTGCGCCCGCGCCTCGCCCGGCCGCTGCGTGCGGCGCAGGCGCTCCCCCAGCAGCAGGGCCGTCCTGGCCGCCTCGAAGGGGTTGGTGTGCAGCCGCAGCGCCTCACCGAAGGCGTCCTCGGAGGAGTCGGCCAAGCCCCGGCAGCGGGCCAGCAGCGCGCGCGACTCGGATGTCGCGGCGTGCGCGGCCCCCTGCTCGTACGCGACCAGCGCCGCCCGCGCGCCCGCCTCGTCGCCCGCGCCCACGGCGGCCTCGACGCGGTCGGGCCCGGTTCGCCACACCACGGTCGGATGCCCGGCGCCCGATCCCGGCGCGGCGATGGCCGTGAAACGGTCGTGTGCCGCCACGTAGCGGCCCAGACACAGGTCGAGCAGCGCCAGCGCGTACGCGGCCATCCCCGCGTGCAATCCCACCCGGTGCGGGATGGCGATGGCCAGCGCCTCGCGGGCCTGCCGCTCGCAGGACTCCTCCTCGCCGCGCAACGCCGCCAGCGCCGCCAGATTGGCCAGGTGCGCGGCCACCGTGTTCTCGTACCCGGCTTCCCGCGCCAGCGCCAGGCCCTCCTCGGAGATGGCCTGACTGCGCGCCAGCCGACCGGCGATGCGCTCGGCGGTCGCCACGAACTCCAGTACGACGGGCAACTGCCCGGTCATCCCCGAGACCCCGGCCACCCGCCCGGCCCGCTCGGCCATCTCGGTGGCCAGGTCCGACTCGCCCAGAGCGCTGGCCGCGGCCGTCGCCCACAGGTACCCCGTCGCGTCCTCCAGCTCATCGACCCGTGCCAGCGCCCGCCGCAGCAGTCCCGGTCCGGCGGCGTCGCCGTCCAGTGTCAGGCCGATCCCGGCCACCGTGTCCCGCAAGAACCCCTCGGGGTGCGCGACCGCCCGCCGGCCGAGCTCGGCGATGGCCGCCGTGTCACCGACGTACGAGGCCGCCTCCACGGCATCGGCCAGCATTTCCAAGCTGTCGCCCGCCGCCAGGATCCGTACGGCCTCGGCGGCGTTGCCCGAGGTCAGTTCGAACCGGCCCCGGAGCCGGGCGATCTCCATGGCGAGGGTGGCATCCCCGCCGGCCCGCTCGCGCGCCTCGGCCAGCAGCGACTCCGCCTGTCCCGGGCGGCCGCCGAGCCAGGCCGCGACGGCGGCGTCCTTCAGACGGACGGCACGGGTGCGCGGCTCGGGGGTCAACTCGGCGGCCCTGGCCAGGGCGCCGGCCGCGTCGCCGTATCCGCCGCGGTCGCGCGCCCGCTCCGCGGCGGCCACCAGCGCAACGGCGACCTGCTCGACCTGGCCCAGGGTGGCTCCGGCCAGGTGCCAGGCGCGACGGTCTCCCGCGGTCAGCTCCGCCAGGACGGCGTGCGCGCGGCGGATGTCGGCGGGGGCGGCCGCCTCATAAATCGCGGATCGGATGAGCGGATGACGGAAGCGCACGCTCGTGCCCGACACCTCGGCCAGCCCGGCGTCCTCCAGCTCGGCCAACGCCGCCCGCCCGGCCTCGGCCTCCGTCCCGGGCCCGGTTGAGGTTGATCGGGCCGCGTTCGCGCCGGGTCGTACCGGTTGCTCGGCAAACAGCCGGTCGGTGGCGCGCAAGACCAGGCCGAGGTCGGCCTCGACGGCGGCGACCAGGGCGACCAGCCGGGCAGGGGCCGACAACCCGGTCACCCGGTCGCCGAAGAGCCGGGCTCCGCCGGGCAGCGGGTCGGGCAGCGGTTCGCGCCCGGCGAGTTGCGCGGACGTCAGACGGGCTGCGGTCTCACCCAGGGCGAGCGGGTTCGCGCCGGTCAGTGTGGTGAGCTCCCGTTTCACCGGGGCGGGCAGCGTACCGTGACGGGACTCCAGCAGTTCGGCCGCGGCGGACTCGGGCAGGCCGCGCACGTCCACCGTCAGCGGCACGCCCTTGACGGGCACGTCTCCGCGGATGGCGAGCAGCATCGCGATCCGTTCCGTCCCCAACCGCCTGGCGGCGAACAGCAGCGCATCGGCCGAGGCCCGGTCGACCCACTGGAAGTCGTCGACCACGCAGATCAGCCCGCCCAGCGCGGCCGCCTCGGCCAGCAGCGAGAGCACACCGGCCCCCACCAGGAACCGATCGCCGGCACTGCCCGCGGCAAGCCCCAGGGCCGCGCGCACGGCATCGCGCTGCGGCTCGGGCAGTGTGTCGAGCAGGCCGGCCACCGGCCACAGCAACTGGTGCAGCGCCGCGAACGCGAGGTCGGACTCGGACTCAACGCCGGTGGTCCGCAACACCCGCATCGCACCACCACGCGCGGCCGCCGCGTCGAGCAGGGCGGTCTTGCCCGCGCCCGCCTCGCCCCGTAGTACCACCGCGCCGCCGAAGCCGTCGCGAGCCCGCGTGATCACCTCGTCGAGTGCGCTGATTTCCGCAGTTCTGCCGTAAAGCACAAGCACCCACTGTAGGAGGCCTCCACGCCGTCCCGTCTCACGGAGTCGCCTCTCACGAACAGGGGTTATCCGCAAGCTGTGTTCGACTGCCGCTCCAGCCCTGACCGGCGCGGCAAGGTCCTGCAACTGCCGGCCGCTCAGCCCTGGCGAGCCTGGAAGGGAAGCGAACCGGCCGCCGTCTTCGGCATCGAGAACGTCAACGGCTTCCGCGGCCAACTGTCCCAATGGTCGCACCAGGGCCACATCAACAAGATCGGGCCAGTCCTCTACAAGCCCCATGCCCACGAGCACTTGACCCTTCGTCAGCAGGCTCTAAGTGATGGGCGCCCGGGGCGACCGGCAGGCACGGGTACGCGGCCCTCGTCGATCGCGCGATGAACGTCGCTGATCGCGTCCCGTACCTACTCGTCCGTGATTCGGACGACATACAAGGCATGCGCCTGTCCGATGCGGTGCTTCCGCGCCGACCGATAGAAGCGCAACTTTTTCGTGCCCACGTGATGTCGGACACAACCTCTGTGGTAGGGGTTTCCGGTCTGTAGCGCGCCGACCTTTGAAACGGCGCTCGTGTCCTGGATGTCGGCGGCTACGAAGAGGCCAGGGCGGATCGAGGGCTGCGGCCCGGGACCACTGGCGGGTCACCGGCGTTCGGACTTGAGTTCTTCGGTTGCCAGAAGGAGCTGGAAGACCTGCTCGGACGTAAGGTCGGGGTGGTTTCCGAGGAAGGACTCCACTGGGTCATCCGCGATCAGGTCCTTTCTGTGCTCGGCTTCCAAGCGCCACTACGGACACTACGGTCGTCGGTGAGCTTCTGAGCCTGAAAGGTGGGAGTTACGGTGGTCGGAGGACGAGTCCGGTCTGAGCGGTGACGGAACCACACCGTTGAGGCGGGTGGCCAGCTCACGGCGGGTAGTGATGCCGAGCTCCGCGTAGATGCGCTGCAGATGGTTGTCGACGGTACGGACCGAGATGCCCAACTGCTCGGCGATGTCCTTTCTGGGCATCCCCTGTGAGACGAGCAGCGCGATCTCCTGCTGTCTCCTGGTGAGCCGGGCACCGCTGCCCCCTGTGGTGAGGGCGGGAGTCCGAGCCCCCTCGCACCGGGCCGCGAGTAGCTGAGCGCGGAGTGCGGCGGCCTGGGCGCGACGGGAGTCACCGGCCTGCCGCAGGATTCCGGCGGCGACGCAGGTCGCCTCGGCGGCGAGGAGGTCGGCGCCGATGGCCTCCATCTCACCGGCGGCGGTGAGCAGCCGGTCGGGGCATTCTCCGGCCCAAGCGGCGGCCAGGTGGGCTCGCGCCCGGTGGAACCGGCCGCCGGTCGCCTCGGCGATCTCGGCCAGCCGCTCCGCGGCCTCGCCCGCCCCTCCGAGCCGGACGAGGTCGGTCAGCAGGACGGACTCGAACGCGATCTGCCCGCGTTCCCGGGCATCCTGCGCCGCCGCGGTGAGGACGGCCCGGGCATGGGAGAGCTCGCCTCGGACGGCGTGCAACCAGGCGACTCCCAACCGCTCCTCGGGTATGTGCACCGCGCACGTCAGCCGGTCGTACTCGGCCAGGGCCGCCTCGGCCGCCTGTAGATCGCCCTGCAGGGCGGCTGAGGCGGCCAGCCCGGAGAGCGCCAGCGGCAGGACGATCGCGGTGTAGGGACGTGCCGCTCGGACGAGCTCGGCGTACCAGCGGCGGGCCTGCCCCGGATGGCCCGCGAGCCACGCGGTACGTCCCAGGTGGAAGGCGAGGAGTCTCTGCTCGGGGCTCGGCAGACCCTGGGCGAGCGTTCGGTAGGCCTGCTCGCCCACCGTCCGGCTCTCGGCCAGGTGACCGCTCTCCGTCAGAGCCAGCATGAGGATGGACTGGTGCGCCGTCTCGTGGGTGGTCATGGAGTACAGCTCGGCGTCGACGGCTGCGCTGACGGAGATGGCGCGCCGGGCCCAGGTCACCGCCTCCTCACATCGGCCCAGGAACGCCAGCGTCGCCGACGTGGTCGTCACGGCGATCAGCCACGTCATCACATCCGGGCCTGGCCCGGAGTCCAGGGGAAGACGCGAGCACAGGGCGAGGCTGCGCGGGAACTCGCCCAGAGCGAAGCAGCCGGCGGCCTCGGTGGCGGTGAGGACCTGGTGGCCGGAAGGGCCCGCGACCCGGTGGCGGGCAGCTTCGATGACCTCGCGGACCGTCCGCTGCGAGACTCCCAGGCCCCAGATGAGGTTCTGTACTCGCAGGCCCGTCACGAACAGCGTCTCCTGCTCGTCGCCGGCGAGCGCGGCCGCCTGCGACAGTACGGTCTCGGCCTGCTCGAACTCGCCCGCCTCGTACAGTGCCTTGCCCAGGAGCAACCGGTATTGAACGCCATGCCATTCTTCGGGTACGGCGCGCAGCAGGGAGAGCGCATTGGCGTAGGCGCGCGTATGAATGGCCAGGGCCGCGGCCCGCATGAGCAGTGCCGGATCCGCCGTTCCGGTTGCCGCCAGCCGGTAGGTGGCCAGTCGCATCGCGTCCTCGCGCCGCCGGGCCCCGCTTCTCTCCAACAGGGAGAGGTGGCGCAGCAGCGTTTTCTGACCTCGGATCGTGGTGATGTCGGCGCGCAGCACCTCGCCGTAGAGGGGGTGCGCCAGCCGGACGGCGGTGCGCTGCCGTTCCCGGCCGATGACGATCAGTTCCGCCCGTTCGAGCTCGTCGAGTGTCCGGGGCTCGGCGTCGGCGGTGAGCTGAGCCACGGACAGCGGCTCGCACAGTGCCAGGGCCTCCAGCACGTCACGGCCCTCGGACGACGCCGTGGAGAGCCGGGAGCGGAGGAGATCGGTCAGGCGTCGCGTCCCCGGTAGCCGGCCCGGTGCCATCTCCCACAGCTCACCGTCGCAGGTCAGGATCCCGCCGGTCATCGCTCCGGTCACCAGCTCGCGCAGGTAGAGCGGATTACCGCCGCTGGCGGCGAACATCTGGTTGACCGTGTTGCGGCCCACATATCCTCCGAGGACCTGTTCCAGCAGCTCCTCGACCTGCGAACGCCCGAAATCGACCAGCTTCACCTGCTGCACCGAGTCCCCGCACGACAGCGCCGCCACCGCCGCGCCGGGCGGCTCCGCTGAGCTCACCGAGCCGAGGAGGAAGATCACGCCGACGTCCATCAGTTGCCTCAGCAGCACCACCGAGGTCACATCGAGGAGGTGGAGATCGTCCACTCCGATCACCAGCGGAGCCGGGTCGGTTCCGGACCGCGACAGTAGTCGCGCCACCGATGCGAACCCCGTGACCGGATCGGACAGGTCCGCCTCGGCGGGCAGCAGATGAGCGATGGTTCCCAGGGGAATCGAGGCAGCGGCCGCGGTGGCCACCGCACGGCCGATGTGCCGACCGGCTCCCTCCGCCCGTTTCAGGCACTCCTCGATCAGGCGGGATTTTCCTGCTCCCCTTGACCCCAAGACGATGAAACCTCTGACCCGAGGGTCTTCCAGGGACTCGTCGAACTTCTCCAGTTGCGATGCACGCCCCATGAGCGGCCATCGCCTCAGCAAGCCCTCCTGGCCCATCCCGTAGTACCTCCACCAGCCCTGCGTCCAGGGGCCTGGACGAATTCGTCGGTGTGCAGGCTCTGCAACAGGCACCGTTCAGGCGCTATGTCAGAAATATCAGGATATCGAAGGCGTTTCTTGACCTGTCGCCGACCCAGCCGCAAAAGAATGGGGATATATGCCGACGATTAATCTTATTTTGGATGACCGGAATTTGGTGAGATAGGGGAACCCGCGGAGATGGTGCGAGCGCCGGCCGGAAATTGAGTAATCGTCACTCATGACTCCTCCCCGGTGAGATCCCCATCCTGATGGGCGAACCGCCATCCGCCCGTGTCTTACGGCATGACGCCCACGGGCCGGCGGTGAGTCCCGGGCCCACCGTCAGTGTGGACGGCCGCCCTCTTTTTCCGGCCCGGGCGGGAAACCGTTCCGCCAATTACCGGAGGAGTCAGGGAAATGCTGTTCCGCCTGCTCGGAAGCGTTCGGATCGAGAACGCGAAAACATCCGTCGGTGTCAAGTCGGCGCCGGTCAGGGGAGTGTTCGCGGCCCTTCTCCTGGAGGAGGGGCGATCGGTTTCCACGGAGCGGTTGATGAGGTCCCTTTGGGATGAATCTCCAGATTCGGCCCGAAATAACCTGCGCCTGTACATGGCCCGGCTACGGAGCCAGTTGACGGCCTCCTCCTTGCAGGAGCGCTTGGTCACCCTGCGGGGCGGCGGCGGAGGATACCGCTTGCTCATCGAGCCGGACGAGGTCGATGTGATCAGGTTCAAGCGGCTCGCCGCCCAGGGCTTCGCCGAGTTGCGCGCCCGATGCACCGGTGCGGCCGAGGCGACGCTCAAGGAGTCGCTCGACCTGTGGCAGGGGCCCGCCGGACAGGACTGCGCAGCTTCCGAGCAGATGAGAGCCCGCTTCACCGCCCTTGACGAACTGCATCTGACAGTACGGGAACGCCTGGTGGAAGCCAGGCTGGGGCTGGGCCGCACGCTCGACCTCGTTCCCGAACTCCTTGACATCCTGGCCGCGGCACCTTTCCGGGAGACCTCATGGGCACACCTGATGCGTGCGCACTATCTCGGCGGCAACGCGGCGGGAGCGATCTCGGCGTGGGCCTCCGCCACGGCGACGCTCAGCGATCATCTCGGCCTGGACCCCTCCGCCGAACTGCGTGAACTCCATCTTTCCGTCCTTCGCCGGGACGACGACGCCATCCGCGGACCCTTCTTCCGTCACCGGAACGAGGAACCGGGTCCGGCGCACCCCGCCCCCGCGTGGCCGCGCCGGCCACTTTTCATCGACGGGAAGCCCGTCGCGAACTCCGCCGCCCCGGCCATGAGCCGCCACACTGCCTGACCGGACACCGGCCGGGATCTTCCGTGGACCGGGCGGCGGTTCCGGTGAGCGTTAACCGGGCGCCTCACCGGCTACCTGTCGGCGAGAGGGCACCGACCACCTTGCCGACCACGTCCGTCACGGGGACGTATCCGAAATGGCGGGAGTCCAGGCTCTGTCCCGGATTGTCACCGAGCAGGACGAGGCACCCGTCGGGAACCGAGGGCTCACCCGCCCGGCGGGGTACCGAAGCGGGGACGGGATCCCCCGGGATGGCGGCGACCCTCTTGACGACCCGGCTGGGGGCGGGGCCGGGAGAGGACTCCCACGGGGGAACCGCCCCGCGCCGCCTGTCCGTTCCGACCGCGCCAAGACGCGCAGCATGCCGGATCCCGCCGTACGAGGGTGCCGCCACATACCCCGGGACGGCCACGATGTCAGCCACGACGACGTCTCCTGCCCGGATCCGGCCGGCGGGCAGGCGCCGTACCAGCACCTTGTCGCCGGACCGGTGGGTGGGATGCATGCTGGCGCCCGAGATGATCGCCACCAGGAGGTTCCGGCGAGCCCAGAACACCGCCGCGGCACCGGCTGCGAGCGGCATGAGGATCAGGGCGGGCGGAGCGGTCATCGACCGGCCTGTCCGGGAAGGACCTCCAGGTAGCCCTCGGCCTGCATGGAGAACAGGTCGGCGTAGGTGCCGCCGCTGGCCACCAGTTCCTCGTGGGTGCCGTGTTCGACGACGGTTCCCTCGTCGAGCACGACCAGCAGGTCGGCATCGCGCACGGTGTTGAGTCGGTGGGAGATCAGTACGTTGGTACGACCCGTGCGACGCTGCCGCAGCCCGCGGTGGATCTCGTATTCGGCCTCGGCGTCCAGGCCGGAGCTGGGTTCGTCCAGGATCATCAGGTCGTGTTCGGTACGCAGATGCGCGCGGGCCAAGGCCAGCCGCTGCCACTGGCCTCCCGACAGGGTCACGCCGATGGCGCCGGAGGTGTCCTCGGTGCTGTCCTCTCCCTGTAGGAACAGCCGTGACAGCAGGGTGTCGTAGGAACGGGGCAGGCGGCTGACGAACTCGTGGGCTCCGGCGTCGACGGCCGCGGCGGTGACGCGCTCGCGATCGTGCAGGTACTCCAGATCGCCCAGTCCGATGTTCTCGGCCGCGGTCAGGTCGTACTCCATGTAGTCCTGGAAGACCGCGCCGATGCGGGCACGCAGTCCGGCGGGGTCCAGTTCGCGCAGGTCGACGCCGTCCCACAGGATCGCACCGCGCTCGGGATCGTACATCCGGCACAGGAGCTTGATCAGGGTGCTCTTGCCCGCGCCGTTCCGGCCGATCAGACCCACCGTCCGGCCGTAGGGGATGGTCAGGTCGAGGCCGCGCAGTGCCCAGGGGTGGTCGGGAGAGTAGCGGAACCAGACGTCGCGGAAGACGATCCCGCGTGCCAGCGGCGCGATCGCCCGGGGAGAGCGGGCGACGGGCAAGTCGGGTTCGGCTGCGACCACCTGCAGGTAGTGGTCGAACAGCAGCAGTTGACGGTGGCACTGGGCGATGGTGTGCACCAGTGACACACTCGCGCTCTGCACGCCGCCCACCGAGGCGACCAGCAGCGAGATGTCACCGACGCTGATCCGGCCGCCGGCGGCGGCGAGTACCGCCCACAGCAGTGCCCCACCCGACACCGCGGCGCTCCCCAGGCCGATCAGAGCCTGGACGCTGACCTCGCGACGGTCCATGAGGCGGTTCTCCCTGTTGGACAGGCGCCGCTGGGCCGTCATGAGCTCACGCAGGTAGGTGCCGATGGCGAACAGCCGGATCTCCTTGGCTGCCTGGGCACTGGTCAGCAGGTCGCGGAAGAACATCTCCCGGCGTTCGATCGGGCTCAGCCGCCACGACAGACCGGCTCGGCGGCGGGCCATCGACAGCTCCACGGCCAGCATCGGCAGGACCGAGGCGAGGATCACCGCGGGCAGCCAGGGGGAGATGACCGTCAGCGACCCCAGGAAGCCCAGACCGGTGACGACGGAGCGGACGATCGACAGGACGGCGGAGACCATCACCCCAGGGGTGGTGGCGCCGTGCTGCAGTGCCATCTGCATCCGGTTGAGGAAGACGGGGTCCTCGAAACGAGCCATGCCCACGAAACGCTCGGCCGTGACGAACAGGCGTTCCTGGGCCAGGAGTCCGACGCGGCGTTCGATCTCACGGGAGGCGTACTGGGTGATATGCGGTATCAGACCGGTCACCACGATCGTGACGGCGAGCGCGATGCCTTCCCCCGCGATCGTGCCGGGAGCGGCTCCGGCGGTGATGTCGTCCAGCACCAGTTTGGTCAGCCACGCCGTCACGACCGGTGTCGGCGCGATCGCCAGTGTGAGCGTGACGAAGACCGCGGTGAACAGCGGGCTGGCCTGCCAGCTCAGCCGTACCGCGACGATGATCTTTCGCATGGGTCAGACCGTTTCCAGGGCGGCCGCCGCGTCCTGGATCAGGGTGCCGGAAGCGCGGACGACGCCGCCGGGGTCGACGATCGCCAGTGCCGGATAGGCCCTGACACCCAGCGACCCGCACACCGGCCCGCCATGGGTCCTCTCCACCACCACGGTGGCCACCGGTTCCAGCAGCGCGGCCTTCTCGGCCGTGCCGTCGGTGCCGACCACGAGGGCGAGTACGCGCTCACGGCCGGCGAAGGCCGGGGCGAACCTGATGAACTCGGGCAGCCGCTCCTCACAGGCAGGGCATCCGATGGAGAACGCCGCCACGAGGGTCGGGGCATCGGCGAAGAAACCCTCATCGAGAGGCGTACCGTCCGCGGCGGTGGTATGGAAGGCGCCCAGCCGCTCTCCGGCTTCGCGCATGACCGGTGGGAGGCCACCGGGCAGTGGATAACCGGCCGGGAGCGAAGCGGTCTGACGCGCCAGCAGTTCGCCCTGCGCGCGCAGCCTCCGGGCCACTCCCACGGTGAGAACGATGTCGAACGCGCACAGCACCATGACTGCGCCGACGAGCACCACGACGACATTCAACATGATCATCCTTAGTGGTTCCACGGTTACACGTTCGCCGTCGCCTGTGGTGGTCAGACGAGCGGCCGGAACAGCTCGGTTATGTCGTCGGCGAGCAGCACCAGAGCGGCCCCTGCCAGGCCGGTGACCGCCGCCGCCGCGACACCGGCCGGCTCCAGCGCGACGGATGCGGAGGCGGTGCCGAAGGAGAGCACCACCCCGGTGAACGAGGCGACGAGCAGCGCCCCGTTGTGGACGAGCCGCTCCGGCCCCACCGGTGTGGACGAAGGGCCGAAACAATTGCAGATCACGTGCCGGCGGAGGCGCACGGCCGTCGCGATCGCGACCGTGAACGCGGTCAGCAGCACCACCGCGATCACGAACCCGACGCCGACCGTGGACGGAACGGCGAGCAGCAGGGCCGTGGCCAGCTCACCCGCGACGACCGCGGGCGGCATGAGGGCTCTCGGCACCAGGGGCAGGCGCGGTGCCAGTTCACCGGTGGTGGCGCGGAAGGAGGCGTAGGCGCCGCGGGTGCGCATCTTGCCCGCCGCCGAGACCACGAAGACCACACCGACCAGAAGCCGGCAGCAGACCAGGACGTATTCCATGGAAACCCCTAATCTGAAGAGGGCGCCGCGACTCTTCGCCAGTCGCGGCACCCGTCCCTCCCTGATGGAGGCGGTCACTCACATGACGGGTCCGGCCGGGGCGGCCCGGATCGCCGGACGGCCCGGCTCAGCACACCATGAACGGTGGGCAGGGGGAAGGCGGGCACGGGTGGAGGGGGACGAAGGGCCCGTAAGGTGAGCTGTTGCCACCGCAGATCGGCGTGCCGCACGGCAGAGTCTCCAGTACCTGCGTCACACCGTCGCAGATCTTGACTCTCTTCAAGCCGATCGTGTTGTACGGGACGCCCCCGACGGGGGGGCAGGTGAACTGTTGCCACTGCTCGACGCAGGCCATCGCCTGCGCCTGCGTGCTGGGCACCAGGCTCTCCAACAGTCGGTCGGCGAACGACCGAACGGCTCGAACCATCGATTGACCTTCTTTCTCGTGACGGCTCCTCTCTCCGAGAGAGCCGAACGTTGCGATACGGATCAATGTAGGAAGCTCTCGCATGGGAACCGCATACAAGCGGCATGCTCGATGGTCGCTCCCTGTGTATGCGGTACGGCATGACAGCCGGCGTCACGTCCGGGCACGATTCCAGGGATGACGGGGTCGCGTCCACGGGGGTGGTTTACGAGTTTCCCCAGGTGGTGGGCGTGGCATCGTGAAATGATGGCGGCCGGCGCGTGATCCTTGCCATGCTGATCGGGGCCGATCAGAGGCCTGCCGGGCGATGCCGTTCAGCGCTGAGCGGCACTACTGGCCGCCCTCCTCCTTGTCGGCCGCGGACATCGCGAGCATGTCGTCGACGCACCTGCGCATCAGTTGCTCGAACTGAACGAGGTCCTGGTCGCTCCATTCGGCGAACGCGGAGTCGAGGAGCCTCTGCCGGGCCGCCTCGAGCGCGTCCGTGATGCGACGGCCCGCACTGGTGATCACGGCTTCCCTGACCCGTCGGTCCGCCGGATTCGGACGCCGCTCGATCAAGCCGAGCTCGGCGAGTTTGGCCACCTGCCGGCTGACGGTGGTGTGGTCGCGTCCTGCCCGTTCGGCGAGTTCGACCACGCCGATCGGCCCGAACCGCCGGATCCCGACGATCAGTTTGAACAACGCGCGGTCGAGATCGATGTTCGCTTCGGCCATGAGGGCCTCGTCGCGTTGCGGCAGGTTCATGAGCGCGATCAGGTCGACGAGCGATTCATGCAGGCGCCGGAACGCGATGTGCCGGCGGTGTTGGGAAGCCATGCTCGCCACCGATGCCTTACGTGCCCTTGCGGACGGACGGGGAGGTGCCAAGGCGAGAATACCGGCAGCCTCCGGTAGGCCGGCGGTGCCCGGCGGAGACGCCGCCTTCGCATGATGCGGACGGCGAGGCGTGGCGGGGGCCGTGCCGTTCCCGCGATGGGTGATCGGTCACCTCAGGACCGGCGTGGGAACGGATGGCCACGACAATCCCCTCCGTGTAGACATGCTCATAATACACATAATTTTCCGTCATCTGGGCAGTGTGGTCGCAACACCTGGATCAGAACTTCTTTCATGTGCGGAAGGCCATAAAAGACCAGCTCAAGACGCTTTTTTTGATAGCCGGAAAGCTGTCGGGGTGGTGTGTCCTTCAGGGGAGAGGGCTTGACGGTCGCTTCGGCTACGGAACATACTCCGTGCTAAATACACATAAAGCTGGATCGGGCGGGATGGGCTGCCTGGCCGGCCGTCACCAACGGAGAGGTGAACCGTGGCACGCAACGAAGACCTTGATGTGATCATCTGTGGTTCCGGCGCGGCGGGATTGACCCTCGCCATCGATCTCGCCCGCAGGAACGTCGCGTTTCGGCTGATCGACAAGGCGCCGCACCCCTTCATCGGCTCACGCGGCAAGGGCATCCAGCCGCGCACCGAGGAGGTGTTCGAGGACCTCGGCGTGGTCGACCGGATCGTCGCCTCGGGAGGCGAGTATCCTCCCCTGCGCATCTACACCCACGACGGACCGGTCGACAAACACGCCGGGATCCTGCCGGAGCCGACGCCTGCCGAGCCGTACCAGATCCCGCTGCTCGTTCCGCAGTTCCTCACCGAGCGTCGGCTGCGGGAGCGGCTGACCGAGCTCGGCCACGCCCCGGAGTACGGCTGCGAACTCGTCGGCTTCGATCAGGACGCCGACGGCGTGACCGCGCGGCTCGCCGCCCCCGACGGGGAGCGGACCGTGCGAGCCGCCTACCTGGTCGGCGCCGACGGCGGATCGAGCTTCGTCCGCAAGGCCCTCGGCATCGAGTTCCGCGGGAAGTCCCTCGGCGTGCGGGCGCTCGTGGCCGACGTGCGGGTCGACGGTGCCTCGTCGCGCGTCTGGCACCGCTGGGGCAACGAGAAGCCCGAGCGGAGCGTCTCGCTGTGCCCGCTCCACGGCACCGACATGTTCCAGTACATGGCCCCGGTCCCCCTCGACGTGGACGTCGACCTCTCGGCCGAAGGGCTCACCGCCCTGCTCCATGAGCGCGGCGGCCAAGACGACATCGTGATCCGCGAGGTGTCCTGGGCATCGGTGTTCACGATGCAGGCCCGGCTGGCCGACGCCTACCGGCGTGGGCGCGTGCTCCTGACCGGGGACGCCGCGCACTGCCATCCGCCGACCGGCGGACAGGGCCTGAACACGAGTATCCAGGACGCCTACAACCTTGGCTGGAAGCTCGCCGCCGTGCTCGACGGCGCGCCGGAGTCGCTGCTGGCGACCTACGAGGAGGAGCGCCGACCGGTCGCCGAGGCGGTCCTCGGCCTGTCCAAGAAGCTGCTCGAAGCGGCCAAGAACCGCGACATGCGCCGGGGGCGCGAGGTGACCCAGCTCGATGTCGGCTACCCGGACTCGTCCCTGTCGCTGACCAGCACGGAGCCCTGCAAGGGCGTGGCGCCCGGCGACCGTGCGCCCGACGCTCCCACCACCGGCGCGGGCGGGCTCGCCACGCGGTTGTTCAGCCTGTTCCAGGGACCGCACTGGACCCTGCTCGGCTATGAGCCCGGTGACGCCCCGGTCCCGGAACCGCGCAGAGGTCTGCGCATTCACGTCATCGGCGGCGACATCCTCGACACCGGAGGCCACGTCCAGAGCGCGTACGGGCTGTCACCCGAGCAGTGGGCGCTCATCCGGCCGGACGGATACGTCGCGGCCGTGGTCGGCACCGCCGAACTCGGCGCGATCGAGGTCTACCTCGACGGCGTCGGCGTCCGTCCCGTGCGGTGACGCGTTTCCATTCGAACACGACAGGTCCGCACCCAGACGGCGGAATCGCCGGTTCGGGCGACGCGGACACCGAGCGGTAGTCGCGGATCCCGGTGCCGGAACGACCCGAGTGCTTCACGGAAGCTTCACGATCTCGCTCGCACAAGCCACACGGCACGCCGGTTTCCTAGCGGTCATGGATAGCTCTCACCTCACGCGAAAACTCGTGGTCGCGACCCATGCCGGGCTGGTCGGGTCGCTGGTCGGCGCCACCGCCCTGCACATCGGATGGGCGAAGCAAGTGGACACCGTGCGGCACACGGTCAGCGACTACGCGCTGAGCAAGAACACTGCCGCGGTCTTCGCCGGAACCGTTGCCAGCCTCTCGGTGGGTTCGGCGGCGCTGCTCGCCGGACTCGTGCGGTCCCGGCTGCCGATCGGAGCGCCGGCGACCGCGCTGCTGGGCGTGTGGTGCGGCGGCATGACGCTCACCGGGATCTTCCGGACCGATCCGCAGGGCGGCGTCCCCACGGCCCGCGGGCTGACGCACCGATACGCGGCGGGCGGCGCGATCGCGACCCTCCCGGCCGTCGGGCTCCTGATAGCCCGGCGGCTGCAGGGCATGCCCGGCTGGGAGAGGAAGGCGCGGCCCCTGCGCCGCGTCTCCTGGGCGAGCGCCGTCGGCGGCCTCGCCTTCCTGGTCACGCACGTGTCCGCCACGCGATCTTCATCGTCCGCCTGCCACTACGTTCGGGCCGGCCCGCCTGATCCCGTTTCTCCGCATCGCGTACGCGCCCGATGCACCGGTGCGGCCGAGGCGACGCTCAAGGAGTCGCTCGGCCTGGACCCCTCCGCCGAACTGCGTGAACTTTATTGGGCCTCGCGTGATCCAGCTCCGGCACGGTGAGACGCGGACGCCCGTCGGCGGCCAGGAACGAGTGGAGTGCTAGCGCAGGCCGGACAGGAAGAGGGAGACGCCCTCAGTGAAGAGACGCTCCCGCTGCCGGGGGTGCCAAGGATCCAGCCGGGCAGGGGGCCGCGGATGGCGTGGGTGAGTTCGATGCCGACCATGCCGTGGATGGCGGTCCACAGCAGGTAGCCGGTGCGAGTGGGATCGGTCGTGCGCAGGGCGCCTTCGGCGGCGGCCTCGATCTCGGTGACCAGGAAAGGGAAGGTCATGCCGATGGCGCGCCGCCTCCGCCCGGCAGGTCCGGGTCGCCCCATGAACGCGTTCCGTCCGCCACGGTGGAATGGGGATGGGGCCATGATCGAGGGCGCATACCCGCAGACGCAGCAGCTCGAAGGGCGGCTACACGGTTCTGGAGCCGCCGTCCCGTGAGACGGCACTGGAGTGGGCCGCGAAGATCGCGATCATGCCTCGTATTGCGTCGACCATCGAGACGAAGCCGGGCTTGCAGATGATGATCAGATCCGAGCACCAGAAGCACCGACCATTGAAGCATTCGCCCGCTCCCTGCCGGCGATGCATGATCCCGGAGATGGCCCCGAGGGTGCAGGATCTCTCCTTCGGTTCCGGTGATCTTCCTGGCGGGCCACTTCCGTCGTCTCGGTGGAGGGGCACGGTGTACTTCCGAAACATAAAACTGGCAGTCCGATTGTTTCAGACACATTGCCGTAAGAATATTGACGCTCAGGTCAGCGGAGCCCTAATGTCCTGGATCAATGATCGGTATGACATTCCGAAAGTTTCATGTTCAAGAGCGATGTCAGAAGGCTTCGCAGGTGAAGCAGCAGGTCGGCATGGCGGTGCCGAACCTGTTCGGCGTTCGCGATCCGGAGCCTGAAGCGGCACGGCACCGTCCTACGCGCGGAGGAGGTGCCCGGCGAGCGCGGCGCATCCTCGCGTTGCCGGGCCGCACATCGCATCCCTGACCACAGCAAGCGAAAAGAGGTCGCCGTGAAGTTCCGCAACGTCTCAGCGGTCGTGTTGGCCGCTACCGCGGCCCTCAGCATGGCAGCGTGCTCAGGCTCGTCGTCCGGGACTCCCTCCGGCGAATCGGACGGCTCGTCGTTCGAGTTCTGGTCGTTCACCGGGATCAACCAGAAGGCGTCCGTCACCGAGTACCAGAAGCAGAAGCCGAACGTGCAGGTGAAGCTGACCGAGGTGGGGAACGCGCAGGAGACGGCGCAGGCGCTCACCACCGCGCTCGCCGGCGGCAAGGTGCCCGACCTGGTGCTGATCCAGGGCGACGACCTGCCCAAGTTCGTCCAGCAACCGCAGAACTTCATCGACCTGCGCACACTGGGTGCCGACAAGGTCAAGGGTGACTATCTGGACTGGGTGATCAGCCAGCCCACGGCCAAGGACGGCTCGATCATCGGCATCCCGACCGACGTCGGCGGCATGGCCATCGCCTACCGGACCGATCTGTTCAAGGACGCCGGGCTGCCGACGGACCGTGAGGAGGTGGGCAAGCTCTGGCCCACCTGGGACGCCTTCATCGAGACCGGCAAGAAGTACAAGGCGGCCACCGGCAAGGCGTTCATCGACAACGCGGGCGGGAGCGTCTACTCGCAGGTGGTCAACCAGGGTCAGGAGAAGTACTACGACCCCGCGGGCAACCTGGTGTACGAAAAGAGCCCTCAGGTCAGGGCCGCCTTCGACCAGGCGCTCAAGGCGGTGGCCGCCGGGATCACCGCCAAGCAGAGCTCGTTCACCGAGGGGTGGAGCGCCGCGATGAAGCGGGGGGACTTCGCCGTCGCCGCCGCACCGGTCTGGTTCCTCGGCCAGATCCGCGACAACGCCCCGGACACCAAGGGCAAGTGGGACATCGCCACGATCCCCGGCGGCTCGGGCAACTGGGGCGGCAGTTTCCTCGCGATCCCCAAGAACGCCAAGAACCCGAAGGCCGCCTGGGACTACATCGCGACCACACAGTCGCCGCAGGGCCAGCTCGACCACTTCGCCGAGGCCAGGTCGCTGCCCGCGACCCCGTCGGTCTACCAGGACCCGAAGCTCACCTCCGCCAAGGACGAGTTCTTCTCCGGCGCACCGATCGGCAAGATCTACACCGATTCGCTGCTCGGCCTCAAGCCGTTCCTCATCGGGCCGGACAGCACCACGATCGGCACGGAGTTCACGAACGCCATCACCAACGTCGAGCAGGGCAAGGGTGATCCCGCGAAGGCGTGGGACGCGGCGGTGACCAACATCAAGACCGCGATCGGTGGCTAGGACCCTTCACGAACGCCGCCGGCGTGGGCCGTTCCGACGGGCCCGCGCCGGCGGTGGGGAAGCGAGCAGACCGTGACGACGAGCATCAGCCCCACCAAGGCGGGCCTGCCCCCGGCCCCGCCGGTGGAGGCGGCGCGGCGCGGTTTCGCCGAGATCGTTGCCCCCTACGCCTACATCACCCCGTTCTTCGTGCTTTTCGCGGTGTTCGGCCTCATCCCGCTGCTGTTCACCTTCTACGTGGCGCTGTTCGACTGGAACCCGATCGGCGAGCAGGTGTTCGTCGGCCTGGACAACTTCGACCGGCTGCTCGGGGACGTGCGGTTCTGGAACGCGGCGCGCAACACCGTGAGCATCTGGCTGCTGTCCACCGTGCCGCAGTTGCTGGTCGCGCTGCTGCTCGCGCACCTGCTCAACCACGCACGGCTGCGCTTCGCCGTGTTCTTCCGCATGACGATGCTCGTGCCGTACATCACCTCGGTGGCCGCCACCGCCATCGTGTTCGTCCAGATGTTCGACCGCGACTACGGATTGCTGAACTGGCTGCTCGGCCTGGTGGGCGTCGAGCACATCGACTTCACCCAGTCGGTGGCGGGCAGCCATGTGATGATCGCCGTCATGGTGGCCTGGCGGTGGTTCGGTTACACGACGCTGCTCTACCTGGCCTCCCTGCAGGCCGTTCCCCGAGAGATCTACGAGGCGGCCGCCGTCGACGGAGCCGGAGGCGTGCGGCAGTTCCTGCACATCTCCCTTCCCGCCCTGCGGCCGGTCATCGTGTTCACGATCGTGACCTCGACGATCGGCGGGCTGCAGATCTTCACCGAGCCCCTGCTCGTGAACCGCGGCGCGGCCACTACCTGCGGGCCGATCCGTCAGTGCCAGACGCTCACTCTCTTCCTGTTCGAGCAGGGGTTCACCCAGTTCAAGTTCGGTTACGCCGCGTCGGTCGGCGTGGCGTTGTTCGTGATGGTCGTCGTGCTCGCCGGCCTCAACTACTTCCTGTCCACCCGGATCCGCCCGGTCAAGGGCTGAGGGGGCGATCGTGAGCACGACGAGACCACGCTCCGGCGATCGTGTCCGATGGTGGACCTACGCGCTGCTCGCGCTCGCCGTCTTCTTCTGCCTGTTCCCGCTGTACTGGATGTTCATCGTCGCCACCACCGACACCGCGACGGCGACGAATCTGCCGCCCGAGATCGTGCCGGGCGACAACTTCTTCCACCTCGCCGGCCTGGTGTTCTCGACCGTGCCGTTCGTCCGGTCGATCGGCAACAGCCTGGTCGTGGCCGGGACGATCGGCGTGGGCCAGGCGGTGCTGTGCGCGCTGGCGGGCTTCGCGTTCGCCAAACTGCGCTTCCGCGGCCGCAACACGCTGTTCCTGGTCGTCGTTCTGACGATGACCGTGCCGACCCAGCTCGCCATCGTCCCCCAATACATGATCATCTCATCGCTGGGCTGGGTGGACACGCTCCAGGCGCTGATCGTCCCCGGCCTGGCCAACGCCTTCGGCATCTTCTGGATGCGTCAGCACATATCGTCCGCCATCAGCGACGAGATCCTTCAGGCGGCCCGTATCGACGGGGCGTCGACCTGGCAGATCTTCTGGCGTGTCGCGTTCCCGCTGGTGCGTCCCGCCGCCTTCGTGCTCGGCCTGCTGGGCTTCGTCACCGCGTGGAACGACTTCCTGTGGCCGTTCGTGGTGCTGAAGTCGCCGGAGATGTACACCGTTCAGATCGCGATCAAGGCGCTGCAGAACAGTTTCAGCATCGACCTCGGGCTCGCCATGTCCGGCTCCTTCCTCGCCACCCTCCCGCTGCTCGTCCTGTTCGTCTTCGTCGGACGGCGCATGGTGGCCGGGATCATGAACGGCGCCTTCAAGGGCTGAGGCCGCCGCTCACCGGGCCCCGGCTCCATTCCACCTCAAAGGCTTCCGGACCGCTTGAGAGTGGTAGGGCCGGCCACCTCGCTGAGTGAGGTGGCCGGCCCCTTCCACGTCAGGAGAGGGTCATCTTCTCGTGCCAGGTGTAGTAGAGGTAGGTGCTGCCGGGGCCGGTCAACGTGCCGTAGACCTGCCAGAAGCTGTTGGGAGCGAGCGTGTAGCGGAAGATCTTGTCCCCGGGCCGGTCGTCCACGAACGAAGTCTGTGTCCCGTTGTTCCAGATCCGTACCTCGATGGTGAATGTCGAGGTGTCCGGGATGTCAAGGCAGATATCGAACGCGTACGTCAACGAGCCGCCGATGTTGTAGCTACGGCCGTCTATCGCCCCCCTCTCGAGGTTGGTGGGCATGTAGCTGTTCAGGACCCGGGTGTACTCGCCCGTGGAGCAGTCGACTGCGGAGGTGGCCGCGGACGCGGGGCTGACGCCGGTGAGCGTGGCGCCAAGTGCGACGGTGGCGACGAGAATGGAGATGATGCGCTTCATGCCTCTCCTCATCCGTGCAGTGCCCCTCCAACCAATTAGTTGAAGGCTGAACTGATTCTGACTTGATTGGCGTATTCGGACAAGCCCGGGCAAGAATTCGTGCTGTTCCGAGTCAGATGGGTGACGTTCGGCCCTTCATCGATGAACCTGGCCTGCGTGTTCTCGTGAAAGCGCGGTTCGCGAGGGTGCGGCATCACCTCGCACAGGCACGCGAGGTCGAGTCTCGACCACCTCTGGAGCAGGGCGAGGAGCCCGCTACGTCGCGACGGACTCCCGTTGGTAAGTGGGAATTCAGGGGGTGGAATCTCCGCGGATCCACGGTGACACCACGAGTGCCGGGGGTGCGATGAGCATTGACCTACTGCCTCAGCCTGACAGCTTCGGTGTTCACGCCGTTATCAGGGGTGATCGGCGCATCTGCCCGCAGGTCACCGAGGTCGGTGCCCCTTCTTTTTGCGGCCGGTCGGCACGGCCCGGCGACCGGAGCCGTTCTGCGCGGGTTTCTGTACCTGCTGCTTCGCCGGTTTCTTCGCGGGGGAGGCGGGGGCAGTACGGCCCCGCGAGCTGTTCACCGTCCGGCCGCGGACGATGCCGATGAAATCCTCCACCAGGTCGGTCGTCGCGTCCGTGGGCCAGACCAGCGCGACCTGAGACTGCGGCGCGTCCGGCACCGGCCGGTAGGTGAGATCCCTGCGGTGGTGGAGGCGTGCCAGCGACAGCGGAACCAGGAGAATTCCGGCGCCGGCCGCTACAAGCTCGACCGCGTCCGCCGTTGTGGCCGGGCGGGTGAACGCGGACAGCCCGGGCCGGACCGTCCACTCGACGGTGTCGTCCAGAGGGTGGAACACCTCGTCGTCGTCAAGGTCGGCGACGGTCACCTCGTCGGCGGCGGTCAGCACGTGGTCCTTGGGCACCACGACCACAGTGGTCTCCGTGTAGAGAGGGATCACGCTGAGCCCGTCCCGGTCGACCGGCAGTCTGGCGAATCCGGCGTCGGCACCGCCGTTCCGCAGGAGTCCCACCATCTCGGCGGCGGGAACCGCGACCAGGGTGATCGGCACCTCGGGCATTCGCTCGATCCAGACGTTGACCCATTTCGCGGGTGTCACCCCGGGCACGTACGCCAGTCGAAACGTCCTGCCGGTCTCTCCATCAGTCACTTCCCCAGGGTAGCGATGTCAGGGGAACCTGTTCCGGCTGACTATTCTTGACGCCATGACCTCGCCCAAATCGAAGACCACCCAGACGATGAAGCCCGCGACCGCGGCCAAGAAGCTGGGTGTCCCTCTCTTGGCCACCCCGGCCGAGTTCCAGGCGGGTGTCATCTCCAGGGACGAGCTGAACGAGTTGCAGGCGACGCCGCCCGCCTGGCTCGCCGACCTGCGCCGCAACGGCCCGCACACCAAGCAGGTCATGGCCGCGAAGCTCAGGATCTCCATCGCCGGCCTGCTCAGGGGCGGGATCACCGAACCGCTCACCACCGCTGAGATCGACGCGCTGAAGGCGGAGAACCCGGCGTGGCTGGAGCGCGAGCAGTCCCTCCAGGCCGAGGTCCGCAAGGAAGCACTCCGCCTCAAGCAGCGCGACAGCTGAGATCCCGCACGTTTCCGAGCCCGGACGCGTTTCCAGGCTGCCGCCGTCGCCTCGCCGAGCGACTATCCGGGTGAACTGTACTCCGGCTACTGCCGGACCGGCGGTGGAGGTTACGCGAGTTCGGAGTCCGCGTCCGGTTCAGGGGGGTCGTCGTCCATCCGGAGCAGTGCCAAGACCCGTCTGTCGATCGGCCTCGCGGCTGATCGGTAGACGGTGATCGGCGCACGCCGGTCGGCGGCGCTCGGCGAACGGCTTCGCGGAGAGTCTCCGCCGTACGGCGTTCAGTGAGGCGAGCATGGCGTCGTCCGTCGTCCGTGGTCTCGGCGTGGCCGCCTGCGAGATGGCGCTTCACGAGCTGCGGCCCCTCCGGTGTCGGAGGGGCCGCACCCGTCCTGTCCCCGATCGGGCCTCGGGGGGCGGGCCGTCGTCGGTCAGACCACGGTGCAGGCGACGCCGTTGAGGGTGAAGGCGGTCGGCTCGGCCGTGTTGCCGGTGTGGTTGGCCTGGAAGCCGATGTCGATGGTGGCTCCGGGGGCGAGCGTGGCGTTGTGGCCGACGTTGACGGCGCTCACCTGGCCGCTGGAGGGCGAGTAGGTGGCGTTCCAGCCCGAGGTGATGGACTGGCCGGAGGGCAGGGTGAAGACCAGCGTCCAGCCGTTGATCGTCGTGGTCCCGGTGTTGGTGATGCTGATGTTGGCGGTGAAGCCGTTGTTCCAGGAGTTCATCGTGTAGGCGACCCGAGGTCCCGTTCCGCCACCGGGAGTGGGGCTGGCGGTGGGGGTAGGCGTGGGGGTGGGGTTGGGGTCGTTGTTCACGCCAATCACGAAGGTCATCATGCTTCTGGCGGGAAGCGTGACGGTGAGGGAGCCGTTCGACATGGTGGTCGTTCCCTGGGGCGCGACGGTCCTGCTCGCGTCGGTGAGCCAGGACGAGACGCTGGACGATCCGGTGGCGTTCGACACGGTGAACTGCTGACTCACCGCGGAGGTGTTCTTGTTGACGACGACGATGACCGTGGAGTTACCGCCCCGGTACGCCGAGACGTAGACGTTCGACGCCGGGTTCGCGGTCGCGTCGACCCGCACGTATCCGGGGCGGACGAACCTGGCGAAGTGCGCCATCATGGCGCCGCGCTTGCTGATCTGGCCGTCCTCCCGCATGGGGCCGTAGCTGCGCCGGATGTACCACCAGATGTACGCCTGGAACTCGGCGTCCACCATGGCGCGGTGGATGTGCTCCCCGACGTCGAGCGCCTGGGGCCAGAGGTCCGCGGAGTCGCTGCTGTTGGGGTGGTAGACCTCGGTCATCCAGAGTTCTTTGCCCGCGCCCTTCTGCTTGAAGAGGGGATAGGGGAAATTGGAGAACTGCGTGCCGTAGAGGTGGGCGCCGAGGATGTCCATGTTGGCGAGCGCGGTGGAGTCGTTGAGGATCGGGTCCGAGATGTTCTTCAGATACTGGAAGGACTCGGGCGCGATCACCTTGGTGTTGATCGAGCCGGCGTTCTCCCGCATGAATTTGAGCATCTCCGCGGGGGTCCACCACGTCCAGTCATGCGCGTAGTCGGGCTCGTTCTGCACTGATATGGCGTACAGGTTCACGCCGTTGTTGCGCATGTGCGTGTTGAAGTCGTTCAGGTGCTGGGCGTAGGCCGCGTACATGTTGGACCTGAGGCGTTTCGCGTTGGTCTGGCTGCCGCGGACGAAGGTCTCGATCATGTTGGCTGGGGGATTCCACGGTGACGCGATGACGGAGGCGCCGAGTTCGATGGCGCGCTTCGCCGTCGCCACGTCACGGCTCCAGTCCGCCTGGTTCTCGGGGACGGGGATTCTCAGCACGGAGAACCCGAGCCGGCCCTCGCCGGTGCCGAACGCCGTTTCCCGCTGGGCGGCCGTGAGGTCGCCGATCCAGGCCGCGAAGGCCATGCCGCCGAAGCCGCGGATCGTCTGCCGCTGCGCCGACGGGTTGATGACCGCCGTCGCGGCCGTGGCCTCCGTGGCCGCGACGACGGAGGCCGCGCCGAGGACCGGCAGGGCTCCCAGCGTCGTCAGGACGGCTCTCCGGCTCAGCGGGCTTCGCTCACCGTTCTCCGGCTCGTTCTGATCCTGTGCCATGTCTCCTCCTCGTGGCTGTGGATGCCGATCCGCGCCTTCTCGGTCTCGTCGGCCCGGTCGGCGCCGGTCTTCGGCGTCGCCGCCGGGATGGACCTTGACCGTTTCGACGGTGATCGGCTCCCGCGATTGTTAGCGTTAACATTTCCTCGCGTGGACCGGCATGCGAGTGCGACGGGAATGCGGATCGCTCACGTGGTCGCGCGGAGGGGTGATACTCCGGCGGAGTCTGACCCGGCCCTCGGCGAGGGGCAAGCGCGACACAGGCCGGGTAACAGTGAACTGTAGAAATGCCTCGCCGGTCATGAAAATTTCAGGTTAAAAAATCTGCGGCCTCGCGTCTGTTCCGCTGTCGAAGATCGCCATATGCTGAGCCCCTCAGGTAAAGCGGATGGCAAGACTCCCCCCAAAAGTGCTTTCCTGGGTGATCACCCGAGTGGCGAAGCCCCCGGGAGAGGTCGGACGACGGTGGATCGCCGTGGACCCGCACCTCCACCGGACGGTTCGGAAACCATCCGCATCAAACGACCGTGCTGGAGAGCATGTGCCCGTCTTGAGCAGCCCTTGGCGGGCGCCGGTCGTCCTGGCGTACGCGACCTTCGTACTGGCCGGGTTGAACGCCGGTGTGGGCGGAGTGCTGCTGCCCACGCTGATCGGTGACTACGGCGTCGACATGACGACGATCGGCATCACCTTCTTCGTCTCCTCCGCCGGGTTCATGTTCGCCGGATCCACCACGGGCCCGCTGCTCGAGCGCCTCGGTACGCGCCTCTCCCTCGCGGTCGCCGGTGGCCTGTACGTGCTGGCCACGCTGTACATGGCGAGCCGTCCCCCGTTCGCGGCCTTCGTGGCGGTGCAACTGGTGGTCGGTTACGGCACCGGCGTGCTGGAGTCGGTGCTCAACGCCTATCTCGCGGAGCTGCCCTCGGCCACGACGCTGCTCAACCGCCTGCACGCGTTCTTCGGTGTCGGCGCGCTGCTCGGTCCGTTGCTGGCCGCCTGGACGCTGACCTTCCTGCCGTGGACCGCCGTGTGGCTGGTGCTGGCGTTGGCGTGCCTGCCGCTGCTGGCCGGTTTCCTGATCGCCTATCCCAGGCGTACCCCCGACGCCTCCGTGAAGCCCGGCGCCCCGGCCTCTGAGCTCCCCGCGAAGGAGGGGACCCCGTATCCGGATGTCCCGGTGCCCCCGGCGGGCCCCATGGGTTCCGAGCCGGAGCGGGGCGGCCTGCTCACCTCCGTCCTGCGCTCGCCCGCGGTGGTGCTGGCCTCGGTGTTCCTCGCCGTGTACGTCGGCCTGGAGATCAGCGTGGGCAACTGGGGGTTCACCTTCCTGGTGGAGGAGCACGCGCAGACCGGCCTCACCGCCGGCTACATCTCCAGCGGTTACTGGCTCGGGCTGACCCTGGGGCGGTTCCTGATCAGTCCGGTCGCCACCAGGATGGGGCTGACCGCGGTCGGCATGACCTACGCCTGCCTGGTCGGTGTGACGGCGAGCACGGTGCTCACCTGGGTGGCGCCGGGAGTGGTCGTGGCGACCGCAGGTTTCCTCCTGCTCGGCTTCTTCCTCGGGCCCATCTTCCCGACGGCGATGGCGGTGGTGCCCACCCTGACCACGGCCCGGCTGGTGCCGACGGCCATCGGCATCATGAACGGGGTGTCGGTCATCGGCGGCGCGGCGCTTCCCTGGCTGACCGGCGCCATCGGGCAGAGCGTCGGGATCTGGACCCTGATGCCCGCCGTCGTGCTCCTCGCCCTGCTGCAACTCGCCCTCTGGCGGACGATCGTCACCCGGATGAATCCGGCCTGACCCGGTAGCGGACCGAGATCCGCGCGGACGTTCCGGGGGGCGAACGGCATCCACCGGCCTCACACGGTGATGATGATCTTCGCTCGTGCGTGCTCCTCGCTGAAGTACCGCATCGCCTCGGGGAGCTCGCTCAGCGGGTAGGTCCTCTCGATCGCCGGGGTGATCCGCCCGGACTCGATCAGCTCCTTGAGATCGGCGAGGTTCTCCCGGCTTCGCGTCGCCATGTACGCGCGCAGGTTCTGCCGTACGAACGGCGCCAGCACCAACGCTCTCATGGTCCGGCCCATCGGACCGAACCACCGCCCGCCTTTCGAACTGGACAGTACGAGGGTCCCTCCGGGGCTCAACGCGCGCCTGCAGTCGGAGAGCGAGTGGTTTCCCGCGAGGTCGAAGATGAGGTCGTAGCGTCGGCCGCTCCTGGAGAAGTCCTCCCGGGTGTAGTCGACGACGTGGTCGGCACCGAGTGAGCGGACCAGCTCCATGTTTCTGGTGCTGCACACCCCGGTCACCTCCGCCCCGAACGACGCGGCGATCTGCACGGCGAAGGTGCCCACGCCGCCCGACGCCCCGTTGATCAGGACCTTCTGCCCGGCCTTTATCTCGCCACGGTCGCGGAGACCCTGCAGCGCGGTGTTTCCCGAGAGGGGGACGGCGGCCGCCTGCTCGAAGGTGAGGTTGGCCGGCTTCGGGCACGCCAGGTCCCCGGGGACGCGGACGTACTCGGCGAAGCCTCCGCCGTTGACCTCGGCGTACACCTCGTCGCCCGGCCGCAGGCGCGTCACGTTCCGGCCGACGGCCTCGACCTCTCCGGCGATGTCGCGGCCGGGGACCTTCTGCTTCGGCCTGGGCAGCCCGAACGCGAGGCGGCCCAGGTACGGCATACCCGTTATGGTCACCAGGTCGCCGTGGGTCACCGACGCCGCGCGAACGCGCACCAGGACCTCGTCGTCTCCCGGCACCGGTTTGTCGATCTCGTCGAGTCGCAGAACGTCGGAGGAGCCGTACCTTTCCCGGATGATCGCCTTCATCGTGTCCTTCTCATGGGTGGGGGGCCTGTTCACTCGACGGTCCGCAGGATCTGCTCGATCGAGGTCGCGCGCGACCGCACGTCGGAGAGCTCGTTCGACATCCGCTGCTGGGCGTCCATGGTGTTCTCGGCGAGTTGCTCGTAGCGGCGTACGAGCTGTCGCAGGTCCTCCTGGACGGCGGCGGATATCTTCAGCTTGCGGAACTCCAGCACGGTCGCGGCGATGCCGATGATCAGGATCAGGGCGAGGAGTGACAGGCCCAGGATCAGGACCGTGCCCGGCCAGGTCGTCGTGTCCATTCAGGACCGCTCCTTGGGTGCGGGACCCTTCTCGGGGTCCGATGGGGTGAGGGTCTGGGCCGCCTCGGCCACGGTCGAGGCGGTGAGGCGCAGGTGGAAGTCCGTGACCTCGTAGTACTTCATGGCCTTGCCGTCCTCCGAGAGCTCAAGGCTGCCGACGACCAGCCCGGCCGCCTCCAGCCGTTGCAGGTGCATGTGCAGGAGGGGGCGGCTGATCCCGATGTCGCGGGCCAGATGGCTCACGTAGTCACGCCCGTCGGCGAGCTTCGCGACGATGCGCAGCCGCAGCGGGTTGGCGAGCGCCGCGAGCACCACGACCAGTTCGTCGCCGGTCGGCACGGCCCCTGTCATGATGCTCCTTCACCTGTAATAATTTTCTTACATGTGAAATATAACTCATGCATCCCGAATCTGACCAGAGCCGATGGTGTCGATGACCGTGAACTCGTACTCGCAGGGCCGCCGGCGACGGCGGTACACATACGGCGCGGAGGGTCTCGTCGATCTGGGCGATGATCGACGAGACCTTCCGCGCCGTTGGGGTCACCGGGGAAGAATTCGGTGAAGATCTCCGACGCCGTCATCACATGACGGCGTCGTCCGAGGCAGGCGGCGAAGAATTCGCCGCCTGCGGTCAGGCGAGGTACACCTCCGGGTCAGGCACGGTGCACCTCGAACATGAAGCAGCCGAACTCCACCGCCCGTACGTGCACCAGCGCCACGACCGGGTCCGCGAACTGCTCCGCCAGGACGGCCTCCGCCGCGGCGGCGTCGAGGCTGAGGTGCCGGTCCACCAGCCGTCCGCCGAGGATGTTGCCGACCGCGTCGTAGGCGCGGAAGACCCGCCGCTCGCCGCACATCTCGACGGGAAAACCCGTCCCGCCGGGTCCCTCGCACGGCGCGGCGTGCACGAACACCGGGCCCAGCTCCTCGTACGGGCCGGGATCGCCCCCGGTCCGTGCCGCCCACCTGCGCAATGGCGCGTACGCGAGCAGGGCGAGCCGCTCGCCCGGCAGGCTGCGACGCAGGCAGCATCGCAGCGGAGAGCCTCCCTCGGTGTCGGTGACCACGCGGGGCGGGCGCCCGGCGTCGTCGCGGACACGCAGCTCGGCGGCGACCTCGGCTTCGATGGCGAGCGTACGAAGAGTACTCATGGATCCATGCTCGGCCGTGCCGAGGTGGCACGCTGGCGGAAATCGGCCGTCGTTGTGGGCCCCTTCGCGCGGCCGATTTCTCGGTGCGGCGGACGTGCGAGGGCGTGCCCGCAGGGGCGGGCACGCCGATCAGCGGCGGGCGGTCACGAGAAGAACGATCAGTGCCCCTTGACGGCCACCACGTTGTACGGGGTCGTCGGGGTGGGGGTCGTGGTGAAGCGGGCGTTGGGGAGATAGAGGCGGTCGCGGAAGGAGGCGACGGTGGTGGGGACGTCGAAGCGTTCGTCGACGAGTTTGCGGACCACCTTCCCGGAGGTGGCGGCGCGGTCCAGGGAGAGGGACGTGAGGAGGTTCAAACGGTTCTGTACGACGTGGAGGGTGCGGCCCTCCAGCAGCAGGCCGTCCCCGCCTGCCAGGGACTCGGTGCCGATGTCCACCAGGGTGGCGACGCCGGTCGAGGGGTTGACGCGGAACAGCCTGCCGGTGTTGGACTGCACGACGAGCAGGCCCCTGCCGTCGGGGGTCTGGGCGATGCCGTTGGCGTTGTTGCCGGTCGTGTAGACGATGTCCCCGCTCAGCGGAACCTTCGCCGCCTGGGCCGGCAGTGCTCCCCCGCGCCCGAACGCCAGCCTGTACAGCACGGGGTTGGCCGAGTCGGTGAAGTACGCCGCGTCGCGGGTGAGCACGACGTCGTTGACGAACGCGGCGCCGGTGGCGAGCCGGTAGCTCGCGAGCACCTTGCCGGTGCGGGTGTCGATCACGCGGGCGTCGCCGCCCGTGCCGCCGGCGACGAACAACCGCCCGCGCGGGTCGACCTTGAGACCGAGCGACGGGGTGCCGGGTCCCGGATTGATGATCCGGCCCTTCCCCGTGCGCAGGTCGGCCCGGTAGATCGCGCCGGTCCCGCGCGAGCCGAAGTACGCGGACGGCCCCGGGCCGATGGCGATCCCTTCCGGCTGGAAACCGTCGGGAAGGGAGAACTCGGTGGGATATGCCGGCTTCGTGGAGGAGGCGGAGGCCGGGGAGGCGCCGATTCCGGATCCGGTCTCGGCCGCGACCGCGGGCAGGGCCGCCACGAGCACGGCCAGGACCCCTGCCGCGATAAATATCGCCTTCATCGGGAAACATCCCATCTGTCGCGAATGCGATGGTCTATCGGGATGCCCGCTCGGATGATGGATCTAACGTACGACGCCCGGTTCACCCCCGTCCTTGGATAGCGTCGAGGTCATGCGGCTTCATGTGGGATGCGCGATGTGGACCCTCAAGTCATGGCAGGGGACTTTCCTGCCCCACCCGCTCCCGCCGGGAGAGCGCCTGCGGGCCTACGCGACCTGGTGCAACGCGGTGGAGGGCAACACGACGTTCTACGCGACACCGGCGAGGAGCACGGTGGAGTCGTGGGCGCGGCAGACCGCGCCCGACTTCCGCCTGGTGGTGAAGCTGCCGAAGTCGATCACGCACGAGAGGCGCCTCACCGGCGTCGACGAGGAGGTCCGGTCGTTCCTGGAGACGATCGAGCCACTCGGGCCGCGAGCCCACGCCCTCTGGATCCAGCTGCCGGGGTCGTTCGCCCCGACCGACGTCGGCACCCTGGCCGCCTTTCTTCACCGGCTCCCTCGTTCGCACAGGTACGCCGTCGAGGTCCGCCACCGCGCGTTCTTCGACGACGCGCGGTCCGCGCGGCTTCTCGAAGGGGTTCTCGCCGGCGTCGGCGCCGAGTGGGTGCCCTTCGACACCACGACGCTCTTCCGGAGCCCCCCGACCAGCGACACCGAACGGGAGGCGTGGTCGAGGAAGCCCCGCATGCCGCTCCGGTCGGTCGCCCTCACCGACCGGCCGATCGTCCGCTACCTCGGCAGGGACGACACCGAGAGCACGGTCGAGGGCTGGCAGCACTGGATCGGCACGGTCACCGGCTGGCTGCGCGAGGGCCGCTCGCCGACCGTGTTCGTTCACACCCCCGACAACGCCGACGCGCTCACGCTCGCCCGTCGTTTCCACGACGACGTACGGGCCCTGCTGCCGGAGGTCGAGCCGCTGCCCGAGCCCATGCCCACCGAGCCGCTCACCCTTTTCTGACCGGCCTGGGCTGCCGCAGCACGACGAGCGCGACGGTGAAGGCGGCGAGGAGCAGGGCGGCGGCGACACCGAAGGCGAGGTGGTAGCCGCCGGTGAGCGCGGAGGCCGCGCTCTCTCCCGCTGAGAGCAGTTCCTCGGTACGCCGGGCGGCCAGCGTGGACAGCACCGCGACGCCGACGGCCATGCCGATCTGCTGGGTGGTGTTGAACAGCCCGGAGGCCAGGCCCGCGTCGTCGGCCCCCGCGCCGGACATGCCGAGCGTGGTGAGTGCCGGGAGCACCAGCCCGCCGCCGGCGATGAGCAGCATCACCGGGAGCAGGTCGGTGACGTAGTTCGCGTTCACCGGTACGCGGGTGAGCCAGCACATCGCGCAGAACAGGAGCACCAGGCCCGCCAGCAGGACGGCGCGTTCACCGAAACGGGTGTTGAGCCGGGCGGAGAGGAACAGGGACACGCCGCCGATCGCCACCGCCGCGGGGAGCATCGCGAGGCCGGTGTCGAGGGCGCCGTAGCCGAGGACCCTCTGCATGTAGAGCGCGACGATGATCTGGAAGGCGAACATGGCCGACAGCGTCAGGATCTGGGCCAGGTTCGCGCCCGACACGTTGCGCGAGCGAAGGATCCGCAGCGGCATCAGCGGGGTTCTCGCGGTCGCCTGGCGGACGAAGAACGCGGCGAGCAGGGCGAGCGAGACCGCGCCGAGGCCAAGGGTGCGGGCCGCGAGCCAGCCGTACTCCTCGATCTTGACCACGGTGTAGAGGCCCAGCATCAGCCCGCCGGTGACCAGTACGGCGCCGAGGACGTCGGCTCCGGCGGCGAGCCCGATCCCGCGCTCGCCCGGCAGCGCCCGGATCGCCAGCGCGATCGTGACCAGCCCGATCGGCAGGTTGATGAAGAAGATCCAGTGCCAGCTGAGCGCGTCGGTGAGGACCCCGCCCAGGACCTGGCCGATCGAGGCCCCGGCGGCGCCGGTGAAGCTGAAGACGCCGATCGCCTTCGCGCGCTCCCCGGGCTCGGTGAACAGCGTCACCAGGATGCCCAGCACGACCGCCGAGGCCATCGCGCTGCCGACACCCTGCAGGAACCGGGCGGTGATCAGCATGCCGGGCCCCGTGGACATTCCGGCCAGCAGCGACGCGGCGGCGAAGACCGTGTTCCCCGCGAGGAACATGGTCTTGCGGCCGACGAGGTCGCCCAGCCGGCCGGCGAGGAGGAGCAGCCCGCCGAAGGCGATGAGGTAGGCGTTGACGGTCCAGCTGAGCCCGGCGGACGAGAAGCCCAGGTCCGCCTGGATGGTCGGCATCGCCACGGTCACGATGCTGCCGTCCAGGATCGTCATCAACATCGTGGCGGACAGCACGGCGAGCGCCGTCCAGCGCGAGGGAGACGTATCGGTGCGGGCGGGGCGTGGGGAAGGTGCGGTACGCGACATGGGGTCGCCTCCTGTTCAGGGGGAACAGGAGAGACCGTAGCAGATGGTTTTGTTATAGACGATCCTCTGTGGACCTACTTTGTGCGCTGTCGTGCCCGCCGGACTCCCTGCGGCGCCTCCGCGGGGGTGGCCAGATGTCCCGTCACCAGGCGCTTCATGGCCCGTACGAGCACCTCGCCCTCGTCTCCCGGCAGAGCGCCCAGGGTCGCCCTGTGCACGCCGTCGACGATCTCCTGGCTCTGCCGCGCGACCTGCGCGCCCTTCTCGGTGACCGCGATGATCCGGGCCCGCCGATCCGTGCTCGACGGGCGGCGTTCGGCGAGGCCCGCCTTCTCCAGGGCGTCGACCGTGACCACCATCGTGGTCTTGTCCATGTCGCCGAGCTCGGCGAGCTGGATCTGCGTGCGCTCCTCCTCCAGGGCGTGGACCAGCACGCAGTGCATCCGTGCCGTGAGCCCGATCTCGGCGAGCGCCGCCGCCATCCGGGTCCTCAGGACATGGCCGGCGTGGTCCAGCAGGAAAGAGAGATCCGGCTCGGTACGGGCGGGTGCCATCGCGGTCATGCTCCTTACCATAGCCAACCGGTACCGTTCGGGATTATCCGCAAGCGGACGCACTCGTCAGGGCCCGGCCGACCGCGTTCGATCGGCGAAGTCCCTTCGCGGTCCGCGGCCGGGCAAAGGGGGCCTGCCGGAAACGAGGTGAGAAAGGCACGGTCAGTGGCCGGCGGGCGTGACGGCCGCGGCCTCCGACGCGCACCGTGATCAACGAGAGGTTGATCCTGACACGGTGGCAGGGCGTAGAACGGAACCATGAGCAGCGACACACTCAACGACCGTCTCGCCCTGGCCGTGAAGCAGGGCCGGGTGCCCGACCTCCACGGCGTGGTCGCCGTCCGCCACGGCCAGGTGATCCTTGAGCACTACGGCGAGGGCGAGGACTTCAAGCTGAACGAGCCGCTCGGCCCGGTGCGCTTCACGCCCGACACGCTCCACGACCTCCGCTCGATCACCAAGAGCGTCGTCGGCCTCCTGTACGGCATCGCCCTGGCCGACGGCGAGGTGCCGGAGCCGCGCGAGCCACTGCTCCGGCACTTCCCCGAGTATTCGGACCTTTCACAGGATCCCCGGCGCGCAGCGCTCACGGTCGAGCACGCCCTCACCATGACGCTCGGCCTGGAGTGGGACGAGAGCGTCCCCTACACAAGCGCGGCGAACAGCGAGATCGCGATGGAGTTGTCCCCCGACCGTTTCCGCTACGTCCTGGAGCAGCGGATCGTGGAGGAGCCGGGCAGGAAGTGGTCATACTGCGGAGGCGCCTCCGCGCTGGTGGCGCGGCTCATCGCGAAGGGCACCGGACGGGCGGTGGAGGACTACGCGCGTGCCAGGCTGTTCGAACCGCTGGGCATCACGCGCTTCGAGTGGTCGTCCGGCGAGGACGGGACGGCGATGGCCGCCTCCGGGCTGCGGCTCACCCCCCGCGACCTTCTCGCGATCGGGCGACTCGTGCTCGAAGGGGGCGGCGACGTCGTCCCCTCGTCCTGGCTGAAGACGGCCCTGCACCCGCACGTGCGGATCGACGAGGACCTCCACTACGGCTACCACTGGTATTCGGGCGACACGTGGAAGGGAGGGTCGGGCAACGGCGGCCAGGTGATCTACGTGGCGCCCGCGCTGGACCTGGTCGTCGCCATCACCGGAGGACAGTACGACACGCGCGATCGCTCGATGACCTCGATCGTGCTCGAAGAGGTGATCCTGGAGGGGATCAGGTCATGAAGACGCGCCCGCGGGCGATATCGACTGCCGGACGCCGCCAGGTGATGGGGGAATCGGGGACGTATTGGGGTCCATCGGCTCGCCTGACCACGCCGCCGGGACGGCTCCGTGCGGGCTACCGGAAGGCGCGTCGAATGTAGGCGACAGCGTCCCTCCACGCGGGGAAGTGCGTCAGGGGTTCTTCGTCCGCGGCCGCTGCGTGATCGTGTTCCTGACGATCCACAGGACGCTCTGGTGGATCGCCACCCCGGCGGAGACGTTGAGCACTCCCAGCGCGGCCGCCGTCATGAGTGACCCGTCGAGCCCGATCGCGTCGCCGGCGAGGAGCACCACCGGCCAGAACACGGCGGCGGCGAGGAGGGAGGCGCGCCACCAGCGTCCGAAGACCAGGCCGAACAGGATCATGGTTGGTATCACGATGCACGCCCTTCGGAATGATCTGCCGACATCCTCATCATCACCTCGGGGCGTCGGTTCTAAGCCCTCGAGATCGGCTCGATCGGCGTACAGGCCGGGATTTTCGCGGCGAAACCGGCGCGGGGCGCCCGCACGGCTCGTCACAGGCGTCCGCGCGCAGGTGAATGCGCACCGCCGGGCCAGGCCCGCACGGCTTGTCGCAGGCGTCCGCGCCCACGCGAGTGCGCACTGCGAGCCGGGCCAGGCCCGCACGGCTTGTCGCAGGCGTCCGCGCCCACGTGGGCGCGATCTCCCGGATCCGGTGCGCCCGTACGGTCACCGATGGCCACCGGCGTCACCTCCCGTCCGGTGGCCGGTGGAGCGCCCTGGACGCGAGGAGTTCTTGTACGAGCGGTGCGGAGCCTCGACAGGTCGTGCCTTCGGGATTCGCGGACGTCGCTCCCCGCGAACCCTCATCGCACGTCCGGTGAGAGCCTCCGGGCGGCGGACGTACACGGGAGTCCCCGGCTGAAGGAACCGATAGAGGTCGAGGGCGTTGTGCAGCGGGACCCGGACGCACCCGTGGGACGCGGGGAAGCGGGGGACGAGGGTGGAACCGTGGATCGCGATGCCGCCGTTGAAGTAGACGGGATAGAACATCGCCCCCAGGATCCCCGTGGACCAGCCGGGGACCCGCACTCCCACCCGATAGTCGCCGACCGGGGTCGAGGCGAACCCGCAGTGGCCCTTCTCGCAGTACGGCCTGCGGGCGCCGGTGGAGATGTGGGTCACCAGCACGGGTTTCCCGTCTCTCCACGCGATGAGGAGCTGGCGCCGCAGATCGATCTCGGCCCTTTCCCGCTCCGCGTACGTCACCAGGGGCCTGATCCGGCGAGGGCGCAGGAGGGCCTGCCAGGTCGGTAGGTCGATTCTGTCGACGGGTTTCAATCCGTTCGCCTTCTGGAATGCCCATACGGTCATTCGCAGAGCGGAGTCGTACAGAGGGCTGAGGTTTCCCGGGAAAAATCCCAGATCCTTGAGTCTTTTCTTCGCGTTGTGCACCTCTATTCCCCTGCTGCCTGTTCTGAGGACCGTGAATTGATCCGGCAGTGGGAGGTGCCGGGAGTCGGGGGTGGGGTCGGCCACGGCGGGCGCGATGCCGAAGGGGAGGGTTGTGGCCAGGGCGAAGACGGTGCCGGTGATCAGGGAACGTCTGACTGTGCCTCGCATGGTGTGACGTCTATCCGCGGTGAGGCGCGATCAACCCTTTGACATTACTTGCCGGAGAGTGAGACTTGTACATCCGCATGCGATTCACGGGTTATCTCGGGCGAGTTTTCCCGGGTAAATACGTATATATTTCCCGGTGGCGTTATGTGGTGATATCGACAAGGTATTTCGGAAAACGTTCACCGGGTACGCGTATGGCGGGCCGCCCGGCCACGAGCGCGGAAGCCGAGTGTCTCCCGTCGCCGCGCGGACACCGGATGACTCTTACCGAGCGAGAGCTCCCACGGCGGCCTCCGGGTCTCCTGTGGCCGTGCGGTCATCGGATATCCCGCCCCCGGAGTGACATCTCCTGTCCCTCGGGAGCGGGTGCGATCCGCCGAGACCGTCCTGGCCTCCGGGCGAAGCGTATTGATTCACGTGAAACCTTCGCCGACGTCCGGGGAGGTCATCGGTCCGGTTCGCCCATCCGGCTGCTCCGGCTCCGTTCGGCTCGCTCGCGCGCTCCGGCCGGCCACGCCTGAGGCCGGGCGGTCAGCTCAGCCTGATGATCCCCTTGGAGACCTTGATCTTCCTGCGGGCCAGCGGCTGCTTGGCGGGGCCTCTGGCCACCGAGCCGTCGGCGATCCTGAATTTGCTGCCGTGGCAGGGGCAGTTGATGGTCCCGCCGCGGATGGTGGCGACGGTGCAGCCCTGGTGCGTGCACTTCGCGCTGAAGGCACGGAAGGTGCCCTTCACCGGCTGGGTGACCACCCACGTTCCCTTGATGATCCGGCCGCCGCCGACGGGGATGCCGCTCGTCCTGGCGAGGATGGGACCGGCGGTCTCCTCGGACTCCTGGGTCTCCGAGGACGCCTGGGCGGGGCGTACCCACGTGGCGGCCGACGCGATCACGGCGGCGGCGCCGCCCGCGAGACCTCGGAAGATCATCAGGCGACGGGTTGGGGCGGGCATGGTGGGCCTCCTGGGGAGTGAAGGGCTCCGTGATAGATCACTTGCGTGGTTCATATCACAGGAAAACGGGCCTGTAGCCAGGCTTCGCGATCTTTCCCCGCGACGCGCAGGCTCCCACCGTGCCGTACCGCGATATCCCTCGCGATGGCGAGCCCGAGCCCCGCACCGCCCGCGTCCCTGTCCCTGGCCTCGTCCAGCCGGGTGAAGCGGTCGAAGACCGCCTCGTGGTGCTCGGCGGGAATGCCCGGCCCGTCGTCGCGCACGTCGAGCACCGCCTCGCCGCCGTCCGTGGCCAGCCGGACGGCGACCGTGGAACTCGCGTGGCGTACGGCGTTGTCCACCAGATTGGCCACCAGGCGGCGCAGCTGCCCGGCGGAGCCCATGACCACGGTGTCGGCCGCCACCTCCAGCGTGACCTTGACCTCCGGCCTGGGCCTCGACCTGGTCGCCTCCTCGGCGGTCACCTGGCCGAGATCCACCTCCTCGTGGCAGGCGGGTTCACCGGCGTCCAGGCGGGCGAGCAGGAGGAGATCGGAGGTGAGCGCCTGGATCCGCTCCACGTCGGTCAGCGCCTCGGCCGCGAGCGGCCCCGGCTGGGCCAGCTCCAGGCGGGTCCGCAGGATGGCGAGCGGACTGCGGAGCTCATGGGCCGCGTCGGCGACGAAGCGCTTGTGCCGGCCGACGGCCAGTTCGAGCCGGTCGAGTGTGCTGTTCATGGTCTCGGCGAGGCGGGCGATCTCGTCGCGCGATCTCGGTACGGGGACCCGCCGGTGCAGGTCGTTCGCGGTGATGTCGGCCACCTCGGCGCGGATGGCCGAGACCGGTGCCAGCGCCCGGCCGACGGTGATCCAGGTCAGGACGGCGACCAGCAGAAGCAACGCGGGAATGCCGGGAAGCAGCAGGCCGCGCAGGGACCTCAGGGCGTCCACCGTGGGCTCCATCGATGCCCTGGCCTGCACGAACAACGTGCCGTTCGCGGTGTCCACCGGCATCGTGGCGAGGGCGAAGGAGCCGCCGGACGCCCATGGCGCCGGCTCGGCGAGCTGGAACGCCGGCGCGCCCGCCACACTCCGCAGGGCCACCGCGGGGGGTGACGTCTTGCCCGTCGTGCCCTCGGCGGCCTCCGAGGGTGACGCCGTGCCCCTCACGGCCGCCTCCGGAGGCGACGCCTCGTCCGCTGTGCCCTTCGCCGCCGCAGGGGGTGACAGCTCGTCCGCCGTGCCCCTCATGACCGCCTCCGGGGGTGACGCTGTGCTCTTTCCCTTGAACGGCGGGACCGCGACCGCCGAAGTCGGCCGTACGGGGTGCGTGAAAATCTTGATGTCGGGATCGAGAAGGGTCGTTTCCGAATGTCGAAGAACCCCGGCCGCCGTTCCTGTGACGGTCACCACGGTGGCCGACGGAGCGTCGGCCCTCGCCACGGCCGTCGCGGGAACGGCGACCCGCGTGACGTCGATCGTCGGAACGTCGAGCATCACCGTGCCACCGGTGAGGACGTCGGCGGTCGCGACGGCGCGACGGGCGGCCTCGTCGGAGGCGCTGCGCGTGAGGCTCCCCGTCAGCACGCCGACGAGCACCGCCGACGCCACCCCCAGCGCCACCGCGACGATCGCGGTGGCCGCGAGGGTCGCCCGGAGCCGTACGGAAAGACGTGATGTCATCTCAGGCCTCCAACCGGTAGCCGGCGCCGCGCACGGTCACCAGTGACGAGCGGCCGAACGGAGCGTCGATCTTGCGGCGCAGCGCGCTGACGTAGACCTCGATGATGTTCGGGTCGCCGTCGTAGGAGAAGTCCCACGCCTGGGCGAGCAGCTCGCTCTTGGAGACGACCTCCCCCTGCCTGCGCGCCAGGCCGTGCAGGACCGCGAACTCCTTGGGCGTGAGAGAGATCGCCGTGTCGCCCCGGCGGCAGCGGAGCCCCGCCGGATCGATGGTCAGGTCGCCGACCACGATGGACACCGGCCGCGCCCCGCCGCCCCTGCGCACCAGCGCGCGCAGCCGGGCCAGCAGCACCACGTAGGAGAACGGTTTGGACAGGAAGTCGTCCGCGCCCGTGTCCAGGGCCTCGGCCTCGTCGTGCACCCCGTCCTTGGCGGTCAGCATCAGGATCGGCGTCCAGTTCTCCGCGTCGCGGAGCTTGGCGCAGACGGCGTAGCCGTTCATCCGGGGCAGCATGACGTCGAGCACGATCACGTCGTACGGGTTCTCGGTCGCCATCCACAGGCCGTCGCGCCCGTCGTACGCGACGTCGACGGCGAACCCCTCGCCTGCCAGCCCTTCCTTCAGGAGATGAGCCAGGCGTTTCTCGTCCTCAACCAGCAGCACGCGCATGCCGCTCAGACTGCCGTACCGCGCCTAAAGCCAACCTGAAGATGACTTCCGGCGCCTTCAGCCTGGGTTCAGGCAGCGGGCGGGAAGCTGTGGCCTCCGGAACGGCGGGCCGGTCCGCTCGCCGATTCGTTCGTCGATCCGCCTGCCCCATCGATCCGCCCGACCCGTCGATCCGTCCGACATCGATCCGTCTGACAAGGAGAAACACATGCGTATTCGCATGCTCGCCGCCGCCGTGGTGACCGCGGGTGCTCTGATGGCCACGCTGACCGGGGCCGCCAGTGCCGACACACCCACCCCCGTTCCCCTTCCCAAGGATGGTGTCGCGCTGCGCGTCGACTGCGAGGGCGGCGGCCGGATAAGCCTGACGACGCGCACGCTCACCGAGGCCGAGCGTAAGGAACTGGAGAAGGGCGGAGCCGCTCTCGCGGTGCCCGCCGTTCCCGTCCCGCCGCTCGGGGAGACCGGTGAGGTCAGGAAGGCCGAAGCAGGTCGCGTCACGATCACCAAGGACATCAGGAAGGCGAAGCCGGCCGCGGATCCCTCCGCCCTGCCCGAGGACGTCACGGTCATGGCCGTGCCGGCCGTTCCCGCAGGGGCGCAGAGGTCCGGCGAGGCGGCCACACTCTCCACGGCCGTGCCCGTCCCCGACGGGGACGCGGTCACCGAGGTGAGGGTGGCGCAGAAGTTCTCGGAGGGCGACGTGCCCACCGTCACCTGCGTCATGAAGGCCGAGGAGAAGTGATCTCGCGGGGACGCCGCGCAAGCGGAGAGGCGTCCCCGCAAAGACCTGCGAACCGGCCGGGACATCCGTGCGGGAATGGCCCGGCCGGTTCGCAGCCGGCTCGGAGGCGATCCGGGAGGCCTGACCGGTCCGTGGCCACCGGGCCACAGGGTCATCAGGTCACGGAGTAACCGGGCTACAGAGCCACCGGACCACAGAGCCACCGGGGACGACCGCGCGGGATCGCGGGACCGACCCGGGAGTCCGCGCCGTACAGGGGACGGCGCGGCTCACCCTCCGGTGAAGGTCTTCCGACGCACGGGCTCGGAGCCGGGAAGAACGGGCTCCGAGCGATGGAAGACCCTCTGAAGGGGACGCGGTGTTCAGTCCTCGGGGAAGGACGGGTGCGGGCCCAGGGCCCAGTACTCGTACAACCCGTAGCCGATCCGGCCGTCGTACTCGAAGCGGCCGACCGCGTCGACCATGCCCCACATCTTCGGGGCGTCCTCGGGCAGCGTGTGGGTGACGCCCTGGACCACCGGGTGGGAACCCTGGTACATGCCGTGCTTCCAATCCGATTCCAGGCCATATCCGGTGCCCACCATCAGGTGCACCGGGAGAATCGGGACGCAGTGCAGGTCGAAGGGCTTCCCGCCCGGCGGGGAGAAGGAGATCGTCGCCTCGCGCACCTCCCGGGTGCCGTCCACGTACGTCGGGCGATACTCGGGACGGCCGAGATACTCCTCCTCACCCTCCCGCGCGGACCCGAACCCCCACACGCGCACCGCCTCCTCCAGCACCCGGCGGCCCTTCTCGTCCTCCTGGATGATGCAGAGGATGGCGTGGTCGTCGAACTGGACAGGCGTGTAGAGCCAGTAGAAAGTCCCCGCGTTGCGCGCCTGGATGCCCGGGGGCTCGGGCTCACCGACGGGGCGGATGCCCCACGAGCGGTCGCGGGTGCCCTGCCAGTGGTCGGGGGTGACCTCGACGCGCTCGTCGCCGATCAGGATGTGCCCGGTCCACCGGCCGGTCTGGGCCATCCGGGAGGAGTCGAACACCACGCGTTCCTGCCGGCGCAGGAAGTGCCGGGGTTCGAGCGTGGCCGGCACGGTGCCCTCCCAGGTGAGGTCGAAGGACAGGCCGTGCTCCGTGGGGTCGAGCACCACCCGCAGCCGTCGCAGTCCCTCGATCACCTCGACCCTGAACGGGCCGACCCTCGTGTCCATCCGGTCGTCGCCGAGCTCCCGGGAGGCCCTGACCACGCGGTGCAGGTTGCGGTGGCGTACGCAGGCGAACGCGTCGGTGACCCCCAGGTTGGGATACTGGCCGAGGCCGATGATGAGCATCAGCTCGTCGGATCCGGCGTGGCAGTTGAAGTAGTACCGGTCGTAGAAGTTGCGGTCCGACGTCGTGACGTGCCGCATCACCTCGGACGACTGGTGTACGGGATGGTCGTCGAGGGGCGACAGCGTCATCGGTGCTCCTTGGGCCGGGGAACACGTTCTAACAAGCGCTTGGTGATCGGTCAATGGGGCGCCACCCGGAAGTTCGATCAACGGGGTGCCGCGCGGAAACACGCCCGATGGGCCGCCACACGAAAGTACGGCCCGCACCTTCGCGGTGCGGGCCGTACTTTCTGCCGACGTCGTACGCCGTGATCGGTTGCGCGCCGTGTCCGGGTGCCGAGCGGGAGCCCGGTCATCCGAGAGGCGCGCCCCAACCCCTAAGGGGTTCTCTTCGGCGTTTGCGACGTGTGCGACGCGTGTTCCGCCTTGGTGTCGGCAGCCTTGTCGGTGACCTTGGCACCGACCTCCTCGGCCTTCTTCACGGCGTCATCCACCGCGCCGGAGGCCTTTCCGGCCACCGCCTCCGTCTTCTGCCCCACCCACTGGGACGCGTCGGAGGCGCTCTCCTTCAGAGTGTCCGCCCACTGGTCGGCGTTCTTGCGGTACAGAACGTAGCCCGCCGCAGCGATCGCGATGCCCGTGAACAGCAGGAACATCGGTGTTTTCCTGGACTTCACAGGAGTGGGATCGATCCTCGCGGCGGCCTGGGACAGCGCGGCGCTGAGTCTCGGCGCGAGCTGCTCCTCGATCGAGTGCGCAGCGGCGTCAAGCCTCGGTGCCGCCCACCCACGTGCCACGATGATCTTCTCGCTCGCCACGCCGCGGGCCTGGCCGGCCGCTTCACGGGCCTGACCGGCCATCTCACGAGCTTGACCGGCCACGTCGCGAGCCTGAAGGGCTACGTCATGTGCGTGCTGACTCGCCGCGTCACGGGCATGACTGGCCATTGGGCCGACCCGATCCGCGGCTCGGACGGCCTGAGCCTTCACGTGGCGCAGCCGCCTTTCCGGTGCCACGATCTTCATGTGGCGCTTTCCAAACAGTGCTAGAGGCACAACAACCTCCCCATTCGTTGGGGCCCCGTCGCCACCCCTTCCCGCTCGAAGGCGGCTCAATCATGACGGCCCGTGGGAGGATGCTTGGGGATGCGGCCACGGCCGAAATCGTCAAAGTGCCACAAAAGCAATACGTTGCTCAGGTATTGCCTACGACCTGAAGGGGGCAGTCCGATCATGGCTGAGAAGTTGATCGCGAACCTCAACACCAACCGCGGCAGCGTGAAGGTCCAGCTCTTCCCGGATCACGCGCCCAAGACCGTGAGAAACTTCGTCGAGCTCGCCGAGGGCACCCGCGAGTGGGTGCATCCGGAGACCGGCCAGAAGTCCACCGCCAAACTGTACGACGGCACGATCTTCCACCGGGTCATCTCGGGATTCATGATCCAGGGTGGCGACCCGCTGGGCCAGGGCGTCGGCGGCCCGGGTTACAAGTTCGACGACGAGATCCACCCGGACCTCTACTTCAACCGTCCTTACCTGCTCGCCATGGCCAACGCCGGTGTCCAGTTCGGCCGCGGCACCAACGGCTCGCAGTTCTTCATCACGGTGGTGCCCACGCCGCACCTGAACGGCAAGCACACCATCTTCGGTGAGGTGATCGAGGGCCAGGACATCGTCGACGCCATCGCCAAGACCGACACCGACGCCCGTGACCGTCCCACGGAGCCCGTGGTCCTGGAGTCGGTGACCATCGAGCGCGTCCAGAGCTGATCTCATGCTCGGCGGCCTCCGTCGGAGGCCGCCGTTCGCGTTCCCGCACACCCTCGTCCGGCTCCTCCGGCCCCGTCCTCGGACTCGCCCGTCCGAGGCAGCCTCGCTTCGGTCCTCGCCGCGGTTCTTTCCACGCCGTCCTTTGGGCCCGCGCCGTTCCTCGGACCCGCTCGTCCGAGGCCGTCTCACCTCGACCTGGGCTTCGCCCGGTGTGGCCCGGTCGCCGTTCGCGGGTGCACGGGCGCTCGGGATCGTGAATAGGCTGGCAGTCTGTGGATAACAGCACGCTCGAAGGGGCCAGCCACACACATGACCACCCAGCCGTCCAACGAGCCCAACACCGTTGTCCCCACCTGCTACCGGCACCCGGAACGTGAGACCTACGTCCGCTGCCAGCGCTGTGAACGTCCCATCTGCCCCGACTGCATGCGCGACGCCTCGGTGGGTTTCCAGTGCCCCGAGTGCGTGAACGAGGGCAACAGGGGCATGCGGCAGGCGCAGGCGGTCTTCGGCGGCCGGGCGGTCACCACCCCCCGGGTCACCTGGACGCTGCTGATCGTCAACGTCCTGGCGTACGCCGTCGAGACCGTGAACACCAACTGGGTACTCGCCAACTTCACGATGAACGCCTACGAGGTCGGCTATCAGGGCGAGTGGTGGCGCCTCATCACCGGTGCGTTCCTGCACCAGCCGCTGGGTGGCTCAAGCTGGGCACTGACCCACATCCTGTTCAACATGTGGGCGCTCTACGTCATCGGCCCCGAGTTGGAACGGCGCCTCGGGTCAGCCAGGTTCCTGACGCTGTATCTTCTCTCCGCGCTCGGCGGGTCCGTCGCGATCTACCTGTTCGGCATCGCCGCGGTCGGCGCCTCGGGCGCGATCTACGGCATGTTCGGCGCGCTGTTCGTGCTCGCGAGGAGGCTCGGCTACAACGCCCAGGGCGTGCTCTGGCTGATCGGCGCGAACGCCGTGATCACCTTCGTGATCCCCGGCATCAGCTGGCAGGGGCATCTCGGTGGCCTGATCGCCGGCACCCTGGTCGCCGTGATCTTCGCCTTCGCCCCCGCCAGAAACCGCAGCGCGATCCAATGGGGAGGTTGCGCGATGATGCTGGTCGTCCTGGTCGCGATGGTGCTGGGGCTGCCACCGTTCGCCGTCCAGGCCGAGCTCGGGATCTTCGGTTGATCTCCACACCCTGATGCTTCCCCAGGGTGTGGACAATCCCTGTGGAAAAGCTAGCGCCACCGAGTGGACAGGACCACCCCGAGGATGATGAACGCGAACCCGACCAGCAGATTCCAGTTCTGGAGGTCGCCGAGAAGGGGCGCGGTGGGCGCCACATAGTAGACGGCGATCCACAGGATTCCGACGATCCAGCAGGTCACCATGACCGGCGCCAGCCAGCGCGGGCTGACCTTGATCTGCTGTGACGTCTGCGGCGGGGTGTAGACCGGCTTCTTACGAGTCTTGGGCTTGGGCACTGAGGTTCTTCTCCTGCGTCAACCCTGCGCGATCCGGATCGTGCGCAGGCCGTGTCGGTGAGCGTAGTCGCTAGTGGGTGAAGTTCCGTGTAAGGATAGTCGGCGCAGGTGGGCCGTGGCGATTCCACAGGGCACCATCCTGTGGCAAATGTTATGCCGGGCCCGTGATCCGGCTCGCCGCGGCGGCCTTTCCCTTCACTACCCTGCCCCCATGAGAGCAGCGCTGAGGGCTCTGGGCGACCTCAGCCTCACCGCGGGGCTGGTCGTCCTTCTCTTCTGCGCCTACCTGCTGTGGGGCACGGGCTCCTACACCGCCGAGCAGCAGGCGCTGCTGCGTGAGGAACTCCTGGCGGAAGCCCCGCCGGGTGGAAAGGCAGGGGATCGGCGGGACAGGGCGGCCTGGCCGGTCCGGCTGGGTGGTGCGGTGGCGATGCTGACGATCCCCAGGCTCGGCGACGACTACCGGTACGCCATCGTGGAGGGCGTCGACCAGGATCGGCTGAGGATGGGCCCTGGGCACTACCCAGGAACCGCTATGCCAGGAAAAATCGGTAATTTCGTACTTTCGGGCCATCGGACCACCTACGCCGCTCCCTTCAACCGTATCGACGAGCTCCGCAGGGGCGATCCCATCCTGGTCGACACCCGCGAGACCCGCTACACCTACCGCGTCACCGGCAAACGGGTCGTCGACCCCACCGAGATCGGCGTGATCGCCCCGGTCCCCGACCGGCCGGGCCGCGAGCCGGACAGAGCGCTGATCACCCTGTCCACCTGCCACCCGGAGTACTCGGCCGCCCAGCGCCTCATCGTCTCCGGCGAGCTGGAAGGCCGTGAGAACCACCCCGTACGGCCCGGGTGACCAAGATCGGAAGGAAGGTGGGTCTCATGTACGGCTGGATCTGGCGGATGCTTCCCGGCAACCTCGTGACCAGGGTGTTCGCCACCCTGGTGCTGGTCGGGCTGGTCGCGGCCGTACTCTGGTATGTCGTGTTTCCCTGGATCGAACCTCGCATCTCCCTCGACCTGACCACCGTGGGCCGATGAACCGCGCCCTACCGACCGGCGTGGGCCGACGAACCGTGTCCCTCCTGTGCGCCGTGGCCCTATGAACGGGACGCTCCTGACCGCCCAGGGCCCGATGAACCGCGTCGCCTCGACCGTCGTGGGCCGATGAGCCGGGTCCTCGTCGTCGACAACCACGACAGCTTCGTCCACACCATCGTTCAGTATCTCCGCGAACTCGGTGCCACCTGCGACGTGCGCCCGCGCGACCGGGTCGCGGTCGAGGACACCCGTGGCTTCGACGGGGTCCTGATCAGCCCCGGCCCCGGCACCCCCGAGGACGCCGGGGTGAGCGTCCCGCTCGTCGGCTACTGCGAGGCCCACGGCATCCCGCTCCTCGGAGTCTGCCTGGGACATCAGGCCATCGCCGTCGCCCACGGGGCGACCGTGGCGCGGGCCCCCGAACTGGTGCACGGCCGCACCAGCGCGATCGAGCACGACGGGCAGGGCGTCTTCGCCGGCCTGCCGTCCCCGGTGACCATGACGCGCTACCACTCGCTGGCGGTCCTGCCAGGGACGCTTCCCGAGGTCCTCAAGGTCACCGCGACCACCGAGGACGGTGTGATCATGGGCTTGCGCCACCGTACCGCCCCCGTCGAGGGCGTGCAGTTCCACCCCGAATCGGTGATCTCGGAACACGGTCGTCAACTGCTCGGAAACTGGCTGGAAAGATTGTTGTAACGCGGAACCCATCCTGGACGATTGACCAGTGAGAGTCCTTCCGCCATCGCCCCCGAGTGGCGGAAGGGCTCTTCCCCGTTTCAGGGCTCACCTGTGTTCCGGACCTCCCCGCCTTCAGGGCCTTTCCCGTTCGGATGCTTCCCAGCGGGAGCCGAGTCGGAGGACGGGAAACGACGAAGGCCCCCGCGGTCGCGAGGGCCTTCATCGGATGATCCGGTCAGGTGCTCAGATCAGAACTCGTCACCGGGCGCCTCGTCGAAGATCGTGCCCTCATCGGGATCCGTGGGCGTCTCATCCGGCTGGTCGTCGGGAACGGTCGGCTGCTCGTCGGGGTAGGTCGGCTGCTCGGTCGGCTGGGGCGGCGCCCCGCTCGACACGATCAGCGTGATGGTCGTCCCCGGCTGATACTTGCTGCCCGCCTCGGGAGACTGGCTCAGCACGGTGCCCTTGGGCAGGTCGCTCGGCTGCTCGGAGATCTTCGCCTTGAAGCCCGCCTCCTTGAGCGCCCTCGTGGCGTCCTCAACCGTGAGGTTCACCACGGACGGGACCTCCATCGCCTCCTTCGGGACGTAGATCCGGACGGTGCTGTTCTTGTTGGCCTTCTTGCCCGCCTCGGGCACGGTCTCGAAGACGATTCCCTGCTTGCGGCTGGATGCCTTGGTCTGCACGCTGACCTTGAAGCCGGCATCCTCAAGGACCTGCTTGGCCTCCTCCGTGGTCATGTTGAGCACGGAGGGCACCTCGACCTTCTCGACGCCCCTGGAGACCTTGAGCGTCACCTCGGTGCCCTTCTCGACCTCGGTGTCGGCCGCGGGATCGGTCTCGATCACCGACCCCTTCGGGATCTCCTCGTCGTACTCCTGGACCGTCTTCACCTTCAGTTCGAGCTCGGCCAGCTTCTTGGTCGCCGCCTCCTCGGTCTGCGAGACCAACTGCGGGATCGTCACCTTGGTCGAGACGGTGGGATCGCCGGGCGAGCTGAGGAACATGACGCCGACGCCGATGAAGGCACCGATGATCAGCAGCGGGATGAGGATCCACGCCGCGGTCTTGACCGCGGTGTTCCCGCCGCTCTGCTGCCGGCGTCGGCCGCCCCCGCCTCCGCCGGTGCGCCCGCCGCCGCCCTCCTCGCCGTACTCGTAAGGGGGGACGGCGGTGGTGCGCTGGGTGGCGGGGCCGCCGGGGCCGGGCGGCTGCATCATCGTCCGGGTGGCCGAGCCGTACTCGTTGTTGGCGCTCAGGGCCATCGTCTGGGCGTCCGTCGGGATGCCGGACATCGCCCGCTGGATGTCGGCCCGCATGTCCCCTGCGCTCTGGTAGCGGTGCGCAGGGTCCTTCGCCATCGCCTTGAGCACGATGGCGTCGGCCCACGGCGGGATGTCGGGGTCGATCTGCGACGGCGGGATCGGGTCCTCGCGCACGTGCTGGTAGGCGATCGCGACCGGGGAGTCACCGGTGAACGGCGGCTGCCCGGTCAGCAGCTCGTACAGCACGCAGCCGGTGGAGTAGAGGTCGCTGCGGGCGTCGACCCGCTCGCCCCTCGCCTGCTCCGGCGAGAGGTACTGGGCGGTCCCGATCACCTGGGCGGTCTGCGTCATGGTCGCGGCCGAGTCGGCCATCGCGCGGGCGATGCCGAAGTCCATCACCTTCACGTCGCCGTTGCGAGTGATCATGATGTTCGCGGGCTTGATGTCACGGTGGACGATGCCGCCGCGGTGGCTGTAGTCCAGCGCCCGCAGGATCCCGTCGACCAGCTCGGCGGCGCGCTCGGGCATCAGCCGCCGGTCGGCTCGCAGCAGGTCGCGCAGCGTGCGGCCGTCGACGTACTCCATCACGATGTAGGGCACCGGCGCGCCCTCGGAGACGTCCTCGCCGGTGTCGTAGACCGCGACGATGGACGGGTGGTTCAGTGACGCGGCCGACTGCGCCTCCCGGCGGAAGCGCGCCTGGAAGATGTGATCCCTGGCCAGGTCCGCGCGGAGGGTCTTGATGGCGACGATCCGATCCAGCCGGATGTCTCGGGCGCGATAGACCTCGGCCATGCCGCCACGCCCGACGACGCCGTCAAGCTCGTAGCGATCGCCGAGGCGTCGGGGCTGAGTCATTTCCTGCACTGTCCCTTACCGTTCATCTTGGGTGCCGGTGAGCTCTTGGGCCACCGGTGTCCATCATCGACCCGTTGCCGCATCACGTCTCCTCGTTCGGTGGCTCTGTGTCACCGGGTTCAGGAGTCGGGCTCGGTGTGGGGCTCGGTGTCACCGTCGGGCTGGGTGTCGGGCTGGGCGTCGGGCTGGGGCTGGGCGGTGGCGACGTACTCGGCCTTACGGTGGGCGTGGCCGATGTGCTTACCGTAGCCGACGGCGTGACAGAAGGGCGGGCCGAGTTCGTCGGCGAGAGCGGCGGTCTGCTCGTCGGAGACCTGGTTTCCGACGGTCTGGCCGTCGGCGACCTGGTGGCCGGGCTCGACCGTACGACCGGCTCTCCCGGCTCGCTGTCACCGGGCTGGTTCGTCAGTTCGTGGACCGCGAGGGCTCCCAGCCCGACCGCGGCGGCGCACCCCGCGACCGCGGCGGCGATCACCGTCTTCCTGCGCAGGCCGCGGCGCCCGCGCACCGGAGCGGTGCCCGCCCCGGACACCCCGTTCGCGCCCGCGCCGGTCCCGGACCCGTGACCGGACCCGGGACCGGGACCCCCGCCCTGACCGGCCCCGAAACCCGCACCCGCTCCCGCTCCGGCACCCGCTCCCGCTCCCGCTCCGGCACCCGCTCCCGCTCCGGCACCCGAACCCGTCCCAGGGCCGGACTCGGGCCGGGGAGGGACGGCGAGGGCGGAGGTGACCTCCTGAGGCCACTCGCTCGCGGGCTCCGCGCGCCAGCCCACCGGGTCGGTGAGCATGCCGAGACCGGTGGAACCGGTGGAGGTCAGCGCGTCGAGCAGCATGTCCGCCCGCTCCGACAGCTCCCTGGCACCGGCCGGGCGCCGCAGCGGGTCCTTGGCCAGGCACGCCATGACCAGTTCGCGAACCGCGGGAGGGACGCTCGACGGCAGGGGCGGCGGCGGCTCGCCGATGTGCATGAGGGCGATCGCCACCTGCGTGTCGGCGCGGAACGGCGGCCGGCCGGCCAGGCACTCGTAGGCGACCACCCCGAGCGAGTAGATGTCGGTGGCGGCCGTGAGCGGCTCGCCCGACGCCTGCTCGGGGCTGACGTACTGCGCGGTGCCCATCAGGATGCCCGTCTGGGTGACCGGCACTGCCTCCATGGCTCGCGCGATGCCGAAGTCTGTGATCTTTATCACGCCCGCCTCGGTCACCAGAAGGTTCCCGGGCTTGATGTCCCTGTGGATGATCCCCGCGCGGTGCGCGGCGTGCAGGCCCATCGCGGTCTGGCGGACCACGTCGAGGGTGATCTCGGGGCTCAGCGCGCCGTCGCGTGCCAGGATGCCGGCGAGAGACTGTCCCGGCACCAGCTCCATCACCAGGTAGGCGACGCCCTCACCCTCGCCGTAGTCGAAGACCTGCGCGATGCCGGGATCGGACAGCCCGGCCGCGATGCGCGCCTCGGAGCGGAACCGCAGGCGGAAGGCCGGATCCTCCGCCACGTGCGGACGCAGCAGCTTCACGGCGACCTCGCGGCCGAGGAGCTCGTCCTTGGCCCGCCACACCTCACCCATGCCGCCCGACGCGATCCGCCCCAGCGGGCGGTATCGGCCCCCGAGCAACGCGGTCATCTACCCAGCACCGCTTCCATCACGCTCTTGGCGATCGGGGCGGCGGTCTGACCACCGGAGGCGTCGCTGCCGGCGCTCCCGGACTCGACGATCAGTGCGACGGCGACCTTGGGGTCCTCGGCGGGGGCGAAGGAGATGAACCACGCGTGCGGGTCACGGCCCCTCGCGGTCTCGGCGGTGCCGGTCTTGCCGCCGACCGTCACCCCTGGGATCTGCGCCGCGCTCGCCGTGCCCTTGTTGACGACGTTGACCATCATCTCCTGGAGCTTGCGCGCGCTGTCCTCGCTCATCGCGGTGTCCAGTTCGTCGGGGTCGGCGCTCTCGATCTCGCCGCCCTCGGCGTCCGCGATCTTGTCCACCAGGTACGGCTTCATGACCACGCCGTTGTTGGCGATGCCGGCGGCGACCATGGCCATCTGCAGCGGGGTCATCTGGTTGCTGCGCTGGCCGATCGAGGCCTGGGCGAGGGCCGCCTGGTCCTCCTCGGGGCCGATCCCGCTGCCCGCGACCGGCAGCGGGATCTCGATCGGGTCGCCGCCGATGCCGAACTTGAGCGCCTGCTCGCGCAGCGCGTCGTAGCCGAGGTCCATCGCGATCTTGCCGAACGGGGTGTTGCAGGACTTCTCCAGCGCGAACGACAGCGTCACCCGCCCGGCCCCGCACGCCGCACCGCCGTAGTTGGGCAGGTCGGCGGTGGTGCCGGGCAGATCGAGCCGCTGCGGGGCGTCGACCTGGGTCTCCGGGCCCACCGTGTCGTCGCTCTCCAGGTATGCGGCGGTGGTGACCACCTTGAAGGTCGAGCCCGGCGGATAGGTGCGCTCGATGGCCCGGTTGAGCAGCGGCTGGTCGTCGTCGTCGCTCAGCTTGTTGTAGGCCTTGTTGACCTCGGCCTTGCTGGGCTTGGACAGGGGGTTGGGGTCGTAGGTGGGGATCGAGACCATCGCGAGGATCGCCCCGGTCTTCGGCTCGATCGCGACCAGCGCGCCCTTCTTGCCGCTCTCGCCCAGCGCCTTGTACGCGGCCTCCTGCGCCCTGGGGTTGATCGTCAGGTCGACGTTGGCGCCCTTGGTCTGCTTGGCGGTGAACAGGTCGATACTGCGCCGGATCAGCAGGTCGGCGCTGCTCCCGTCGAGCAGGCTGTTCTCTGCCCGCTCCATGTCGCGCTCGCTTTCCGGCGCGAAGAAGCCGGTGATGGGCGCGTAGACCTTGCCCTCGGGATAGCGCCGCTGGAAGCGGAACTCGGAGTCGCCGGTGTCGATCGATTCGGCGAGGATCTTGTCGCCGGCGGTGATGCGACCGCGCTCGACCTCGTACCGTGCGAAGAAGTTTCGCGTGTTGCGCGAGTCGTCGCGCAAATCCTCCGCCCGTACGGCCTGCAGGTAGTTCACGTTGATCATGAGCAGGCCGAACATGAGCAGGCAGGCAAAGGCGGCGCGCTTGAGGGGACCGTTCATCGCTGGAACACCTGCGTCATTCCTTCGTCCTGGATGGCCTGGGGCGGAGGCTTCCTCGCCGTATCCGACATGCGTACCAGCAGCGCGATAAGGATCCAGTTAGCCAGCAGTGCCGATCCGCCCTGGGACATGAACGGGGTGACCAGGCCGGTCAGCGGGATCAGGTTGGTCACGCCGCCCACGATGATGAAGACCTGCCAGGCGAGGATGAACGACAGGCCGCCCGCCAGCAGCTTGGAGAACGGCTCACGGGCCGCGATCGAGGTGCGCAGGCCGCGCTCGACCAGCAGGGCGTAGACCATCAGCAGGGCCATCAGCCCGGTGAGGCCGAGCTCCTCGCCGGCGGCGGTGAAGATGAAGTCGGAGAAGGCGAGCGGGATGAGGTTGGGATGCCCCTGGCCGAGCCCGGTGCCGAGCACACCGCCCTGCCCCATCGCGAACAGTCCCTGCATGAGCTGGAAGCTGCCGCCGAGCTCGCGGTCGTACAGCGCAGGATTCTCCGGGTCGAGGAAGACCTCGAAGCGGGCCGCGACATGGTCGAAGATGAGCCCCGCCAGGACCGCGCCGCCGACGAAGAGCAGGATGCCGATGAGCACCCACGAGGTGCGCTGGGTGGCGATGTAGAGCATCGCGATGAACGTGCCGAAGATCAGCAGCGAGGAACCGAGGTCCTTCTGCAGGATCAGCACGCCCAGGCTGAGGCCCCAGGTGATGAGGACCGGTCCCAGGTCGCGGGCCCGGGGCAGGTCGATGAAGAGCAGTCGCCGCCCGGCCAGGGCGAGCACGTCGCGCTTGGCGACCAGGTAGCCGGCAAAGAAGATGACCAGGGCGAGCTTGGTGAACTCCGCGGGCTGGAGGGTGAAGCCGGCGATCTTGATCCAGATGGTCGCGCCGTTCTCCGAATGGCCGATGAGAGGCAGCAGCGGAGCGATCAGCAGGACCAGGCCGACGGCGCCCATGGTGTAGGTCAGACGCTGCAGCGCGCGGTGGTCGCGCAGCACGATCAGCGTCAGGGAGAACATGACGACCCCGACGGCGGTCCACAGCAGCTGGGTGGTGGCCGAGGCCCCCGGCATGCCGGACGCCTCAAGGCGGTAGATGACCACCAGCCCGATGCCGTTGACCAGCGTCACCAGCGGCAAAATCAGTGGATCTGCCCAGGGGGCGAACTTCGCCAGGACCAGGTAGGCGGCGAGCATGAGGCCACCCAGGCCGAGGCCGTAGGTGAGCATTCCCGATGGGATCTGATTGTCGAGGGCCAACCCCACGTTGGCGTACGCCAGCATCACGATGGCGACCGCGAATGCGAGCATCGCCAACTGGGCCACCCGCCGTTTGGCGGGAAGCGGGACCGGCTCGGCGCTAGGGGTGCTCATGTGTCTACTGTGACCTTGTGGGTTCGGGAGCCCTGGCGGGCGCGGAGGACGCGGAGGCGCTCGGGGACGCGGTCGGCTCTTCCTTCCGGTCGGCTTTGGCCGCGGACGACTTCAGCTCTTCGATCTTCTTCAGGCCCGCTTCGACGGTGGGAACGGGGATGCCGTCGCGGACCTGACCCTGCTGGAACGCTCCGAGGGAGGTGATCGATTCCGCGGTGCTCTGGGCCACGTCGAAGAGCTCGAAGGGGCCGAGGTTGGTCTTCACGCCCTGGAAGACCACGATCTCGTTGCCCTTGGCACCCACGAAGTACTGGTCTTCCAGCCACTGGCCGCCGAAATACCAGCCCAGGCCGCCTCCGATGACGACGACGCCGCCCGCCACGGCCAGGAGAGGCCACAGCCGGCGGCGTTTGGCCGGTCGGGCCGCGGCCCTGATGATCGGCTCGTCGATGTCGTCGTCGTCGGAGATGACGGGCTGCGGCATGGTGACCGCGCTGGCGCGACCCGCGGGGGTGTCCGGCAGCTCCGACCGCGGCATGCTGGAACCCGCGGCGCCGACCACGGCCGCGTCGGTGCGCGGTACGTGGCTCTCGTCCACCTCCAGCACGTCGGCGAGGACGCAGGTGATGTTGTCGGGACCGCCGCCACGGTTGGCCAGGTCGATGAGGGTGCGGACCACCCCCTCCGGGTCTTCGATCGTGGAGAGCGTGTGGTGCAGTGTCTCGGCGCTCACCACCCCGGACAGGCCGTCGGAGCAGAGCAGGTAGCGGTCGCCGACCTGGGCCTCGCGCAGGGACAGGTCGGGGTCGACCTCACCGCTGCCGTCGAGCGCCCGCAGCAGGATCGACCGCTGTGGATGGGTGGCGGCCTCGTCCTGGGTGATGCGGCCGTCGTCCACCAGTGACTGCACGAGGGTGTGGTCGTGCGTGATCTGGTAGAGCTCTCCGGCGCGCAGCAGGTAGGCCCGTGAGTCGCCGACGTGGACCAGGGCGACCCTCGTCCCCGACCAGAGCATGGCGGTGAGGGTGGTGCCCATGCCCTTGAGGCTGGGATCGCGGCCCACCATCTCGTGCAGCTTGCGGTTGGCGTCGCGTACCGCGGCCTCGATGGCGCTGAGCAGGTCACCCCCTTGGGCGTCCACGTCGAGCGAGGACATCGCGGCGATGGCGACCGAGCTGGCCACCTCGCCGTGTGCGTGGCCGCCCATGCCGTCCGCGACGGCGAGCAGGCGGCCGCTGGCGTAGGCGGAGTCCTCGTTGCCTTCGCGGAGGAGGCCGACGTCGGAGCGGGCGGCGTAACGGAGTGCGATGGTCATTTGCGCAATTCGATGACGGTCTTACCGATGCGGATCGGAACACCGAGCGGCACCGGAGTCGGACGGGTGACTTTGGAGCGGTCGAGATACGTGCCGTTGGTCGAGCCGAGATCTTCCACGATCCACTGACCGTCCTGGGGAAAGAGCCGGGCGTGCCGGCTGGAGGCGTAGTCGTCGCTGACTACCAGCGTCGCGTCGTTCGCCCGGCCGATGGTGATGGGCGTCTCCGAGAGGGTAATGGTGGTGCCTTGGAGGGGGCCACCGGTAACGATCATCTCCCGTGGCTCCCCCTTTCTGGATTTGGCCGCGGGCTTCACCGGCTTGGGGGCCTTGCGCGCGGGGACGGCGGCGGCCGTGCGTGATCCGAACAAGTCTGTCCGGATCACACCGACCGCGGCAATCACGAAGAACCACAGCACCGCGAGGAAGGCGAGCCGGATCAGCAGCAGCGTGAGCTCGGACATGGACCGTCTGTTTACCTTTAATCGCGCCGGAAAACCAGGGTCGTTCGCCCCAGCGTCACACGAGTGCCGTTCTGGAGCTCGACCCGGCGAACCGGCTGGCCGTTGACGAAGGTGCCGTTCGTGGAGCCGAGGTCGACGAGCGCGACCAAGGGACCCTCCACTCGCAGCTCGGCGTGGTGCCGGGACACACCCGGGTCGACCAGCCGTAGATCGCAGTCGGTGCCCCTGCCGAGCAGGGTCACCGGTGTTGTCAGATCGAAGGACCGCTGGCCCTGCGGGTCGTCCTGGGTGGAGACCAGCAGGCGGGGGCGGCCCCCGAAGGCGTGAGACCGCGCGGGGGGCACGTCGCTCACCGGGGTGCGGATCTCGTCCTGCTCGACCGTCGCGCCGCGGATCACGCCCGAGCGGATGCGGAACAGGCCGACCGCGAGGTCGTCGGCCGTCTCGAAGCGGACCCTGACCGGTCCCACGAAGGAGTAGCCCTGTTCCTTGGCGTACTCCCTGGCGAGGTTGGCCAGCTCGTGGCTGATGCTGTCGGAGTAGACCTCCAACCGCTCGCTGTCGGTCGTGGACAGTTCGACCACGAAGTCGTTGGGCACGAGAGTGCGGCCCTGGGCGACGATCGCCGCCCGCTCGTCCATTTCCCGTTGGACCGCACTGGCGACCTCTACCGGCTGAAGGTCAGATTTGAACGCCCGCGCAAAGGCCCCCTCGACCAAGCCTTCGAGCCTCCGCTCGAAACGCTGAAGGACTCCCATCGGGTACCTCCCCTCCTCCGTCTATCTGGTCGCGGCCGCTTGGGGGCTCGTTGGCTCGTTCCTCGCTCTCTCGCACCCAGCTGCCCGCTTCCGCATCTAGGAGGATCGTATCCGGGTTCATGGGTACCGGCCGATTCGTGCTAATGTTTCGACCGCACCCAACAAGGGCGGGTGGCGGAACGGCAGACGCGCACGGTTCAGGTCCGTGTGTCCGAAAGGACGTGAGGGTTCAAATCCCTCCTCGCCCACAAGATCACCACCCCGGTCATGCGAGCATCGCGACCGGGGTTTTGTCGCTTTCCGGGAAACCGCGTATTCATCTGAGCCGTCCGTAAGGTCTCGTGCCGGACCGAGTGGATCATCGATCAAGATAGTCGCTCGCTCCGTTATAGAGAAGTCTCAGGGGTTACGCATGGGTCTTGTGGTTTTTGGCCCACTACGGCATGCCTCACCCTTCTACCCTGCCGTGCTTGCTGATCACTTTCGGATGACTTGCAGGGGTTCGTCGGGTGCTCGGATTACGCTGACAGAGAACATGGGCCGGGGAAAGAATCTTTCCCCGGCCCATGCCGTCTCCCGCCGATCCCGAGACCGGTCCTGTCGGCTCCCGTCGGTCCCCGCCGGTCGGCGGGCCGCGAGTCAGGGGGCCGCTAGCGGGCCGCGAGCACCCGCACGTCCAGGACCTCGCCGAGCAGGTCCGTGAGGCTCACCATGCCGACCACCTCGCCGCCGTTCTCCGTGACCAGGCCCAGGTGCGCGTGGGCGTCCTGGAGCGTGGAGACCGCGTCGGGGATCGTGGTGGCCTTGTCCAGGCGCGGCACCGGGCGGGCGAGCTCGGCGGGGCTCGCCTCCGGCCGGACGAGGATGTCCCTGACGTGCACCACGCCCAGGACGTCGCCCGGCCTGCCGGAGGTGACCAGCATGCGCAGGTGCCCGTCGCGTGCGGCGACCTGGCGCATCTGCTCGCTCGTCGCGTCGGTGGGCACCGAGGTGGTCTTCTCCAGCGGCAGCATCAGTCGCTCCACCGGCTGCTGGTGAACCCGCAGGGCCCGGGTGAGCAGGTCGTGCTCGTCGCGGTCGAGCAGGCCCATCCGGCCCGACTCGCCGACCAGCATCGCCAGCTGGACCGGGGTCCTGGTGGTGGCCAGCTCGTCCTTGGGATCCACCCCGAACAGCCTCAGGATCCCGTTCGTCAGGCCGTTGAGCGCGGCGAGCACCGGCCTCATGAGCCAGGTGAAGCCGCGGAACGGCAGGGCCAGCCCCATCGCCGCGGTCTCCGGGTGGGTGAGCGCCCACGACTTGGGGGCCATCTCGCCGATCACCATGTGCAGGAAGGTGACGAACGCCAGCGCGATCACGAGCGAGACGGCGACCCGCAGCGACTCTGGCAGGCCGACCGCGCCGAAGACCGGCTCCAGCAGGTGCTCGATGGCCGGCTCCGTCACCATGCCGAGGCCGAGCGAGCACAGCGTGATGCCCAGCTGGGCTCCGGCCAGCATCAGGGAGAGCTCCCTGCTGCCGCGCACGGCGGCGCGGGCGGCGAGCCGGGTGAACCGGCCGCCCTTGCCAGCCATCTCCTCCAGGCGGTGCCTGCGGGCCGAGATCACCGCGAACTCGGCGGCGACGAAGAAGGCGTTGCCGATCAGCAGGGCCACACCGAGCAGAAGGGCGGAGACGGTGCTCATCGCCGCCTCACCCCGCTCCGCTCGATCATGGGCGGCTCGGGGCCACGCTGGATCATCCGCGGCGCGTTCATCTCCGGCTCTTCCTCATCCCCGGTCTTCCCGGGTCTCGTCTCCGTGCCCTGGTCGCCATCGGTCTCCCGCGACGTGTTGAGCGACAGCCGAACCCACTCGGGGACCCTGCGGTGCACGGAGAGCACCGTGAGCACCGCCTCCTCCTCGTCGACGTCGTCGCTCTCCAGGGGATCGTGCCGCGGCGTCAGCGTGACGGTCGCCTCGTCACCGGGCTCGGTCATCCGGCCGAGGGTGGCGAGCACCAGGCCCGCGACGGTGTCGTAGTCGTCGCTCTCGGGGAGCTGCAGCCCGATGGCCCGCTCGATCTCGTCCAGCCGGAGCGTGCCCGGCAGGTCCCACGTGCCCTCCTCGCCCACGACGACCCCCGCGGGCTCCGGGTCGTTCTCGTCGATGAGCTCGCCGAAGAGCTCCTCGGCGAGGTCCTCGATGGTCACCACGCCGGCCAGGCCGCCGTACTCGTCGATGACGCACGCCAGGTCGTCGCGGGCGGTGCGCATGCGCTCCAGGACGAGAGGCAGCGGTGACGAGGTGGGCACCAGGAGCGCGGGACGGGTGATCTCCTCCAGCTTGCCGTCGGTCAGCCCCGACTTGAGCAGCTCGCGTACGCCGGTGACGCCGACCACGTCGTCGCCGTTCTGGTTGCAGAGCACCGGGTAGCGGGAGTGACCATGCCTGCGGACGGCGTCGACCAGGTCGGAGATCGGCCGGTCGTCCCTGAGCAGCACGAGGCGGGGGCGCGGCACCATCACGTCCTCCGCGGTGCGGTCACCGAACTCCAAAGCCCGCTCCAGCAGCTCCGACAGCCTCGGCGGCAGGTCACCCGCCGTGGCGGACTCGGAGATGATCCGCGACAGCTCCTCGGGGCTCGCGCCGTGCTCGATCTCCTCCACCGGCTCCACGCCGACCCGGCGCAGCAGGCCGGTGGCGGCGGAGTCGAACAGCCGGACGACCGGTCCGGCGATCCGCAGGTAGATCAACGTCGAGCGGGCGAGGAACTTCGCCACGGGCTCGGGACGGGCGATGCCCAGGTTCTTGGGGGCCAGCTCGCCGAAGACCATCTGGATCACGGTGGCGATCGTGACGGCGAGCGCCACGGCGATGCCGGGCACGGCCCCCGACGGTACTCCCGCGTCCTCCAGCCAGGGACGGATGACCGTGGCGATGGCGGGTTCGGAGAGGAAGCCGACGAGCAGGGCGGTCACGGTGATGCCGAGCTGCGCGCCCGACAGCATGAACGACAGCCGTTTCGTCACCTCCAGCGCCCGTGCCGCGGCCGCGTCGCCGGAGTCGGCCTGCTCACGCAGCACACCCCGGTCCGCCGCGACGAAGGCGAACTCCTGGGCGACGAAGTAACCGGTGGCGAAGGTGAGGAGGAGGATGGCCAGAAGGCCCAAAGCCGTGTTCACCGGGCGGCTCTCCCGGTTGGTTCAGTGGTGCCCGTGCGTTCGCACGGGCAGATATTCCACGAGTCCGGAGTGGACACGATCATCCTTTCGAGCAGAGGTGGTCCTCTACCGTAACGATCCGGGTGGGGGTCAATGTTTCCGGATCGGCCGACGATCGCATTGTTGGTCGCTAACCACCTGTCTGAGTACTTTTACATAGGGAAACCTTGGCCGCCTCGCGGCAGGTTCCTGAGCCACGACGTAGCGTCGATAATGACGTTTTCACCATGAGATCGAGAAGTGGCGGGACAAGACGTGGCTGACAGGCCCGAAGACGACGACCGCACCCGCGCGCTGCGATCGCCCACGCCGGGGCCCGTGCCGTCGAGAGCGGCCGGGCAGCCCGCCTACCCCTCGCCCGGCGGCCCGGGGACGCCCGTCCGGGGGGCGTCGGCCTCCTCCCGGGAGACGCCCGTCCGGCAGGAGGCGTCCTCGCGCGAGGTGCCGCCCTCCCGGGGAGGCGGGCGGGTGTACGGCAAAGCCAGATCGGGTTCCGGCCCGGTCAGGCCGCTGAACGCCCCCTCGGCCCAGCCGGGGGGCTCGGGCGGGGGCTCCGGCGGCCAGGGCGGCGGGTTCGCGTCGCGCATGCCCGCCTGGCGGCCGAAGCGTCCCGGAAGGCTCGCCGTGCGGATCCTCGCCGGACTGGTCGTCGTGCTGCTCCTCCTGACCGTCGTCGGGTATTTCACGGTCAACTCGCGGCTGACCCGGGTCGAGGCGCTCACCGACTACGAGGGCCGTCCCGCCGACACCCCCGGCACCAACTGGCTGCTGGTCGGCTCCGACAGCCGCGAGGGCCTGACCGCGGCCCAGCGCAAGAAGCTCGCCACAGGCAAGGCGGTGGGCCGCAGGACCGACACGATGATGCTGCTGCACATCCCCGAGGGCGACGACCGCCCGACCCTGGTCAGCCTCCCGCGTGACTCGTACGTGCCGATCGACGGCCACGGCAGCAACAAGCTCAACGCCGCCTACGCCTTCAAGGGCGGCCAGCAGTTGCTTCCCAAGACCGTGGAGCAGGTCACCGGGCTGCGCATCGACCACTACATGGAGATCGGCTTCGGCGGCTTCGTGGGCATCGTGGACGCCATCGGCGGGGTCGAGATCAACGTCAAGCAGGCGATCAAGGATCCCAAGGCGGGGATCAACCTGAAGAAGGGCCTGCAGACCATGGACGGCGGGACGGCCCTCGGCTATGTCCGCACCCGCGCCACCGGCACGATCCCCGACCTCGACAGGACCCAGCGCCAGCGCCAGTTCTTCTCCGCGGTGGTGAAGAAGGCGGCGAGCCCCGGCGTCCTGATCAACCCCTTCACCTCCGTCCCGCTCGCGCTGAGCGCGGCCGACTCGGTGACCGTCGGCGAGGAGACCGGCGCGTTCGACCTGCTCTCCCTCGGCCTCGCCATGGGCGGCGACCCGATCACCACGGTCGTGCCCATCGGCTCCCTGCCCACCATCGACGGCCAGTCCGTCGTCAAGTGGGACCGGGAGAAGGCCCTGCGCATGTTCGAGGCCCTCGCCCAGGACAAGCCCGTCCCCAAGGACGCCCTCGGCAAGTGACCTCCTCCCCGGTCTTCCTGGGGCGTCGGCCCAACTCGGTTTCGCGCTCCGCGGCCTGCTCGTCCCGCATCGGACAACGATGCCGGACGTCGAACGGAGGCGATCGGACCGCGTCCTTCGGAGACCGGGGAGTCCCGTCGTGTCACGCGGGAGCGGGGCGAGACGCCGAGGGGCGGCGGGGCCGAGGCGGTCAGCGCCGTCGTGTCACGCGGGAGCGAGGCGAGGACTTCGCGGTTGTAAGCAGTCCGTAATCGATCGAGGGCGGTGCCGCGGATAGCGTCGGCGTCGAGGCCGGAGGGACATCTCGGCTTTCTCCCCGTGGCCGGAAGCCGCAGGACTCGACGCCGGAGGTATCCCATGAGATTCAAGAGGTTGCTCCGACACCCCGTCACCTGGGGCGTCCTGGCGTTGGGCGCCGTCGCGCTCGGTGTCGCGCTGTACCTGTTCCAGCCGTGGCGCCTGTTCACCGTCGTCGAGGTGAACGAGGCGCTGCCCGTGGCGACCGCGCCACCCGGAGCCGAGGCCACCCCGCAGGGCGAGCCCTCGACGTCCGCTGCGCCCTCGACGTCCTCCGCGTCCGCTGCGCCCTCCGAATCCTCCGTGCCCGCTCGGGAGCCGAAGACCCTGTCCAAGGGCACGTTCATCTCCCACGAGCACAAGACCGAGGGCAGGGCGAGGGTGCTGGAGCTGCCCGACGGGAGCCGGGTCCTGCGGATCGAGGACCTGAACACCTCCGACGGGCCGGACCTGCGGGTCTGGCTCAGCGATCAGCCCGTCAAGGAGGGCACCGCGGGATGGTTCAACCTGGACGACGGCAAGCACCTCGAACTCGGTGACCTGAAGGGAAACAGAGGCAACGCCAACTACGCCATTCCCGCCGGCGCCGACCTCGACAGCCTGAGGTCCGTCACCATCTGGTGCAAGCGCTTCAGCGTCTCCTTCGGCGCCGCCGCCCTGACCTGACACAATCTCCGACCCATGAGGGTTTCTGAGGAACTGCATGCGATCGGCCGCCCGCTCGTCGAGGCGCAGCTCGCCCACCCGACGGTGGTGGGCATCGCGCGGGGAGACCTGCCGGAGCCGGTCTTCCGGTCGTGGCTGGAACAGGACTACCTGTTCCTGCTCGACTACGTCCGGGTCTTCTCGCGACTCGCGTGGCAGGCTCCGGACGGGCATCTGGGCGACCTGGTGGACCTGGCGCACGCCACCTTCCACGAGGAACTGAGCCTGCACCGGTCGCTGTCGGCCGAGTTCGACGCCGACCTCGGCGGCGCGAGGAAGGGTCCGGCCTGCGCGGCGTACACCTCCTTCCTACTCGACTCCGCGGCCGTCTACGCCGACGGCCTGGCCGCGCTCTACCCCTGCATGTGGGGCTACTCCACGCTCGGACGCGTCCTGGCGGAGAACCCTCCTGAGGAGCCCCGCTACCGCGCCTGGGTGGACACCTACGCACACCCCGCCTTCACCGAGCTGACCGAGCGCATCGCGGTGATGATCGACGAGGTGGCACCGGACCCCGGCAGGGCGGGGAAGCTGTTCGCCGAGGGGATGGCTCACGAACTCGCCTTCTGGGACGTTCCCTGACAGCGGAACGTGGGTGAACGCCTCCGGCGGCCGGGTCCTTCCGCCCTCCGCCGATCTGCCGGATTATCGGTTCTCCGTGGGACGCTCCCAGCCGCCCTCGGTGAACGGCTTCCCCGCCCCGCCGGTGAACGGACAATTCGGCAGGCTGGATGTCCCCAATTAGCCTGCTATCAGGGGAAATTGAAGGTCCGGATGCGGGCGTCCGAGCGGCTTCGCGCCCCATCCGGTGGGGGACGTTGGAACAATGAGCGCATGAGTGTTCCTGAAGTTGAGGTGCAGGCCGTGCCGGAAGACGCGTTCCTGCTCGACGTACGTGAGAACGACGAGTGGCGTGCCGGGCACGCGCCCGGCGCCGTCCACATCCCCCTGGGCGAGCTGCAGGCGCGGGTCGACGAGGTGCCCAAGGACACACCCGTCTACGTGGTCTGCCGGGTCGGCGGCCGTTCCGCGAACGCCGCCGCCTGGCTCAACCACGTCGGCTGGGACGCGATCAACGTCGGCGGCGGCATGCGGTCCTGGGACGGCGCGGGACGCCCGATGATCGCCGAGAGCGGCCAGGACCCCTTCGTCGCCTGAGCCGTACGCACCGGGCGAGGGGAAGCCCTTGAAGGGGACGCGAGGGGGAGCCCTTCCTAGGAAAGGAATGAATGACATAATCGGGGCGAATGTCTACCGCGGGAGCTCGGGCGTAACCGGGCTGAGAGGGCGGAATCACGCAGAGGGTCTCGAACCCTCCGACGCGCCGCCGACCGCATGAACCTGTCCGGATGGTGCTGCGCTTACGTGCACCGCCGCTGCAGCGCAGGTCAGAGGCTAATCATGTATGGGTAGAGGGCCGTTTGTCCCCTCGTACGGCTACGAAGTACAGCAATAGTCATGAGATGTGCACGCTGTCCTTGATCCTTCGCCCCTGAGAATTTCGGTGATCTTTGTCGCGGGATTCCGCCCCCTTGACCGCGGGATCCCGCTCCCTTCTGGCTCAAGTTTTGGACTGCCCCGCAGAGTGGACCGGCCAAACGTGCAACACGGGCACGGTTTCGCGCGATAGACAGCTGTGGACACCAAACTGCTCGATACTGTGAAATCAAGAAAAGTTGCAATAGCAATTATTTTTGGCATCTCTGCCACGTTTTCGCTAATGGCAGTTTTGGCAGACTTTCTTCCAGGCAACATGTATCAAGCGATTATATTATTCATGCTCGCGCTGGTATTGATAGGACCGCTGTCACGGAAGGGCGAAGTCGGGACATCCGGCTCCCCTGTGCTCGCTATTGCTAATCGTATTGCAAGTAGGGCCAGTACTGGAGTGATAGGAGTAGTGAATTTATCTTTCGGTGTTCTTGTATTTGTGAGCGACAGTATAGATTATAGTATCGTTAATGCTTTAATGGTATTCAGTATGGCGGCAGTAGTTGTACGAGTACTTCGTATTGAAGGTTACGCTCAGGAACTCAAGCAAATCAGTGTGCCGACCGAAGATGACCTGGGTGAAAGATTTTCCGTTGCTACGGAGCATCTAATAAAGGCGGCGGCCGATGTTGCTCTACTGCAAAACGAGATTCAAGCGAGAGCAGAGATAGCCAAAGATTTGACCCGACAAGCCAAGGAGAGTCGCGAACGAGCTGAGAGAGATCGAGAATATGCTCAAACGCAGCGTGATGCTGTCGAGGCAATTGAGCGTCTTGTTGCAGCTCGCGCCGATCCCCTCATTAAAGCGATCGACGATAGATCAAAGAGGTCCCAGTGGCTATTTGTGGCGCTCGGCGCTTTGCTGGGAACCGCTCTTCAGCTATTGGTGGAACAATTTATCAAATAGCCATGGTCTTTGGCTGTCATTTGAATCTTCTTCTAAGGTCCCCTCTGATCGAGGGCGCTACTAAGTTTCTTTAGCGCCTCGCAGGTGGCTTCGTCGGTGGCGTCGGTGTAGACCTCCATGGTCATTTTGATGTTGCTGTGACGGAGAACCCGCATGGCTACGCGAGGATGAACGTTGAGGGCGGCCAGTAGGGTTGCGCACGTCCCGCGCATGCCGTGCACGGTGATCCGGCGTACGCCCGCCTTCGCCACGCGAGCATCGAACCGGCCGTTGAACTTCGTCGGGTCCATTGCCTTCCCCAGAGGAGAGGTGAAGACCAGGCCCGTTTCTTGCCACTGCCCCGCGGCTTCCCTTTTGTCGTGGTCCTGCTGCTGCCTGCGCAGCTTCAGGGCGGCAAGGCAGATCCCGGGCAGGGGAAGCGGCGCTTCGGAATCGTCGGTCTTCACCGCTCCGAAGCAGGCGATTACGGACCCTTTGCAGCTGTTCGCCGACGTACAAATCCCCGGCGTCCAGGTCCACATACTTCCAATCGAGCCCCAGCACCTCGCCCTTGCGTAGGCCCAGAACGAGGATGAGGACGTACACCGCATAAAGCGGATCAGCCTCGTTGCGCGAGTTCTCCAGGAACAGCCGCGCCTCGTCCACCGACCACGCCTTGTCCTTACGCCTGCGCAGGGTGGGAAGGCGGAGCGCGGTCGCGACATTCTTGGTGATGACCTCCTCCGTGATCGCGTTGGACAGAAGGCTACGGAGAATCTTCACGGCCTTTTGCGCCGTGGCCTCGGAAAGCCTCTGGCCACAGCACTGGCCGACCGCGCAGCAGTGCCGACGCCGCTTGGGATTCCAGTGCTCGACAGGGCGCCGCGCGTCTCTATGAACCGCGCCGGGTTTCGTGGAAACTCGGCTACTTGGTTTCTGCCGCGATGGGTGCGGCCTGTTGGTGACGGTAGTGGATCGCTTCGTACTCTGCGGGCGGGATGTTGCCGCAGGCGGTGTGCAAACGGCGATGGTTGAACCAGTCGAGGTATTCCAGCGTCGCCAACTCGACGTCGTCCATGCTCCTCCAGGGACCGTAGCGGCGGATCAGCTCGGCTTTGAACAGACCGTTGAAGGATTCGGCCAGAGCGTTGTTGTAGGAGTCGCCGCGACTGCCCACAGAAGCGACCGCGCCGGTGTCGGCCAAGCGCTCGGTGTAGCGGATAGACAGATATTGCGCCCCGCGGTCGGAGTGATGAACCAGTTCAGACAGATCCGCGGACTGGGTGTGGTTGCGACGCCAGATGGCCATCTCCACAGCGTCCAGGGCCAGATCGGTGCGTAGATGGGTGGCGATCTGCCAGCCGACGACCATCCGGGAGTAGACGTCGATGACGAACGCCGCGTATACCCAGCCCGACCAGGTGCGGATGTAGGTCAGGTCGGCGACCCAGAGCCGGTTCGGCGCCGGCGCGTAGAAGTTGCGGCTGACCAGATCGGCCGGTCGTTCGCCCTGGCCGCCGGCGGTGGTGGTTGTCCGGGTCTTGCCACGGACCAGTCCGGCGATGCCCAGCTCGCTCATCAGTCGCTGGACCGTGCACCGGGCGACCACCCGCCCGTCGCGTTGCAACTGCCGATAGATCTTGCGGGCGCCGTAGCAGGAGTAGTTGTCCTGGTAGATGCGGGTGATCTCCGCTTTGAGCCGGTCATCGCGTACTGCTCGCGCAGACGGCGGCCGGGTGCGGGCTGCGTAGTATGTCAAGGGCGCGGCCTGCATGACCCGGCAGATCGGCTCGACGCCGAACTGGTCGCGGTGCGCGTCGATGAAGGCGTTCATCTGGGCGGTCGAGGGTCGAGTTCCCTGGCGAAAAAAGCCGATGTCGCCTTGAGGATCTCGTTGGCACGGCGCAGCTCGCGAACCTCGCGCTCCAGCTCGGCGATCCGCTTGGCCTCATCGGTGCTGGTCCCGGGCCGCTGACCGCCGTCGATCTCGGCCTGCTTGACCCAGTTGCGCAGCGATTCTGACCCGATGCCCAACTGCCGGGCAACGCGGGTGATGACGCCGAACGACTCCCCGGACTGCGCGGTTGCCTCCTGCACCATCCGAACCGCCCGCTCTTTCAACTCCGGCGGATACCGACGCTGGGCGGGGTGCGACGAACCAGATCGACCTGACATGAGCTTCATCCTTTCCAACCGATGAAGCCTCCAGCAATCCCGGCGCGGTTCACTAGAGGGATATCCCTCTAGACCTAGAGGTCAGACGGTTGCCGTACAGCCAGGAAGTACAGCTACCGCTACGTACGTAGCTGTACTTCTGCGGACGTCTACGGACTCGTCTCATGAGACGTTCGCGCGAACCCGGCACTGGCCGAACACGGGCGAATGGTGCATCATGAGGGCGCGAGCTGGGGTGATCCCGGCTTTGCGTGTCAACCAACGCGGGAGCTTGGGGCAACCAGGCTGAGAGGGCGACTACAGCTGTCGCCGACCGCATGAACCTGTCCGGGTAATGCCGGCGTAGGGAGTGTGCGCGATGACGTCTGCCGCCGTTGATTCCACCAAGGGCTCCGGCGATCCCGGAGACTCAGGGGCGGTCGAGGCGCCCCTCACGCTCGGCGAGGCTCCTCCCAAGGCCCTCGGCGTGCTCGACCAGGGCGCGCTCTGGGCCAACCTGGGAGTCAGCCTGCTCGGGTTCTCCGGTGCGATCGCCCTGATCAACCCGCTCGGCGACCGGCCGCTGAGCTTCGTGGCCGCGATCCTGGCCGCCGTCGTGGGCAGCGTCATCGGTACCGCGATGGTCGGCCTGGCCGCGATTCCCGGGCAGCGGACCGGCGCTCCGGCGATGGTCCTGCTGCGAGGCCTCTTCGGGGCCAGGCTCTCCTACCTGCCGACCGTGCTGAACATCATCCAGATGCTGGGCTGGGGGGCCTTCGAGCTGTGGGTGATCGCCCAGGGCGCCCAGGCCATCGCCGGGTCCTTCGGTGTCGAGGTGCCCTACGCGGTCTGGGTGGTCGTCGCGGGGGTGATCACCACCGCGCTCACCATCCGGCCGCTGGGAGCGGTTCGCCTGCTCCGCAGGTACGTCACCGCCGGTGTGGTGATCTCGATGATCTGGTTCACAGTCGCGCTCTTCCAGCGGGGACCGGCGATCGGAGGCGGATCCTGGGAGGCGTTCGCCCCCGCGGTCGACTACGTGATCGCGCTGTCGGTCTCGTGGGTGCCGGTCGCGGCGGACTTCGCCCGCTTCTCCCGCTCCGGCAGGGCCGCGTTCACCGGGGTCGTCGGCGGCTACACGATCGCCCAGGTGGCCTGCCTCGTCCTCGGCATCGCGGCGCTCGCACTGGTCGGCAACGACCCGAACCAGGTCTGGGACCCCTTCGTCGCCGCGGCGCTCGGCCCGCTGTTCTTCGGCATCCTGGTGCTGCGCGAGACCGACCAGTCGTTCGTGAACGTCTACTCCACCGCGATGTCGCTGCAGAACCTGCTGCCCAGGCTGGACCGCCGGATCATCTCCGTCGCCATCGGCGTGCTGGTCACCCTGCTCGCGATCTTCGTCAACGCCGAGACCTACACCGGCTTCCTCGGGCTCATCGGAGCGGTATTCGTGCCGATGTTCGCGGTGCTCGCCGCGGACTACTTCCTGCTCGGCGGCGCCGATCGCTGGGACACCTCGGAGACCGCGCCCTCGCGCCCGCTCATGGTGGTCGCGTGGGTGCTGGGCTTCGTGACGTGGTGGATGCTCGCCGCACTGCCGACCGCTCCGGAGGTCGCGTGGTGGACCTCGTTCTGGAACGGCGTCCGCGACGCGCTCGGCTTCGTCCCGCAGCCGTGGATGAGCGCGTCCGTCGGCGCGTTCCTCGTCGCGGGTCTCGCCACCCTGGCCCTCGGCGCGCTCCGGCGCCGCTCCTGACCGTGCCGGCCGTGCGGTTTCCGGTCGGGGCATACGAGGGCGTACGGCTTTCTGTCGCACGGGAGCGTACGCCTTCGGCCGGACGGAGAGGGGCGGCCGAGTGGGCGAGGCGGTCTACGCGCCGCCGGGATCGCGGGCCATGGCGGTGGACTCGATGCGCAGCAGGCGTTCCTTGGCGGCGGATCCTCCGGCGTACCCGCCCAGGACGGCCTCGCTCTCGACGACCCGGTGGCACGGCACGATGACGCACACCGGGTTGCTGCCCAGCGCGTTGCCGACCGCGCGCAGCGCCCGCGGCCTGCCGATCCGCTCGGCGATCTCGCGGTAGGTCGTCACCGTCCCGTACGGCACCGCGAGCATCATCTGCAGGACGGTCCTGGAGAACTGGGTCGCCAGGCGCAGGTCGACCGGTGTCGTGAAGGCGCGGAGCCTGGCGGAGAAGTAGGCGTCCAGCTCCCGGCGGACGGGATCGAGCCGCCGGGCGTCCGGCCCGATGAACGTGCCGACCTCCCTGCTGATCCGTTCGAAGACGACGTTCTCGTCCTCGTAGCTGCAGGCCACCACACCCCTGCCCGTCACCGCGAGGGTGAGACGCCCCAGCGGGCCGTCGAGCGTGCCGAACGCGATGTCGGGATGGCTCGTGCCGACGTAGTCGGGCGAGGTCACCCGTAGCAATGCATCGATGTCGCCGGATGACATGGCCCCACCCTTTCGTATCCAGGTGTGTGGTGACCGCAGAGTATCGGACGGATCGCCCGGCCAGTGGCAACACGTGCGGGACGAAAGTGCCAAGATCAGGCCGGTTGAGACGGCACTATGGGTCTGTGGTGGATTACAGGGCCGGCAGTGACGGCGGTATCGGCCGTGAGGTCGTCGCCGCGGCGCCCAACGCGATCGTCGCCATCGATCGCGAGCAGACGGTGCTCGCCTGGAATCCCGCCGCCGAGCGCCTTTTCGGCTGGTCGGCGAAGGAGATCGTCGGGCGCCGGGCGCCGGTGGTCCCCGAGGAGCTGACGGCCGAGCACAACGCGGTCCTGGAGAAGGTCCGCACCGGCGGTGAGGTCTCGCTGAGGACCAAGCGGTTTCGCCGCGACGGCAGCCTGATCGACGTGCGGGTCGACACCGGCGCGCTGTCCTCGCCGGACGGCGCCCTCCTCGGCTACGTCAGCGTCTACCACCTGGCCCAGACCGACGAGACCGCCAACGAGCGCAGCACCCGCAGGGCACAGCTCGTCCGCAGGCTCACCGACGTGGTCGCCGACATCAACGCCGAGCTGGAGCTGCCCGCCGTGCTCGACCGGATCGCGGCGAGCCTCGCCGAGCTGACCGGGGCCGAGGCGGGCGGGTTCGTGTTGATCGAGGGCGACAAACTCAGGCTCGTGGCCTGCCACAACCTTCCCGACTCGATACGCGACTCCACCGCCGACCTTCGCACCAGCCTGGTCGGCAGGCTGCTGCGCGAGGGCAGGACCGTCCTGCTGGAGACCGGCGACCAGAACCGCCTGGACGAGCTGATCTGGTCGCGGCTGCCCGGCCTGCACACCATCGCCCTCGGCCTCGCCGCCATGGGCGGGCGGCCGTACGGTGCGCTGTACGCGCTGTTCGCCAAGCGCAAGGTGAGCCACCTGGAGCTGGAGCTGCTGGAGCTCCTCGCCGGTCACGCGGGCATCGCCGTGGGCAACGCGATGGCCTACCAGGAGGCCGTACGCCAGCGGGCCCACGAGCGGGCGGTGTTCGACGCCAGCGCCGACGGCATCGCGGTCCTCGACGGCGCGGGCAGGGTCGTCCGGTGGAACCCGGCCGCGAGCGAGCTGACCGGTTTCCACGCCACAGAGGTGATCGGCGGGCCGCCGCCGTTCGAGCTGCCGAGCCCCGGGGACAAGCTCGGCATCCAGCTGCCGTCGGGCACCTGGCTGGACGTGCTCTGCGCGGAGATCGTGGAGACGGGCGAGATCGTGGTCGACTTTCGCGACGTCACCCGCGCGAAGGAGCTGGAGGAGGCCAAGGACCTCTTCCTCGCCACCACCAGCCACGAGCTGCGCACGCCGATCACCGTGGTCCGAGGCTTCGCCAGCACGCTCGACAGCCGCTGGGACGGCATGACAGACGCCGAGCGCCGTGCCGCCGTGCACACCATCGCCGAGCGGGCCCGCTCCCTCGGCCAGCTCATGGACCACCTGTTGCTGGGCTCGCGCGCCGGGGCCGGAGAGCTCATGCTCAGGATCGAGGGTTTCGACCTGGCCGAGCTGGTACGGGGTGCCACGCTGGGCCTGCCGATCCTGTCGGACCTGCACCGCATCGAGGTCGCCGTCCCCGACGACCTGCCCCCGGTGTCCGGTGACGCGCTGGCCACCGACATCCTGCTGGCCCAGTTGCTGGAGAACGCCTTCAAGTACTCGCCGGACGGTGGCCTGATCAGGGTCGAGGCGTGGGTGGACGGCGACCGGGTGGTGCTGGTCGTGGACGACGAGGGCGTGGGGATCGCCCCCGCCAGCCGGGAGCGCGTCTTCGAACGTTTCGTTCAGGCGGACAGCGGTGACCGCCGCAGATTCGGCGGGGTCGGCCTCGGCCTCTACATCGTGCGGAGCCTCGCGCGGGCCCAGGGAGGGGAGGTCACGGCGCATCCGCGCCCCTCGGGCGGCACCCGGATGAGGTTGGCTCTTCGTATTGCCGACACGCCGAACGCTCTTACCTGATCGACACGCCGAAGCGGTAACGAGCCGGTAACGGATGTGCTGATCTATTGTCGAATGTGCACAAGCTGTAGTTGGTGTGCGGTTTCCAAGACTATCTAACGGGGCATTTCGGTCGTACTGGGGTGAGTTCCTCAGGGGGGAACAGGCATACGGGGAGGTGAGTGCGTCGAGCGTCGTTCTGTTGCCGTATGCACCGTCCAGCGTCGCTGTCGCACGCCAACGCCTCTGCTCTGACCTGCAGGAACGGGGTGTGTACGAGTCCGCCATCGATGACGCGGTGCTCGTGGTCAGCGAACTGCTGAGCAATGCGCTGCGTCACGCCCACCCCCTGCCATCAGGGCAGATCAGGGTGTCATGGCGCTGGACCGAGGAGCATGTCGAAGTCGCTGTGAGTGACGGTGGCGCCGCCACCGAACCGCGGGCGGGACGCCCGGCGCTCTCCTCCCTGGGAGGGCGAGGACTCGGAATCGTCGAGTATCTGGCCTCCACCTGGGGCGTCAGGCACGAGGGAGACATCACCACGGTGTGGGCGTTGGTCGCGGCGGTCGACACGGTAGGTAACGGCCGTGTTTCCACCCCCGAACCCGCCCTCAGGGAATGCGGGTAACGCTCCCGACGGTGTTCCGTCCCGCCTCACACGTCACGAGGCGGGACGGGATCCCGATCTCCGAGCGCCCACCCGGGGCCCGCCGGGCGGCGTTGTTCGGTGGGCGGCTACCCGGGCTCTATGCGTAGAGGAACCACTTGTCGTACTGGGGGACGCAGCTGTACGAGGTCCACCAGCCGCTCTGGATGCCGAGGTTTCCGACCCGGTGGCAGTCCCAGTCGTAGTAGTAGACGTTTCTGAGGGTGGCGGCCTGTGCGGGCGCCGCGCCGACGGACAGTGCCAGGCCGGTGGCCAGCACGGCCGAGGCGAGCAGGGTCAGGGTCTTGCGCATCATTCCTCCTGGGGCATGGACGAAATGCGATTCCGCGAAGACGTGTGATCACTCCGTCGGGCCGGACGGCACCGGAAGTATCACACCGGCGCTCGCCCGGAAACAGATCACCTCTACCGTCCCGGTCCGCGGAGCGGGCCTGACCTCGTGACACCGGCGAGGAGAGGTGCGGCGAACGTGAAACGTTCACGGTGGTTTTTCGCGGGTGCCGAGCCGGTGTGACGGCGGTTCTTTCGCGGCTGCCGAACCTGTGTGACGGTGCTTCTTTCGCAGGTGTCCGAAGCGGTGTGACGGTGTTTCCTCCGCGGCTGCCGACCCCATGTCGCGGCGCTTCCTTCGTGGGCGTCGAAGGGGTGTGACGGCGCTTCCTTCGTGGAGGTCGAGCCGGTGTGACGGCACTCCCTCGCCGGTGCCGAGCTCGATGGATCCGAGGACGGGCACCCCTCACGCCCCGGCGAGCGCCGGGCGGTGCAGCACCGCCTTCTCCCCGGCCGTCCAGGCCGTCGAGACGAGGAGGTAGATCCCCGCCGCCAGCGGCAGCACCATGGCGACCAGAACCGTCCCGTACGGCAGCAGGGGCAGCATCCGGCGCAGCGCCGCGGGCTGCAGGTCCTCGCTCATCGTGCGCCGCATCCGGCGGGAGGTGACCCACGCCACGGCGACGAGCAGCAGGAAGAGTCCGGCGAACACCATGGTCGGGCCGCTGATCAGTCCGAATCCGGCCACCGTGCCCGCGAACTGCTGCCCGAGCGGCACTCCGAGGAGCCCGTGGGTCAGAAGCGCGTTGGCCTGCCCAGCGATCGTCGAGGAGACGAACACCTGGTACGTCACCATGAGGAACGGCATTTGCGCCACGGACGGCAGGCACCCGGCCAGCGGTGAGGTCTTCTCCCTGGCGTAGAGGGCGGCCAGTTCCCGCTGGAGCCGCTCGGGGTCGCGGCCGTACCGCTTCCTGAGCTTCTGGAGCTCCGGCGCGAGGCGGGTCCTGACCCGCTCGCCCCTCGCCTGCATGACACCGAGCGGAAGCAGCGTGAGCCGGACGAGGAGGGTGAACACGACGATCGCGAGCGGGGTCGAGCCCAACGGCTCGGCGAGCGCGGCGATGAGGCCGGCGGTGAACGAGATGACGGGGTCGAACATGGAAGGGCCCTTCTGAGCGGAGTGAAGACAGCGCAGAAGGCACCCGCGAACCGCGGGGATCTTTCCGGGACGCGTGCGCGGCGCGCGAAGGCCGGGTGTCCCGGGGACATGCCGACCACGCATGTACGGGGTTGCCGGTCATGTGCGCGGGTGACACACGGCGATCACGTGCGCGTGGGCGCACGGCGACCACATCTGTGCGGGCACACAGTGATCACGCGCATGAAGGACACACGGCGATCACGCGCGGTGGGCACAGAGGTCGCGAGAAGTCACGAGAAGTCGCGGGGGTTACGCGGGCGCCGGGCCCGCGGAGGGTGCTCTGGGCCGGGACCTCCCGGCCGCGTCGGGGTCGCGCTGCCGGACGAACATCGTCAGCCTGGCCCGGTCACGCCGGGACAGCGGTGACCGTGACCCCGTACCCGAGGTGACGGGCGCCGGGCGCAGCGCCCAGGCGAGCAGGAGCACGCCCAGCCCGACCACGGCGGCGGCCGTCAGCACACCGCCGCCGTCGAACATCCAGACCGCCAGGGTCTGGACGGCGAGCAGGAGGTTCACTACTTGAACTTGCCCACCACGGTGACCGCGGCGACGACCACGAGGGCGATCACCCCGAGCACGAGCGCGAACTTCAGCAGCCCGAAGAGGGCGGGCAGCACGAGCCCGAACACCACGTAGAGCGCGAGCAGGACGCCCAGAACCCCGAACACGATACGACTCATGCGCTCTACCGTACGTCGGCCGGGGAAACGGCGAGGGCCTTGATCATAACGATGGTCATAACGATCGAGTCCTTACGGACCGGTGACACGAATGAGGGATCGCTCCCTCGCGGGCCTACCGTGGAGGCCATGAGCGCGCGGATTCTGGTGGTCGAGGACGATCCGATGGTGGCCGAGGTCGTGGCCCGCTACCTGGAACGCGACGGTCACGCGGTCGACTGCGTCGGGGACGGCGCCGAGGCGCTCAGGCGCGCGCTGGCCAACCCGCCCGATCTGATGGTGCTCGACCTGATGCTTCCAAAGATGGACGGACTCCAGGTCTGCAGGAAGCTCAGGGAGCGCTGGCCGGTCCCGGTGATCATGTTGACCGCGCTCGGCGAGGAGTTGGACAGGGTCGCCGGCCTGGAGACCGGTGCCGACGACTACGTCACGAAGCCGTTCAGCCCGCGTGAGCTGGCCCTGCGCGTACAGTCCGTGCTGCGGCGGGCGCGCGGCACCTCCCTGCCCGCCGGCACCGGCGTGCTCAGGGACGGCGAGCTCACGGTCGACGTCGGCGCCCACGAGGTGCGGCTCCACGGCGACGAGGTCCTGCTCACCGCCCGCGAGTTCGACCTCCTCGCCCACATGATGCGCAACCCCCGCCAGGCCTTCAGCCGCGCCGCCCTGCTCGACCAGGTATGGGGCTGGTCCTTCGGCGACTCGTCCACGGTGACCGTCCACGTCCGCCGCCTCCGCGAGAAGATCGAGCCCGACCCGACCGCTCCCCGGCGCATCGTCACCGTGTGGGGTGTCGGCTACCGCTACGAACCGCTGGCGGAGCCGTGATCCCCGAGATCCTGCTGATCGTCGCGGTCACCGCCGGGCTGGGCCTGCTGGTCGCGCTGGCCGGGCTGGGCGCGATGCGGCTGCTGCGCGAGCGGTCGATCGGCGTGATGCTCGCGGTGGTCGTCGTGGTGACCGTCGTGGCGACGGTGGGCGGAGTGGTCGCCATCACCCTGAAAATGATCATCGAGGGTACGCCGAGGGACATCGTGCTCAGCGTGGTCGTCGTGGGCGGCCTGGTCGGGCTGGGCGTCGCGACGGTGCTCTCGCGCCGGGTCGTGGCGGCGAGCCGCAGGCTCGTCGACGCCGTGCACGCCGTATCGCCCTCGGGGGAGTTCACCCCCCCGAAGGGGTTGCCCGCCGAGCTCGGCACGATTGCCGGGAGCCTGGACCAGGCGTATCGGCGGCTGCGGCTCGGCCACGAGCGCGAGCGCGCACTGGAGAGCGCCCGCCGCGAGCTCGTCGCCTGGGTCAGCCACGACCTTCGCACTCCGCTGGCCGGTATGAGGGCGATGGCCGAGGCCCTGGAGGACGGGGTGGTCTCCGATGAGGAGACCGTCGGCCGCTACCACCGCCAGATCCGCCTGGAGGTGGACCGGCTGTCGGGCATGGTCGACGACCTGTTCGAGCTGTCCAGGATTCACGCCGGGACGCTGCGCCTGTCGCGCAGCCGGATCGGCCTCGGGGATCTGGTCGCCGACGCGTTGGCCGGGGTCGAACAGCTGGCCAGGGCGAAGGGGGTGCGGCTGACCGGCGAGGCCGACCAGGTGGTCCCCGTCCAAGCCGATGCTGCCGAACTCTCCCGGGCGCTGCGCAACCTCGTGGTCAACGCGATCAGGCACACCCCCGGCGACGGCACCGTCGTGGTCCGTGCCTCGGCCGAGGACGACATCGCCTGCCTGTCCGTCGCCGACTGCTGCGGCGGCATCCCGGCCGACGACCTGCCCCGAGTCTTCGATGTCGCCTTCCGCGGCGAGACGGCCCGTACCCCCAGCGCCGAGGGCGCCGGAGCGGGCCTCGGCCTGGCGATCGCGCGAGGCATCGTCGAGGCCCACGAGGGGTCGATCGGCGTCGTCAACTCCGGCGCCGGCTGCCGCTTCGAGATCCGGCTGTCACTCTCCGCCTGAGCGGCCGCGTGTTGAACGGTCGAGCCCGGGTGCGGGGCAGGACGGTCGGAGGACGGTCAGTTCGCGCCCGTGCCGTTGGAACCCGTGCCGCCGGCGGCCGGCGCGGGCGTGACGTGGTCATCGAGGTCATCGAGGTTCTCGGGTCTCACGGCGACCATGAGAGTCATCTGCGCGCACTCGTCGCCCTCGGTGTCGCGTTCGACGTGCTGGCAGGAGGTCAGCCTCCTGGTGGTGCCGAGAGATTCCACCATCGCCCGGAACGTCGGGCACGGCCAGCGCCACATGCAGCTGCGGCAGCGCAGGATCGGATGCGCGGTGTCGCTGGTGACGCCGCCCGCGTCGCGCGGCCGGTGCAGGTCGAGCAGTCTGACGCCGAGCGTGGCGAAGTCGAGGAGCTCCTCACGCGCTCCCTCAAGGAAGTCCAGGTCCTCGGTCGACAGGCGGGTCCTGATCGGGATGTGCCCCTCGTGGTCCACCAGGTTTCGCAGTGAGCTCGCCGCGTCGCGCCACGAGGTGGCCTTGTCGGTACGAGTGATCATGGACTCCAGGTGCTCCCGGAGCCGCTTTCGCTGGAGATCTTCGGGTAGGTCGGTGTTCATCAATTACCACCAGCGTGGAGACTTGGTCCTTCAGGGCCGGGAGGAAACGCGGCATGGTGCCGCGCTTCTGGGTGGGTGGTGTAGCCGTAGCCGTCTGCTCGTTGGAGCAGCCGGATGTGGCGGTGGTGAATGCCCTGCACCGTGCCGTGCCGGGTGGTGATGTTGAAACTGCCGGTGCTGCGGACCGCGATGCGGCCGAAGTGGACACCGGTTTTCTTGCCGGTGTGCTTTGAGCCGGGGTCGATACCGACCTGTACGCCCGCCACGACGGAATCGGCTGCCGTGCGGTCTTTCAGCCGGATAACGAATGGGGTATGGCGGTGAACCACAGCCCGGCCGGAACGGAGGAGTTTCCGCGCGTAGGCAGGGCTCGTGGGTTGCAACGGTTGGCCGTGCTTGTTCAGGACGAACACGACCGGGTGGGCTGGAGTGCCCGCTCCCTTCCCAGCCGAAGCCGGGTCGGGGTGACGCCGAGTAGACCGGGTGCCGGCCTGCTCGATCTCCCCTCGCCCAGGTTGAACACCAGATACCGCTGCGAGGCGGTGTCCGTGAGCCGTTTCGTGCCCACCCTCGGGCGTGTCCGCTCCCACGGATTCGAGAGCCTGGGGCTGAGGAAGCACCCCAAGGTCGGTCTGCGATCTTGTGTTCGACGTAGTCATCAAAATGCACCTCCTTGAGCTGATGACCAGGGCTGGTCAACGCAGGGCTTCAAAGCGCATTACTGCACTTCAAGCCCCCTCCTTCAGGAGGGGGTCGTTGACTGATCGTTCGAGCCCGTTTCTTGTGACTCAATGGCCGCTGATGTAGCGCGGCGGTGATCGGGAGGTGCCGGGTCTCCTCCCTTTCGGGCCAAGCCGTCGTTGCGTAGTGTCAAGCTTCGCGCACTCAGGGTTTCCGTGACATGGAAACGGGGGACAAAGGGCGGACGACTCGGGTTGTTCAAGAGAACGTGACCAGCGGCTCTCGCGCCGATAGTGTGCCCGCTGTGGAGCTAAAAGTCTCAACTCGATCTCATGCCGGGCACACCGTCGTGACCATCGTTGGCGAAATCGACCTATACACCGCGCCTCGCCTGCAGGCCGAGTTCACCCGGCTGCTTGGTCAGAGCCAGACCATGCGTGTCGTCCTCGACATGTCCGCGGTGGAGTTCTGCGACTCCACCGGCATGAACGTGCTGCTGTCCGCGCTAAAGCGGTTGCGGGAGCGGGGCGGCACACTGGAGGTGGCGGCGCCCCGGCCCGCAGTGCGCAAGATCCTGCAGGTCACAGGTCTCGACTCTGTCTTCGTCGTGCACGAGACCCTGCCGGAGAAGCTGCTGACCTCCGATTCCCAAGGATGATGTCCTCCCCACGGCTGATGCCCGGGGTCACCACGCTGGAGGTGTTCGATGGTCGGCACGGCGGCGATCATTCCCGCCAAGGATGAGGGCGACAGGATCGGGGCCACCGTGGCCGCGGTCCTGGCGCTGCCCGGCGTCGACCTCGTCGTGGTCGTCGACGACGGCTCCGTCGACCAGACGGGACGGGTGGCCAAGGCCGCCGGCGCCCGCGTCGTGCGACACAGCCGAAACCGGGGCAAGGCCGCCGCCATGGAGAGCGGTGCCCACGCCGTGCGCCTGCTCGACGGCGAGGAGCCCCGGCACCTGCTCTTCCTCGATGCCGATCTGGGCGACACCGCCCGTACGGCCACGGCGCTGATCGAGCCGGTCGCGGCGGGCGAGGTCGACATGACGATCGCCGTCTTCGTCACCCGGGTGAAGCTCGGCGGCCACGGATTCGTCGTGAAACTCGCGCGTGAGGGCGTCGAGCGCGCCACCGGCTGGACCCCCACCCAGCCGCTCAACGGGCAGCGCTGCCTGACACGGGCGGCCTTCGAGGCCGCCCGCCCCCTGGCGCGCGGCTTCGGCGTGGAGACAGGTCTCACGATCGACCTGCTCAGGAAGGGCTTCCGGGTGCGCGAGGTTCAGGTCGAGATGGCACACCGGGCCACCGGTACCGACTGGAAGGCCCAGATCCATCGGGCCAGGCAGTTCCGCGACGTCGCCCGCGCCCTCCTGGCGCGCCGTTAACCCGGCTGACCCGACACCCGGTCGACCCGGCGCCGAACGTCCGGCTGACACAGCCGACCCGGCACCGGACCTCCGGCCAACCTGGCACCCGGCCGATCCGGCACCGGACCTCCGGCTGACACAGCCGATCCGGCACCGAACGTCCGGCCAACCTGGCACCCGGCCGATCCGGCACCGGACCTCCGGACACGGTCAACCCGGCTTCCAGGCATGGGACCCGGTTGACCAGGTCGGCAGGTCTGGAAGCCGGCGCCGAACCGGGCACCCCGCCGGGTGTGCTGGAATTTGCGGGTGACTCGGGATGCGTCGGTCGTCGACGAGAGGCGGAGCCCCGCCGGCGATACGCCGCGAGGGCTCGACATCGCCGCGTTCGCAGCCGTGGGGCTTTCGGCGGCGACGACGGTTCTGATCGGACTGCTCGGCCCCTCGGCCATGGTTCCGAGGCTGCCCGGCTCTTCCTGGCAGCCGCCGTACTCGCTGGACGTCCATCCCGGCACCCATCTGGTCATCGCCATGAGCGCCGTCGCGATCGTACTGGGCGGGCTCGGACTCGTCGGCGCGCTCAGGTCGCGGTGGGGACCCGACCCGCGTTGGCTGCTCGCGGCCGGTTGCGCCGTGTCGGGCCTGCTCGCCTTCCTGCCGCCCTCGGGCTCGGCCGACCACCTCAACTACGCCGCGTACGGCCGCCTGGTCACGCTCGGCCTGGACCCGTACGCGATCACCCCCGCCACCCTGCCCGGCGACCCCGTCACCGGCGCGGTGGAGGAGTGGGCCGGTGTGACCAGCGTCTACGGCCCGGTCGCCACCGCCGTACAGGCGCTGGCGAGCCTCGTGGGCGGTGACTCGGTCAGGCTGACGGTCTTCGTGATGGCCGTCGTCAACGCGGCGGCGTTCATCGGTACGGCGCTGCTGCTGCACCGTTTCGCCAGGGGGGACGCGAACCTCCAGCGGCGCGCGGCGCTGCTGTGGGTGGCGAACCCGCTGATGATCTATCACCTCGCCGCCGGGATACACGTCGACACCCTCGCCGTCGCCTGCATGGTCGCCGCACTCACGGTGCGCGGCGCCGCCTCAGGGCTGATGCTCGGGGTGGGCATCGGGGTCAAGCTCAACGCCGGGCTCGTCGCCCTAGGACCCGCGTGGGAGTTGCGTCGCTCGCCGGGCAGGCTCGCTGTGGTGGCGGGGACCGCGACGGCCACCGTGGTGGCGATCTACGCCGTCGCCGGGCCGCACGTGCTCGATCAGGTGAGCGCCGCCAGTAAGAGGGTCTCCCTCGCCACCCCCTGGCAACTCGTCAAGGTGGGGCTCCAGTCGCTTTTCGGGCCGGGCGCGTACTCGGCGTGGATCCAGATCGGGTCCCTGCTCCTGATGGCCTGCCTGGCCTGGCTCGTGCTGCGGACGCTGCCCGCCGACACCGCGCAGACCGTGGGGCCGGCCGTGGCCGCCGCGATGGTGGTCGCCTGGTTGTTCGCCGCCCCGTACGCGCTGCCCTGGTACGACGGGCTGGCCTTCGCGCTGCTGGCGATGGCGTCCTGGCCCGTGTTGGAGGCGTTCATGGTGGCCAGGGTCGCCGTGCTGTCGCTCGCCTACCTCCCGGCCAGGGAGATAGTGCGGCCCGATGACCTGCTCTGGACCAAGACCCTGCTCAGGGAGACGGTGGTGCCGTGGACGCTGCTGGCACTGACGATCGCCCTGGTGTGGTGGGCGGCGAGAGCCGGACGGCGCGCACGCAGGCGGCCAGCGTCAGCGGCACCGCGACCGTGAGCGCCATCGCGGGGATCGCGATGCCCGAGTCGTTCATCAAAAACCCGATCAGTGAGCAGGCCAGTGCCCCGATCAGCCCGGCGCGCAGCGCGGGCGCGAGCGTGTAGGCCCGGCCCAGGGCCGAGGCCCCCCACCGCGAAGGGCGGTCGAGCACCAGGAACAGGAACGCCAGCGCGACCAGGGTGAGCAGCGACAGCGACCAGTTGCCGACCGTGACCCCGATCATCGCGCCGAACTTGCGGCCGACCACGGTCCAGGCCTCCCCGTCCAGCACCTGCTGCACGAAGGCACCCAGGTGGGTGCGCTGGTCGGCGGGCCGCAGCCAGTCGACCGCCGCTATGGCGCCGATCAGCAGGCTGCCCGCCAGGCCGACCAGGATCAGTCTCATCGGTGAGACCCGCCCGCCGGACACCAGGATGATGAGGATCGCGACCCCCACCAGGAACGCCGGGACCCCGCCGAAGTCGGCGCCCCACGCGGGCCAGCCGTCGGCGAACACCGCCAGCCCTCCGTACGCCGCGCACACCGCGAGCGCGAGTGTCCGACGGCCACCTGAGATCAGCCACTGGGCGATCCCGGCCAGGGCGAGGATCGTGCCGGCGGCGTAGACGGCGAAGGCGATGTTGCTGAAACCGTAGAAGCGCCCGCCGGTGACCGGCTCGTAGCCGGTGACCGCGTTCACCTGAAGTGCCGAGCCGGTCATCACGTCGGCCAGCAGCGCGACCGAGGTGATGGCGGCGACCACCGTCAGCGGGCCGAGCGGATGCGCCCGCCACGGTCCGGAGAGCGCCACCCCGGCGACCGCGCAGGCGAAACCGAGGATCGTCACGATCACCCAGACCATCGGCGCGGGCAGGCTCCACCAGGGGATCAGCTGCGCCAGGAAGGTGGAGACCGCGATCGCCCCGCTGACCACGGCGACGACCTGGATGGCCGTCAGGGCACGAGAGCCGCCCCAGCCCCGGCGGATCGCGACGGCGGCCAGCAGGTAGAACAGGATCTGCACCGCCACGAACACCGCGAAGAACGGCCCCCTCACCTCGCGCAGCACCTGGCTCGCCAGGTCGTCGTCGGCGAGCTTCTCGACCGTCGCCGCGACCGGCTCCTCGCTCGCCTCGCCGCCCTGCCAGGCGCGTCCCACGACCCCGTTGGGGGATTCCAGGCCCAGCAGGCCGATCGCGGTGGCGGTCAGGTCGGTGTTCGTGACCAGGCCGTCCTGTCGGGTGGAGGCGGCGGTGAGGTAGCCGCGCGCGTACGTTCCCCCGCCGGGGGACGGCCCCCGGGCGATCGCCACGTGCAGGTGAGGCGCGACCGAGGCGTCGGCCAGGCCGGCGACCAGGACCGTGGTCTCCGTTCCGGGTGCGGCGGTTTCGGGGGCCGTGCTTCCGGGTGCCGTGTTCTGAGGTGTCGTGGTTTCCGGGGCGGTGGTTCCCGGCATCGTGGTTTCAGGTGCCGAGGCCCCGGGGGCGGTGGTTTCCGGGGCCGTGCTCGTCGTGGGCGACGCCGGGGTCGTGCCGTCGGCGAGCGACGGGGGCAGGCGGTCGAGGACCGCGCCCACCACGCGGTCGGCCCTGGTCGCGGCCTCCCGCCTGGCCTGGGCGGTCATCGTGGCAGGGGCGTCGTCCGCGGCGGGGGCGTCACCGGTCCAGGCCCTGGCGAGGTCGTCGGCCTCGACCACGATCAGCCCGTACGGGGACAGGTCGCCCAGTTCCTCGACACTCGCCGCGTATTTCCCGATTTTTCCGGATCTGTCGGCGGCGGCGAGGGCGGCTCCCGGCCCGACGGCCGCTACCTTCAGACCCGCCTCCGCCGCGAGCCCGCCCAGCTGCCCGAGAACCGGCCGGTAGGAGGTGGTGGCGTTGAAAGCGGTCAGCTCGCCCCAGCCGGGCACGCTCGCCCCGCCGTAGGAGGCCGCCTCCGGTGCCCGAGGGGGCTCGCAACCCGTACCGGGAGCGCCCGCGCGCTGGCCGGCCGACACCGTCAGCCAGCCCGCCGCCGGGCACGTGATCCCCCGCTCGGGCGGCGGGACCGCCCGGGTGGACATGGACGCGGACCCGCCCTCACCCACGAGCCTCCACAGGTTCGGGGTCCGCTCCCGGTCGAGGTCGCTCCACTCCAGGCCGGGCACCCCGATGATCACGACCCTTCCGGGAGGCGTCACCGCCGAGGCGCCCGTCATGCCGTCACCGGAGGCCCTCGGAACCCCGGGGGCACCCGAGGCGCCCGTCGTACCGGCATCCGAGGCGCCCGTACCGGCATCCGAGGCACCCGAGGCCCCCTGAGCTCCCAGAGCATGGGGAACACCGGAGGCGGCAAAGGCCTCCGGAGTACCCGGGAGGCCGAGCAGGACACAGAGCAGGACCGACAGCAGGGCCAGTAGCAGGGACGCGGTGGTCGGCACGGTCCCGGCGACCCGGCGGAACGCCGGTCGTGTCACGGGTCCCCCGGTCGCCGGGCACGCGCGCCCGTGACCGCTGTGCGCCGAAGCCATCCGGTTCCCCCTGTCCGTGCCCGTTGGGCGGCCACTTTTCCCCGCCCCCACGGTAACCTGCCTGCTCGTGAGGACTGGCGAGGCGACCACGACCGAGCGGCGCCCATGGACGTGGCCGTCGTGGCCGGCGTGGCTCTCGTGGCTGTCCGCGCTGCTGCTCGTCGCCGCCGCGGTGGCCCCGCTGGTGCTCTACTGGCTGGGCAATGTGGACGACCAGCGCCTGGTCGACCTGGATGTGTACCGTACCGGCGGAGCGGCGATCCTGGAGGGTCGGTCCGTCTACGGGTTCGTCACGCCCGCGCCGCAGTTGCTGCCCTTCACCTATCCGCCGGTGGCGGCGCTGTTCGCCACGCCGCTGGCGGCGGTGTCGTGGACGACGGCGCAGTGGGCGTGGACGGCGTTGATCTTCCTGACGCTGGGGGTCTCCGTCTGGCTCTCCTTCCGCGCCGTGTTCGACGGGGTGGACGGCGCGCCGGGGAGGTCGGGAGCGTCTGGAGCGGCGGACGAGGTCCCGCTCTCGCCGGGTTCCGCTCCCCGCGTGCCCGGTGGGGATCCGGCGCGAACGGAGAGGAAACTCCGGGGCGTACGCACCCGACTGGGTGGTTTGGGTAAATTTGGCGGGTTCGGCGGGACGAGCGGGACGGCCATGGGCCGGCTGTGGACGCCCCTGCTGTTCGCCGCCCTGATGATCGCGTGTACCTACCTGATGCCGATCAGGGACCAGGTCCGCTTCGGCCAGGTGGACATCCTGCTCGTCGCGCTCTGTCTGGCCGACTGCGTGGCCAGGCGCCCGCTGTGGCCGCGCGGCATGCTGATCGGCCTGGCCACCGCGGTCAAGCTCACCCCGGGTGTCTTCCTGATCTACTTTCTCATCGCCGGTTTCGGACCCGGCGCGAGGCGGGAGCATCGAGAGACCTTCCTCGTGGCCGCGCTCACCGCCGCGCTGCTGACCCTGCTCCCGTTCCTGGTGATCCCGGCGGACGCCGCCGACTTCTGGTTCCGCGCGCTGCTCGACCCCGAGCGGCTCGGTGCCAACGCGGCGACCACCAACCAGTCGATGCGCGGCATGCTCATTCGGCTCTACCTCCCCGACGTGCTGACGAGCCTGCTCTGGGTGGCGCTGGTCGCCGTGGTCGCCTGGTACGGCTTCCGCCACGCCCGCAGAGCACTGCTCGACGGGCACCTCGTGAGTGGGGTGGCCCTGGTCGGGCTGATGGCCGTACTGCTCTCGCCGGTCGCCTGGATCCACCATCTGGCCTGGGTGGTCGTGGTGCTCGGCGCGCTGGTCGGTGACGGGCGCGACCCGGTCAGGCTCCGGGTGGCCGCCGGGGTCTGGCTCTACTACGTGCTGCCGATCCCCTGGTGGGGAGTGACGATCAAGGCGATGGAGATCCCGGTGCTCAGCCCGGTGCTGGGCAAGATCGTGCAGAACGGATTCGGGCTGGGCGCGCTGGCCCTGGTCTGGGTGCTGGGAGTGTGGCTGCCCCGGCGAAGGGCGACGTTCCAGGCGCTCTCCCGGCGGGATACGGCCCCGGAGGCGGAGCGGCCCGGGAGGGACGAGGGCCCCGGACGTGAAACGGCCGTCGAAGGGGCCTGAGTGGGAGGGGGCCCGGCGCGCGGTGACCGTCGAGGGGATCGAGCGGGAGCGGTTCCCGGACGGAAGACTCAAGGGGCGAGCCCTGGGCGGGAGCTTCTAAGGGTGCGGTCCGGGCTGGAGCGGCTCAGGACGGGCGTGAAGGAGGGCCCGAGCGGGAAGGGCTCCGGCGCACGGTGGCCGTCGAGGGGAAGATCGACGAGAAAACGACCTCTGACGTGGGACGACTTCGATTGATCGGATAGGAGTCGGTCGTATCGGTATGTAATCCTGCGCACATTTTCTGACAGTCGCCGGATACCCTGGGGCCATGCCGAAACTCGCTTACCTGGGACCGGAGGGGACCTTCACCGAGGAAGCCCTGCGCATCCTGGCGCCTGAGGCCGAGCGCCTGCCGAGCCCGAACGTCACCGCGGCCCTTGAGGCCGTACGGCGCGGCGAGGCAGACGGAGCCGTCGTCCCGATGGAGAACTCGCTCGAAGGCGCGATCACCACGACCCTCGACGAGCTCGCCCGAGGTGAGGCGCTGCTCATCACCGCCGAGCTGCTGCTTCCCGTCGAATTCTCGCTCCTGGCGCGTCCCGATACCGAGATCGGCCACATCAAGAGGGTCTTCACCCACCCGGCGGCCATCACCCAGTGCCGCAACTTCATCGCCCGCGAGCTGCCCGACGCCGTGGTGGTCGCCGCCCCGTCGACCGCCGCCGCGGCGCAGGAGGTCGCGCTGCCCGGCTCGCCGTACGACGCGGCCATCGCCGCGCGCATCGCCGGAGAGCACTACGGCCTGGTCGAGCTCGCGTCCGGGATCGGCGACCGCACCGACACCGTCACCCGGTTCGTCCAGGTGTCGCGTCCCGGACCGCTGCCGGAGCCGACCGGCGCCGACCGCACCTCCCTGGTCGTCTTCCTCGCCGACGACCACCCGGGCGCGCTGCTGGAGATGCTGACCGAGTTCTCCGTCCGCGGCGTCAACCTGTCCCGCATCGAGTCGCGGCCCACCGGCGACGGTATCGGCCGCTACTTCTTCCACTTCGACTTCGAGGGCCACGTCGCCGACGCTCGGGTCGGAGAGGCGATCTCGGGTCTCCACCGGGTCTCCGCCGAGGTGCGCTTCCTGGGCAGCTACCCGCGTGCCGACGGTCTCTTCCCGCAGATCAAGCGTGGTACGAACGACAGCGACTTCACCGAGGCCGCCAGTTGGCTCGGCAGGATCCGCAACGGTCAGGTCTGACCGTCACCCGGCCCGCGAGTCGGCGCCGGTCCCCGGGCGGGAGCCGGAGAGTGCCCGCCGAAGGTGCCCCCGAGAGGGGAACGGATCCGGCGGGTGCTCGCCGGAGGCGCGTCAGAGGGGAGCGGGCCGGGGGTGCCTACCGAAGGTGTCCCGCCGGACGGGAAACAGGGCCGGTGTGCCCGCTCGAAGGCGTCCCAGGGAGAAACGAAGGCGTCTCAGGAAGGAAAACGGGACCGGTGGGTGTCCGCCGAAGGTGTCCCGCCGGGCGGGAAAGTGGGTTCCGCCCCCGTGGGGCCACCGCGGCCTCGGAGGGCGGGAGGTTAATCCGGGCGCGGGTGCAGGCAGTACATCGGTAGCCTTGTGGCTGTGATTGACCTGCGTACCCTTCGTGAGGATCCCGACCGGCTACGGGCGTCGCAGCGTGCCCGCGGTGAGGACGACTCTGTCGTCGACACGCTGCTCGACCTCGACGAGCGGCGGCGCGGCGCGCTGAGTCGCTTCGAGACGCTCCGCGCCGAGCAGAAAACCATCGGCAAGTCGGTCTCCCGTGCCTCGGGTGAGGAGAAGGCGACCCTGCTGGAGCGGGCGAAGGATCTCTCCGCGCAGGTCAAGTCCGCCGAGGCCGAGGCGGAGAAGCTCGGCTCCGAACTCGACGAGCTGATCTACACGGTGTCCAACCTCGTGGAGGAGGGGGCTCCCGCCGGCGGCGAGGACGACTACGTCGTGCTGGAGGAGATCGGCGAGAAGCCATCCTTCGACTTCGAGCCCAAGGATCACCTGGAGCTGGGAGAGATCCTCGGCGCGATCGACATGGAGCGTGGCGCGAAGGTCTCCGGCTCGCGGTTCTTCTTCCTGAAGGGTGTCGGCGCCAGGCTGCAGCTCGGGCTGCTCAACATGGCGATGCAGCAGGCGATCGAGGCCGGCTTCGTCCCGATGATCACGCCAGTGCTGGTCAAGCCGGAGTCGATGAAGGGCACCGGTTTTCTCGGCGCCCACGCCAGCGAGGTCTACCACCTGCCCGACGACGACCTGTTCCTGGTCGGCACGAGCGAGGTGCCGATGGCGGCCTACCACGGCGACGAGATCCTCGACGGCTCCGCGCTCCCGTACCGCTACGCGGGATGGTCCTCCTGCTTCCGCCGCGAGGCGGGCTCGTACGGCAAGGACACCCGGGGCATCATCCGGGTTCACCAGTTCGACAAGGTGGAGATGTTCTCCTATGTCCGCCCCGAGGACGCCCACGCCGAGCACCTGCGTCTGCTCGCCTGGGAGAAGGAGATGCTGGCCAAGGTCGAGCTGCCCTACCGGGTGATCGACACCGCGGCCGGAGATCTGGGGTCCTCGGCCGCGCGGAAGTTCGACTGCGAGGCGTGGGTGCCCAGCCAGGGCAGCTACCGCGAGCTCACCTCGACCTCCAACTGCACCGACTTCCAGGCCCGCCGTCTCGGCGTTCGCTTCCGTGACTCCGGTGGCAAGCCCCAGCATGTGGCCACCCTGAACGGCACGCTGGCCACCACCCGCTGGATCGTCGCCATCCTGGAGAACCACCAGCAGGCCGACGGCTCCGTCGTGCTCCCCAAGGCCCTGCGCCCGTACGTCGGCCTCGACGTGCTCGAACCCGTCAAGTAACCCGCCGCTCGCGGCGAAGTTCGCGAAAGGCCCCGCCCACGGCGGGGCCTTCTTCGCGTTCGGCCCGGACCTTCCACCGCTTTCGCGGCCCCGGCTTGCCCGCGACGGGTCGGTGGACCCCGTTGAAAGCCTGGATCTTCCACCGCTTTCGCGGTCTCCGATGGTCTTGCGGTCGGTCCCGTGTCTTCGTGGCCGCCCCCGAGCCCGTCCGCGCTTCCATGGTCTCCTCGCGCCCGCCCGCACCTTTGTGGTCGTCTCGCGTCCGCCCGGCCGAGAGGTAGGTAGGGATGCGCCCCCGCCTCGGCGGCGCCATCGGCGTCCGGCGCGTTCTCAGGCCCGCGAGAGGGCGGGAAATGATCGTCGGAGGGAAACCGCGCAGCACCGTGGCCGAAGCCCTCACGATCGCTCTCAGGGCCGGAGGGTCCGAGGTGTCGCTTCTTCATGGGGAACCCGGAGGATCCGAATGGTCCGGGTGCCGCGAACTACCCCGGATGTGCTGGGTGGTCCGGATGACTCCGGTGACTCCGGTGGTCCGGAAACGAAGAAGGCGGGGTTCGCCAGAAGCGAACCCCGCCTTCCCGGTTCAACCAAGAGGTCTATGCGTCAGACGGCGCGGACCTGCGAGGCCTGCGGGCCCTTCTGGCCCTGGGTGATCTCGAACTCGACCCGCTGGCCGTCTTCGAGGCTACGGTAGCCGTTGCCCTGGATCTCGGAGAAGTGCACGAACACGTCCGGTGCACCGCCGTCCGGTGCGATGAAGCCGAAGCCCTTTTCAGCGTTGAACCACTTGACGGTTCCCTGAGCCATTAAAGCTCTCCCTCAGGATTTGAAACTTTGGGATTCACACCTCATGAACCCCATGTGTCGTACAGCGGGCCCCGGGGTGGCTCAGTCAAACTGGTTTTCACAACGGGATTCAGCTAATACAACGCCATCACATCTAACACTATCCGGCGCGGGCGTGTTCCCGCCATGAGGAAGATTCCTCGGACCGGATCCCGGGGCCGACAGACCGGCCATCACAGTGCAGACTGGGACGTGTTATGCAAAGCCCCAGGTTGGTCGCCACAGACCTCGATGGCACCGCTCTGCGCTCGGACGGTACCGTCTCTCCCCGCACGGCCGCCGCTTTTGCGCTTGTGGAGAACGCCGGGGCCACGCTGGTCTTCGTGACCGGCAGGCCACCCCGCTGGATGAGCATGGTCGCGGGGGCCGTACGCCGTCGTGGGCTGGCCATATGCGCCAACGGAGCCCTCGTCTACGACCTGCACAGCGAGCAGATCGTCAAATCCCACCTCATCCACCCGGACGTGCTCGAAGAGGTGGTGAGACGCCTCCGTGAAAAGGTGCCCGACCTCGCCTTCTCCGTGGAATACGAGGGCGGATTCGCCCACGAATCGGACTTCCGTCTCGGAAGATGGGACAGCAAGACGGTCGTCGGACGCCGCGTCGGAACGGACGCACTTACCTCGCGGCCCTGCGCCAAGCTTCTAGCGCTGCACCCCAGAATGGACCCCGACATCCTCCATGAGGCGGTTTACGGGCTGGTCGGTGACCTTGTCACCCCCACCCATTCCAGCGGTCGGGCACTGATAGAGATGAGCGCGCACGGTGTGACGAAGGCATCGGCACTGGCCCATCTCGCTATGACGCTCGGCGTCGTGGCCGAAGAGGTGGTCGCCTTTGGCGACATGCCCAATGATCTGCCGATGCTCAGGTGGGCCGGCACCTCGTACGCCGTCGCCAACGCCCACCCGGAGGTGCTGGCCGCGGTCGATCACGTGACCGCGGCCAACAACGACGACGGGGTCGCCGGAGTTCTTGAGGAGCTCTACAAGGGTGACGGGCTTCGCGACCCCCATGAAGGCATCCCATGAAGGCGTCCCGTGAAGGCGTCCCGTGAAGGCTCCGCGGGTGGCGGTCGCCCCGGCTCTCGCCGTGCTCTCGCCGGATCGCGGGCCTTCTACAGGTAGGGGCCCGCGTTACCCGCGGGTCCTCCCTCCTGCTGCTGTAGGGACATGCCGCCGGGCAGAGCCCTGCGCATGTTCTCCAGCTGGGCGCGAGCCGCCATCTGCTGGGCGAACAAGGTGGTCTGTATGCCGTGGAAAAGTCCCTCAAGCCAGCCGACCAGCTGCGCGTGGGCGACCCGGAGCTCAGCCTCGCTGGGCGGGCTGCCGTTGACGTCCTCGGTGAACGGCAGCGAGAGCCGTTCCAGCTCCTCGACCAACTCGGGCGCCAGACCGTCTTCGAGCTCCTTGATGGAACTCTCGTGAATCTCCTTGAGCCGCTTGCGGCTGGCCTCGTCCAGAGGAGCCGCCCGGACCTCCTCAAGGAGCTGACGGATCATGCTGCCGATGCGCATCACCTTGGCGGGCTGCTCGACGAGGTCGGCGATGGACCTGCTCTCGCCCTCCTCCTCCCCCTTGGAGCCCTGGGGACCCACGACCACGATGTGCGGAGTGCTCTCCTCAGCGTTCATAACCTCAACTTACTAGCAGGATTTTCCCGACGTGTTCTCCAGACTCCAGGATGCGGTGAGCCTCGGCCGCCTCCCTCATCGGCACCCGGGCGTGCACCACCGGCCGGATCGCCCCGGCGTCGAGCAGGGGCCAGACGTTGTCGACGACCCCGCGCACGATGACCCCCTTCTCGTCGACGGGCCGGGAGCGCAGCGTGGTGCCGTACACCGAGGCCCGCTTCGCGAGCAGGGCCCCCAGGTTCAGGTCGCCCTTCGCGCCGCCCTGCAGGCCGATCACGACCAGCCGCCCCCCTGTCTTGAGAACCTTGATGTTTCCCGGAAGATACCTGCCGCCCATGATGTCGAGGACCACGTCGGCCTTGACCTTCTCCGAGAAGTCCTCCCGCCGGTAGTCGATCCCCTCGTCGGCTCCCAGCTCCAGGCAGCGCTCGATCTTCTCGGGGGACCCGGCGGTGACCACCACGCGCGAGCCGAACGCCTTCGCCAGCTGTATGGCCATCGTGCCGATCCCGCTGGCACCGCCGTGCACGAGGAGGGTCTCGCCCTTCCGCAGGCGCGCGGTCATGAAAACGTTGGACCAGACCGTGCAGGCCACCTCGGGCAGCCCGGCGGCCTCGACCAGGTCGACGCCCTCCGGCACCCGCATGACCTGCTGCCAGGGCGCGGCGACCTTCTCCGCGTACCCACCTCCGCTGAGCAGCGCGCACACCCGGTCACCCGGCGCGAACCCCTCCACGTCCTGCCCCACCGCACCGACCACGCCGGAGCACTCCATACCCGGGTACGGTGAGGCGCCGGGGGGCGGATCATAGAAGCCCTGACGCTGGAGCGCGTCGGCCCTGTTGACCGCGGAGGCGGTCACGTCGATGATGACTTCGCCACGTTCGGGTAGCGGGTCGGGAACCTCCCGCCACGTCAGAACTTCCGGTCCGCCTGGTTTATCGATCACGATGGCGCGCATGTGAGAAAAGGTATCCGCTGAGCCCCAACTTGGTGGTTGCACGCGTTGACATGAACACAGGGCGTTAACCTGCTATGTGTTTGCTGCCCTTTTATGCCCATCCCGAGGGGGAACACGGTGGCAAGACACGATCGTGAGGAATCTCTCGAGGAACAGCTCGCGTGGCTGGATGCCATCAAGGAGCAAGAGGAGGAGGCGCCCGCCCTGGCGGTGAAGGCCACCGCGGTGGACGACGCCGTCGTCTCGCCGTACCCGAAGGATCCCTGGAGTCTGGTCCCGACCGAGCCCGACACGACGTCCTCGCCGCTGTTCCGTGCGGCTGTCGACTCGGCCCACCCGGACACCGACCCGCCGGTGGAGGACGCCGACGCGGCCGAGTGGATGGAGGCCTCCGACACGGTGACGTCGTTCACCGTGCCCGCCCCGGCGTCCGGCAAGCAGGACAACGACGGTTTTCTCGAGCCGCTCAAGCCTCTGCCGCGCCAGGAGCCGGCCGACACCGGCGAGTACGGCGTCGGCGACTTCACCGAGCCGCACATCCGCACCCCGTTCGCGGCGCCCGCCCAGGAGCCGTCCCGCGGGTTGTTCGAGCAACCCCAGCGTCCGGCGGAGCCGGCCGGCCCCGCTTCCGCTCCCGCCTCGGCGGAGCCCTCCGACCTGGAGCCGCTCAGACCGTCCTCCTCGGACACCGAGCGGTTCACCTTCGGCAGTAAGGAGTTCGGCGGCACCGACTCCGACCGCTTCTCCTTCGGAAGCGGCGACACGCGCCCCGCCTCGGGGGACAAGGACTTCTCCTCGACCAGCGGAGATCTCTCCGCCGGAACCACCGAGGCCGACCGGTCCCCGTCCGGCACCTCCGGCACCACTGGATCCGGCACATCCGGTTCGTCCGGTGCATCAGGCCCATCCGGTACGTCTGGTTCGTCCGACGGTGGCGACCGATTCCCGTCAGGTGCCGCAGAGGCCGACCACTTCCCCTCCACCGGCGCCGAGCACGACCGCGACCGTACGAGCTTCGAGCCCTTCGGATCCTTCGACTCCACGGTGACGTCGGCGGCGAAGGAGTCGCCGTCGTCCAGGCAGGCGCCCGAGCGTTTCGAACCCGCTCCGGATCGCTTCGCGCCCGTTCCTCCGCCCGGTTCCGAGCCTGAGTCGGAGTCGTTCCAGGCATCCGAATCCTTCGGCACCGACAGGCCGGAACCGGCCGCGTCGCCGGAGCGCCCCTCCACGGCGGGTGCCTTCGGCTCGAAGTCCACCTCGGGCGCCTTCGGTGACGCCCCCGGTTCCTCCGGAGCCTTCGGTTCGTTCGGCTCATTCGACACGGAGCGTTCCAGCTCACCGTCGCCTTCTTCCTCCGGCTCCTCCGGTTTCGCCGCCTTCTCCGGCCCCACGGCCTTCTCGCCGGGCCGGGAGGCGCCCCCCGCCCCCGAACGGGAGACCCCTTCACCCCAGGAGCGCGGTCGGGATACGACGGAACGGGAGAACCCTTTCGCACCCGGCCGGGAGGCGGCGGAGCGGGAGAATCCCTTCGCATCCAGCCGAGACACGGCGGAACGGGAGAACCCTTTCGCACCCGGTCGGGACGCGGCGGAACCGGCTCGGGAGCCGTACCAGGCACGCCGCCGCCAGACGGCCCCGGCACCCGCCTTCGGCGCACCGGCCAGGCAGCAGCCTCCGGGCACGGCTCCCCGGCCGTCCGCCGACAGCCTGGATCCGGAGTCGCTGCTGAGGGGCCGCCGCAACGCGCCCGCCGGCGGCTGGCGGAAACTCGTCTACAAGGCGTCGGCAGGGCTGATCAAGCCGGGCGAGTCCCCGGAGGTCCGCCGCCGCAGAGAGCTGGTCGGCCGCGCGCGCACCCCGGTGGCCACCGGCCACCACCGTGTCGCCGTACTCAGCCTCAAGGGCGGTGTCGGCAAGACCACGACCACGGTCGGCCTCGGCGCCACCCTGGCCCAGGTACGCGGCGACCGGGTCATCGCGGTCGACGCCAACCCCGACCGCGGCACCCTGTCGGACAAGGTCGAACTCGAAACCTCCGCGACCGTCCGCGACCTGCTGAACGAGCGTCAGCAGATCAAGAGGTACGTCGACATCCGGGCCTTCACCTCCCAGGCCCCGTCGCGCCTGGAGATCCTCGCCTCCGACCGGGACCCGTCGGTCTCCGAGGCCTTCAGCGCGGCCGACTACCAGTCGGTCTCCCAGGTTTTGGAGAACTTCTACTCGATCTGCATCACCGACTGCGGCACCGGCCTGCTCCACTCGGCCATGTCCGGTGTGCTCGGACTGGCCGACCAGCTCGTCTTGGTCAGCTCCCCCTCCGTGGACGGCGCCCGCGCCGCCTCGGCGACTCTCGACTGGCTGGAGGCCCACCACTACGAGGAGCTCGTACGCTCCGCGACCGTGGTGCTGTGCAGCGTCCGCCCGCGCTCGAAGTCGACCGTCGACCTCGACCGCCTGGAAGCCCACTTCGCGGCCCGCTGCCGCGCCGTCGTCCGCGTCCCCTACGACCCGCACCTCGAGGAGGGCGCGGAGATCGACCTGGAAAGGCTCCAGGCCGGCACCCGCGAGTCCTACCTCCGCCTGGCCGCCTCGGTCGGCGACGGTTTCGCCGGTCCTCAGCCCTGATCCACACACCGGCGGGCGCCACGACTCCAGATCGGAGCCACGGCGCCTGCCGGGTCCGGGCACGCTCGGGCCAATGAGAGACTAGGGTGCAATCTGACACGTTCTTCGGACGTGTCACCAGGAGAGCTCGCCTAGTGGACGATGGCGGCGGTCTTGAAAACCGCTAGGCCGGGTGACCGGTCTCGTGGGTTCGAATCCCACGCTCTCCGCCCAGCTCGGAAAACGGCGTCTGACCAGGGACTTTCCTTGGAGCAGGCGCCGTTGATCGTTTCCAGGGCACGCAGCCGTATGCGGCACTGAGCCGGTGTTCGCGGAATGATGTCGGTCGCATTCGCGCAAGACGAGCCGGGAAAGCAGAAGAGGCTCCGAGGGTTCCGGAGCCTCTTCCATGCGTGATCGATCATGCGGCCAATGCGTCGTCGATCCTGCGATTGGCGATGTAGGAGATCTCCGAACAGATCCGGTGTTCGTGCAGTTCGGTTCGCAGACGTCTCAGGGCGGTGATCGCGCCGGGCTGCCGGGTGGACGCGTTCACCCGGTCGTCTGTGGGGG
>NZ_JBITIZ010000012.1:0-69794 GCF_044459525.1 Streptosporangium sp. NPDC050284
GACATGGACCCGAACAGGAATGAGCAGCAGGGCATACCGGCCGAGGCGACCCCCGGGAACGACGGCTGGACCCAGTTCGGCAAGGTGCCGCCGCGGGGGGGGGCCCCCCCCCCCCCCCCCCCCCCCCCCCCCCCCCCCCCCCCCCCAAACCCCCCCCCCCCCCCCCCCCCCGCGGGGGGGGGGGGGGGGGGGGGGGGCCCCCCCCCCCCCCCCCGCGAGGGCGACCAGATGGTCAGGGGCCGTCAGGGCCGTCAGGGCCGTCAAGGGCCGTCAAGGGCCGTCGCCAGCCTGCGTACGCCCTCGACCAGCTCGGCCGTGTGGACGGCCGCCGAGTGGGTCACCCTGATGCGCGGGCCCGGCGGCTCGGCCGGGTAGTAGATGCGCCCGGGACTCACCAGGGCTCCCGCCCTCCTGGCGGCCTCCACCACACTCTCCTCGTCCCGGTCCTCGGGGAGCCGTACCCACAGGTGCAGGCCGCCGCGAGGAACGAGGTGGATCGTGGCGCCGGGCATCCGGGCGGCGAGGGCCGCGGCGAGGGTGTCCCTGCGCAGCGCCAGCTCGGTGCCGAGCGCGGCGAGGTGGCGCCGCCAGGCGGGCGAGCCGACGAACTCCAGCGCCGTCTCCTGGAGCGGCCTGGCGACGAAGAACGACTCCACGAGCTGGCTCGCCCTCAGCCGTCGCGCGGCGGGGCCTCGGGCGACGACCCCGGCGACCCGCAGGTTCGGCGACAGGACCTTGGTCAGGGAGTTGATGTGCACGACCGTGCCGTGGGCGTCCAGCGCGACCATCGGCGGAGGTGCGGGGGCGGTGGTGAAGTAGCGCGCGTAGTCGTCCTCGATCACGAACGCCCCGGCGGCGCGGGCGATCGCCAGCACCTGCTCGCGCCGCTCCAGGGGCAGGGTCGCGCCCGTGGGGTTGTGCAGGGTCGGCTGGCAGAGGAAAACCCGCGCGCCGGTCACGGCGAACGCCTCCGCGAGGAGTTCGGGCCGCACCCCCTCGCGGTCCATGGGCACGGCCGTCGCGCGAAGTCCCGCGGCCCGCGCGGCCGCGAGCGCGCCCGGGTAGGTGGGGGTCTCGACGAGTACGGGGGTGCCGGGGGCCGTGAGGGCGCGGAAGGCGTGAATGAGCGCCGTCTGCCCGCCGCTGACGATCAGGACGTCCGACGGGGTGACGTCACCTCCCAGTTCCTGGGCGAACCACCTGCGCAGCTCGGGCAGACCGCTCAGCGGAGGCATCTCCCAGACGTCGGGACGGCGCAGCGCGCGGGAGGCGGCGGCCGACAGCGCCCTGGAGGGGCGCAGGGCCGGGTTGAGGTAGCCGCCGGTGAGCGGGATGACCCCCTCGGGTGGCGAGGCGAGAAGTCCGCTCACCTCGCTGTCGTCCACCACCCTGTCGCCCAGCGCCACCGTTTGCCATGACATGTCGGCGTTGTCGCCGCCCCGTGTGATCGCCGGAGCCACGTAGGCCCCGCTCCCGGGTTTGGTGATCACCCGTCCCTCGGCGGCGAGTCTGCCGATCGCGCGTGACACGGTCACCGGGCTCACATTGTGCAGCCGGACCAGCTCCCGGCTCGACGGCAGCCGGTCACCCGGGCGGAGCCGCGACACCTCCTCACGGAGCGTGGCGGTGAGCCGGACGATACTGCTATCGTCATTCATGAGTGAAAAGAGTAGCGCTATCGTGCCAAATCGGATAGCGGCGGGTACGGTCCCGCCCGCAGAGGTGCTGCCCGGCCTCGCCTCCCCGGGAAAGGCGCGTCACGACCGGCGACCGGGTGGCGCGACGTCGCCGGAGGCGCCGGGCGGAGCGTGGCGGGGGACCCTGCTGGCAGGGCTCGGGGTGCTGGCCTTCTCGGGCTCGTTCCCGGCGACGGTCTTCGCGATGGAGGGTTTCGACCCCTACCTGGTGGCCGTCGGCCGGGCCGTCGTCGCCGCGGTCGCGGCCGCCGTGTTCCTGCTCGCGGCGAGAGTGCCGTTGCTGCCGCCCAGGTCCCAGCTCCGGTCGTACGGCGTCATCGTGGCGGGCGTGGTGTTCGGCTTCCCTCTTTTCAGCGGTCTCGCGCTTCACGCCGGGGCCTCCACCTCGCACGCCGCCGTGGTGATCGGGCTGCTGCCCGCCGCCACCGCCGCCTGCGCGGTGCTGCGGGCGGGGGAGCGGCCCAAGGCGCTGTTCTGGGTGTCCTGCGGCCTCGGGGCCGTGTCGATCACCGTCTTCACCCTCAGCATGGGCGGCGGTCACATCACCGGAGCCGACCTGCTGCTCGTCGGCGCGCTGCTGTCGGCCGCCGTCGGCTACACCGAGGGTGGGCGCCTGGCCCGTGACACCCCCGGCTGGAGGGTGATCTCCCACACCCTCGTCCTCGCCGCACCGCTGACCGTGCCGATCACCGTCGCGCTCGCGCTGGCCACCGATTCGCGGCCCACCACCGCCTCACTCGCCGGGTTCGCGTACGTCGGCCTGGTCTCGATGTTCCTCGGCTTCATCCCCTGGTACGCGGGCCTGGCCATGGGCGGCATCGCCCGCGCCGGGCAGACCCAGCTCGCCCAGCCGCTGCTGACGCTGCTGTGGGCCTGGCTGCTGCTCGGCGAACTCTTCGGCCCGGTCACCATCGCGGCGGCGCTGGCCGTCCTCGCGTGCGTCGCCCTGACGCAGCGGGCCCGCTCCTGAGAGGTCCTCGAAGGACGTGACGCACAGCCGCAAAAAAGTGAAACTAGGCTGTCACAGTGAGACGAGATCCGGGCGGCGGCGCGGCCATGCCGCTCTCGTGCTGCTGACGCTGGCGGCGGGGGCGATGGACGCGGTCGCCTTCCTCGGGCTCGGTGGCGTCTTCACCGCGAACATGACCGGCAACCTCATCCTCTTCGCCCTCGCCGGCCGCGAGGAGTGGGTGCTTCACGCGCTGCGTTCCGGACTCGCCTGCGTGGGGTTCAGCGTGGGGCTTCTCATCGGCTTCAGGATGCCGGGACGTCACGGGGGGAACGCATTGTGGCCGTCGGCCGTCATCAGGCTCCTGTGGGCCGACCTGGCCCTCCAGATCGCCCTTCTCGCCGGCTGGACGCTCAGCGGGGGCGCGCCCGGCCCGGCCATGATCCTCGCGCTGATCGGGGCGGGATCCTGCGCCATGGGCATGCAGGCCGCGGCGGCCCGCCGGGTCGGCCTGGCCGGCGTCACGACCACGTTCGTCACGGGCACCCTCACCTCGCTGTTCGAGACCTCGGTGTCGGGCCGGTCCACCGACAACCGGCGCCGGGCCGCCGTCATCGTCGCCCTCGTCCTCGGCGCCCTCTGCGCGTCCCTGCTCCTGCGCTTCGCGCCCCCCTGGGCCGCCGTGATCGCCCCGGCCTTCACACTCCTCGCACTCGCCGTCGCGCACCCGTACGGGCTCCGGGGACGGCCGGCCCGGGGGAACGGCCGGGGGAGCCGGTGATGATTCGCCGCTTTCCGGTTTCCGGACGGGAAGAACGGATATTCCACGGTGGGTCGGCTGTGGGACTGTCGCTCGGACGGTGAATCGCTTAGAAATGAGGTTGGGACTCCGACTCTCAGTCTCGCCGATCACGACGGCCGAGGTGAGCGGAGATCCTCCGGTGAACCTAAGGAGATGACTCGTGGGCATGGGCCTCGCGGTAGGAGATGTGGTCGAGGACTTCGAACTCCTCGACGAGACGGGCACGCCGAGGCGGCTCAGCGAGTTTCTGGCCAAGGGGCCGGTGGTGCTCTTCTTCTATCCGGCGGCGATGACCTCCGGGTGCACGCTCGAGAGCTGCCACTTCCGCGACATGGCCGCCGAGTTCGCCGCCGAGGGAGCGACCAGGATCGGGATCAGCCGCGACCGGGTCGAGCGGCAGGCGAGGTTCGCCAAGGCCAACCAGCTGGACTTTCCCCTGCTCTCCGACCCCGAAGGCGCCGTCGCCCGTCGCCTCGGCGCCCGCCGTACCGTCGCGGTGGGACCGTTTCTCACCCGTCGGATGACCTTCGTCATCGACGTGGACCACCGCCTCCTGGAAGTGATCCACAGCGAGACCTCCATGGAGGCGCACGCCGACCGCGCGATCGAAGTCCTCCGCTCCCGCCCACGCCTCTGACCTTCATGGGCCCGGTGCCCTCCCGTCGCGGCGGACGCGGCGGTCAGGGGTGCAGGGGGTGGGTGTACACGAGGCGGAAGCGGTCGCCGGGGATGACGATGTCGCTCGTCTCCACCGGTCGGTCCCCCGCCCAGTGGGTGCGTTCGACGTGCAGGACCTGGACGCCCGCGGGCAGGGCGAGGGCGTCGCTCTCGGCCGGTTGCGGGACGCGGGTGTAGACCTGCTCGACGATCTCGGTGACCTTGACGCCGATCGCCGACAGGCGGGCGATCAGGCTTCGGGGGCTCTCCTCCGTGATCTCACCGAACTCGGCGGGCTCGTAGGAGGTGGCGAGCTGGATCGGCTTGCCGTCGCCGCGGAAGACGTAGTGGGTGCGAGTGACCGGGGCCGATTCGTCCAGCCGCAGGCGGTGGGCGATGTCGGGGGTGGCGTCGGCGGGCTCGGCCCGCCAGTCCCAGGTGGCCCGGGTGCCCTGCGACTGGATGTCGGCGCCGAAGGGGGTGGGGTGGTCATGGAAACGCCATCGGTGCAGGGGGAGCAGCACCGGCTGCTCCCGTACGTAGTGGCCCGAGCCGACGCGGCCGACGATGAGGCCCTCGGCGGCGAGCACGCGCAGCGCGTGCCGGGCGGCCGTCTCGCCCACGCCGTATTTCCTGGTCAGCTGGGCGCGCGAGGGGATCGAGGCGCCGGGGGGAAGGGAGCCGTCGACGATCTGGCGCCGGATGTCGGCGACGACGCGCAGGTAGACAGGATCGGAGCTTGCCACGTGTCCATCCCTGGGGTCTGGGGCGTTGCCCCATCCTGCCGTATTCGATACGCGACGCAGGGTAATGGCTCCGATTTGGAGCTCCAACTTTACCGTTATCCCCAGAAGGATCCAAAAATATCTCAGAGACCCTGTAACGCCCGCGTAAGGACCGCCGATTCAACGGTAGAGGTCGTCGATGTGTGTACCCCCGAGCACATATCGGCGGCCTCTTTCTCGTTCGGGGAAGTCCGTGTCGCCACCAAAGCGGACAAAAGCCCTATTTGTCTGTAAATGGGTGAGGGGTGCGGTTGACGGGGTCCGTCGCCGCGACGGCGTATATCCACGTGTACGGTGTGCAGCGGGCACCTCGGGGGGATGTTCGCTCTTGGGCCCATCGGTGGACGGAGGTTAGGCGGGGTGGCGGGGTCCACCGTTTCAACGGATCCGGGTAGCGTTCGGTCTATGGCAGCGCCAACTGGAACCTCCGACGCCCCCTTCGGCCGCATGCTGACCGCCATGGTCACGCCGTTCACAAGTGACGGAGCGGTCGACTACGAGACAGCGGGTCGCCTCGCCACCTACCTGGTGGACGAGCAGCGTAACGACGGCATCGTCGTGAGCGGTACGACGGGGGAGTCCCCGACGACCACCGACGACGAGAAGGAGCGCCTCCTGCGCGCCGTCGTCGAGGCGGTCGGTGATCGCGCCATGGTCGTCGCCGGAGCCGGGACCAACGACACCCACCACAGCGTGGAGCTTGCCAGGTCCGCCGAGCGCGCCGGGGCCCACGGTCTCCTGCTGGTGACGCCCTACTACAGCAAGCCTCCCCAGGAGGGGATCTACCGCCACTTCGCCACCGTGGCCGACGCGACGGCCCTGCCGGCCATGCTCTACGACATTCCCGGCCGGAGCGGCGTGCCGATCCTGAGCGAGACACTCGCCAGGCTCGCCCGGCACGAGCGGATCGTCGCGGTGAAGGACGCCAAGGCCGATCTGTTCGAGGGGACGCAGGTCATCGCGTCCACCGGCCTCGCCTACTACTCGGGTGACGACACGCTCAACCTGCCGTGGCTGTCGGTGGGAGCCGTGGGGTGCGTCAGCGTGATCGGCCACGTCGCGGGCGCGGAGATCGCCGCGATGATCGAGGCGTACCGCTCGGGGGATGTCGCGGGCGCGCTCGCCGTCCACCGCAGGCTGCTTCCCGTGGTCTCCGGGATCATGATGCAGGCCGGTGGCGCGATCATGGCGAAGGCGGCGCTCTCTCTGGTCGGACGGCCCGCGGGGCCGATGCGGCCACCCCTGGTGGAGGCGACAGGGGAGCAACTCGCCAGGTTGCGCGAAGACTTGATCGCGGGCGGTGTGAAGCTGCCCGACGAAGTCGTGACATGAGATAAGACACTGCGGCCCTCACCGGCCGCATTCGGGAGGAACGAGAGTTTGCGAGAGAGAAGACACAAGGGTCCGCTGGGGGACGGAGTGCTCGGCGAGGGAGTGGTCCTGCTGCCCACGAGGGCTTCCGTCGCATGTGAGACCTCTGAGAGAGGTGTGGCCGGATGAGTCACCCCCATCCCGAACTCGGGCTGCCGCCCGCGCTGGTCGACGGTGCCCTGCGCATCGTCGCGCTGGGCGGGCTCGGCGAGATCGGCCGCAACATGGCCGTGTTCGAGTACGAAGGCCGGTTGCTGATCGTCGACTGCGGGGTGCTATTCCCCGAGCCCGACCAGCCCGGCATCGACCTGATCCTGCCCGACTTCGAATACATCCGGGACCGCCTGGACGACGTCGAGGCCGTGGTCCTGACCCACGCGCACGAGGACCACATCGGTGCCGTGCCCTATCTGCTGCGCGAGCGCCGCGACATCCCGATCGTGGGATCGAAGCTGACGCTGGCGCTGATCGAGGCCAAGCTCACCGAGCACCGCATCCAGCCGACCAAACGTGAGGTCGTGGAAGGCGAGCGGCACAGGTTCGGGCCGTTCGAGTGCGAGTTCCTCGCCGTCAACCACTCCATTCCCGACGCGCTCGCCGTCGCGATCAGGACGCCCGCGGGCATCGTCCTGCACACCGGCGACTTCCGGATGGACCAGCTGCCCAGCGACGGGCGGCTGACCGACCTGGGCGGGTTCGCCAGGCTCGGCGCCGAGGGCGTCGACCTGCTGATGTCCGACTCGACCAACGCCGAGGTGCCGGGTTTCGTCACCAGTGAGCGGGAGATCGCGCCGGTCATCGACGAGGTTGTCCGCACCGCGAGCAAGCGTGTGATCGTGGCGAGCTTCGCCTCCCACATCCACCGCGTCCAGCAGGTCATCGACGCGGCGGAGAAGCACGGCCGCAAGGTCGCGCTGGTCGGCCGTTCGATGGTGCGCAACATGGGCGTCGCCCGCGACCTGGGCTACCTGAGGGTCTCGCCCGGTCTGATCGTCGACGCCAAGGAGATCGAGGGCCGTCCGCCGGAGGACGTGGTGCTGATCTGCACCGGGTCCCAGGGTGAGCCGATGGCGGCGCTGTCACGCATGGCCAACCGCGACCACCCGATCCGGATCGCCGAAGGCGACACGGTTCTCCTGGCCTCCTCGCTGGTGCCGGGCAACGAGACCGCGGTGAACAACGTGATCAACGGGCTGTCCCGTTGGGGCGCCCGCGTGGTGCACAAGGGCAACGCTAAGGTGCACGTCTCCGGGCACGCCGCCGCGGGCGAGCTGCTGTACGTGCTCAACCTGACGCGGCCGTCCAACTTCATGCCGGTGCACGGTGAATGGCGTCACCTGCGGGCACACGCCAAGCTCGCAGCGCTGACCGGGGTTCCCGACGACCACATCGTGATCGCCGAGGACGGCGTCGTGGTGGACCTGATCGACGGCCGGGCCAAGATCGTGGGCGCGGTTCCCGCCGGTTACGTCTACGTGGACGGCACCTCGGTGGGCGACGTCACCGACTTCGCGCTGAAGGATCGCCGCATCCTGGGCGAGGAGGGCTTCATCTCCATCGTCATCGTGGTCGACACCGCCACCGGCAAGCTCGCCGGGGGCCCGGAGATCCACGCCAGGGGATCCGGCATCGACCCGGCCATGTTCGACGACATCCTGCCGCAGGTCGAGAGGGCGCTGCAGGAGAACGCGGCCGACGGGGTGGTGGACATCCAGCAGGTCCGCCGCGTGGTCCGCAGGACCGTGGGGCGCTGGGTGAGCGACACCTACCGCCGTCGCCCGATGATCATTCCCGTGGTGGTCGAGGTCTGACTCCGCACCGTACGGCGGCCTCACCGGCCGCCGTACGGGCCCTGCCGGGGCATGGAAGACGCTTTCGGACATTCGTTGCTCTTCACCACTTTTTGTGAAGTATCAACCGATCTTGCGAAATGCGGTCGAGGGTCAGCCGCTCCGGCGAGTCGGCGCGCAATCCACCACCCGTCTCGTTAACCTCCCTAGCATGGCCACCCGTACGTCTAAAGGATCCTCAGGAAAGCCCCCCGGGAAGGGGTCCTCCGGTCGTTCGGGCACCTCCCAGGCCCGTACGGCCTCCGCCAGACGGCCGCCCGCCGCCCGGAAGAGGAGCGCGACTCAGGCCCGCAGGCCCTCGCCCCAGCACGACCCGATCAGCTGGGTGCTCATCATGATCGGCAAGCTGTTCATGGGCATCTGGATGCTCCTGGCGGGGGGCATCGGCAGCGCCGCGCGGGCCCTGGGGCAGAACGCGCGTGAGCTCGACCCCGTCCACCGCCGCGACGGGCTCGGCCTGGCGGTGTTCGCCGGGGCGGTCGTGCTCGCCGCCATGACCTGGCGGAAGAACACCGGCACGGTCTCCACCGTGGTCGACGGCGTCATGCGCGGCGTCTTCGGCTCGCTGACCTGGGTGATCCCGATCCTGCTCGTGCTGCTGGCCTGGCGGCTGCTACGCCACCCCGACCAGAACGCCGACACCGGCCGGATGATCATCGGCTGGTCCGCCCTGACCATCGGCGTGCTAGGCGTCGTGCACGTGGTCCACAACACCCCGTACCCGTCCGGGGGAGACTCCGACGGCATGGACAAGGTGTCGGCCGCCGGAGGCATGGTCGGCTTCATCGTCTCCGCGCCCCCGGCGAGCATCCTGCCGTCCTTCATCACCATCCCGCTGCTGCTGATCCTGTCGGGCTTCGGCATCCTGGTGATCACCGCGACGCCGGTGCACCGGGTCCCCGAGCGGCTGGCAGAGATCCGGCACATGCTCTTCAACCGGGATGTGCCCCCCGCGCCGCGCGTGTCCAGGAAGAAGCCCTCCACCCGTAAGAAGCCGGAGTCCGAGGGCGACGAGCTCGGCGACCACGTCAAGCCCTACGACACGCCCCTGGTCGCCGATACGCCCGGCGGGTCCCCGGAACACTCCCCGGAGATCGTGCCCGGCCTGGTGGAGGACGATGCGGCGGAGGCGGTGGTCAGGGCCGCGCCCCCCGAGCCGTCCCCGGCCCCGCGCAAGGTCGAGCAGCTCGTCCTGTCCTCCCAGGCCGGCCCGTACACCCTGCCCGAGCCGCAGCTCCTGCGCCCCGGCACCGCGCCCAAGCCGCAGACGAAGGCCAACACCGTCGTCGTCAACGCGCTGACCAGCGTGATGGAGCAGTTCGCCATCGACGCCCAGGTGATCGGCTTCACCCGGGGGCCGACGGTGACGCGCTACGAGATCGAGCTCGGCCCGGCGGTCAAGGTCGAGAAGGTCACCGCGCTCACCAAGAACATCGCGTACGCGGTCAAGTCGGCCGATGTCCGGATCCTTTCTCCGATCCCCGGGAAGTCGGCGATCGGGGTCGAGATCCCCAACACCGACAAGGACCTCGTCTCGCTGGGCGACATCCTGCGTTCCCCGGTGGCCCAGGCCGACCACCACCCGATGATCGTCGGGCTCGGCAAGGACGTCGAGGGGCGCACGATAGTGGCCAACCTGGCCAAGATGCCGCACCTGCTCATCGCGGGCGCCACCGGCGCGGGCAAGTCGGTCTGCGTGAACGGACTGATCACCTCGATCCTGATGCGCGCCACCCCCGACGAGGTCCGCATGGTCCTGGTCGACCCAAAGCGGGTCGAGCTCAGCGTCTACGAGGGCATCCCGCACCTCATCACGCCGATCATCACCAACCCCAAGAAGGCCGCGGAGGCGCTGGAGTGGGTCGTCGGTGAGATGGACCGCCGCTACGACGACCTCGCCGCCAGCGGCTTCCGGCACGTCGACGACTTCAACAAGGCGGTCCGCACCGGCAAGCTGGTGGCGCCGCCGGGCAGCGAGCGCGTCTACCAGCCCTACCCGTACCTACTGGTGATCGTCGACGAGCTCGCCGACCTGATGATGGTCGCCCCGCGCGACGTCGAGGACTCCATCGTCCGCATCACCCAGCTGGCCCGCGCCGCGGGCATCCACCTGGTCATCGCCACCCAGCGCCCCAGCGTGGACGTGGTCACCGGCCTGATCAAGGCCAACGTGCCCTCCCGGCTCGCCTTCGCCACCTCCTCGCTGGCCGACTCCCGGGTCATCCTGGACCAGCCGGGTGCCGAGAAGCTCGTCGGGCAGGGCGACTCGCTCTTCCTGCCGATGGGCGCGAGCAAGCCCATGCGGCTGCAGAACGCCTTCGTCTCCGAGAAGGAGATCGGCGAGATCGTCGGGCACTGCAAGGCCCAGATGACGGTCGAGTACCGCGAGGACGTGTCCGTCGTGGCGACCGCGAAGAAGGAGATCGACGAGGACATCGGCGACGACCTCGACCTGCTGGTCCAGGCGGCCGAGCTCATCGTGACCACCCAGTTCGGCTCGACCTCGATGCTTCAGCGCAAGCTCAGGGTCGGCTTCGCCAAGGCGGGTCGCCTGATGGATCTGCTGGAGAGCAGGAACGTCGTCGGGCCCAGCGAGGGGTCGAAGGCGAGGGAGGTCATGGTCAAACCCGACGATCTCCCCGGCCTTCTGGTCGACCTGCGCGGGGGCTGACGGCGCCGCACAGGGACGGGGAGGGAACGCGGAGGAGCACGGTCGGGGGTGTCCGTATCGGGGGCGTCGTGTGCTCCGGCCGGGCTCCTGCCGGGGGTGTCGCGTGCTCTGGACGACCTGTATCGAAGGCGTCAGCCCATATCGGGGGGATATCGCCTTTTATGGCTGGCCCGCGCGGGGATGACGGCACCGTACGGGAAGGGCACCCCCGCCGCACACCTCCCGCCCGGTTACTGATTGAATAGGTATCGCTACGCAACGTCGGGGGCTGGGAGGCGTGCGCCATGGGCATTGGAAGCGATCTGGCGGATGCCAGGCGGTCGATGGGGATGACCGTCGGGCAGTTGAGCGCGCGGACACGCATTCGCGAGGTTCTCATCCAGGCAATCGAGAGGAACGACTTCTCCCAATGCGGGGGAGATTTCTACGCGCGAGGCCATATAAGAAACATCGCCAAGGTCGTCGACCTCGATCCCGAGACGCTGGTGCACCGCTACGACGAGCAGCACGGGGGCGTGCCGCTGCCGGTGCGGGCCTCCAGCGTCTTCCAGGCCGACATGCCCCTGAAGATCCGCGAGCGCCGCTCGCCCAACTGGACGACGGCGATGGCGGTGGCGCTGGGCATCGTGGTCATCTTCGGTGTGGTGCGGACCATGGGCGGGGGAGACACTCCCGTGGCGGATCTCCGTCCCATGCCGGTGCCCGCCGTGCCGCCGCCCTCGGCGGGCTCGGGCCCCGACTCACCGCGCCGGGCGGCGTCGCTGGCCGAGGAGAAGCGGCGCGACATGGTCGTCCTCCAGGTCAAGGCGAAGCGCACCTCCTGGCTCGACGTGCAGGACGCGGGCGGCCGGAGGATCTTCTCGGGGACGCTCGCGGCGGGCAAGACCTCGACCTGGAAGGCGAAGGCCGGCATAAGGGTCACTTTCGGCGACGGAGGAGCCGTCTCACTGAAGGTGAACGGTAAGGACGTGGGCGCACCCGGCCGTCGAGGACAGGTCGTCAACCGCTCCTACGAGGCCCCCGCAGCCAAGAAGCGCTAGGTCAGGCCGATGTGGAACGCCTCACGCACCGCGCGTCCGGGGAGGTCGCAGGGCTCCGGGGCCGCCCGCGACGGCGGCGTGCCCGGGGTGGGGCGTTGCCTGAACGGGGGTCCGGATGGGGGCCTCAATGGGGGCCTCAATGGGGGGAGGTGCATCGGGTAGTGGCCAACTCCCGATACCGTAGTGTTCACCATGTCATCCCGCCGAACCGCATCGCTGATCACGCTTGGTTGCGCACGCAACGAGGTCGACTCCGAGGAACTCGCCGCTCGCCTTGAGGCTGCCGGTTGGCAGCTGGGCGACGACGATCCCGACGTCGTCGTCGTCAACACGTGCGGCTTCATCGACTCGGCGAAAAAGGACTCCATCGACACGCTGCTCGCCGCGGCCGACTCCGGGGCCAAGGTGGTCGCCGCGGGCTGCATGGCGGAGCGATACGGCGACCAGCTCGCCGACGCGCTGCCCGAGGCCGCGGCCGTCATCTCCTTCGACGACTACACCGACATCGGCACGCGTCTCGACGATGTGCTGGAGGGCAGGCCGCTCGTCCCGCACAGTCCCCGCGACCGCAGGACCCTGCTGCCCATCTCCCCGGTGGAACGCGCCGCGGCCCCCAGGACCGGTATTCCCGGCCACGGCGAGCTGCCCGAGGGCCTGGCCCCCGCGAGCGGCCCCCGGCCGCTCCGCAAGCGCCTGGGTGACGGCCCGGTGGCCTCACTGAAACTCGCCTCCGGCTGCGACCGGCGCTGTACGTTCTGCGCCATCCCCGCCTTCCGCGGAGCCTACGTCTCGCGCGGCGCCGAGGAGCTCCTCGGCGAGGCCGCCTGGCTGGCCGAGCAGGGCGTGAAGGAGCTGGTGCTGGTCAGCGAGAACTCCACCTCCTACGGCAAGGATCTGGGCGACCTGAGGGCGCTGGAGAAGCTCCTGCCCTCCATCGCCGCGACCGAGGGCGTCGAGCGGGTGCGCGTCAGCTATCTGCAGCCCGCAGAGCTCCGCCCCGGACTGCTGGAGATCATCGCCTCGACCGAGGGCGTGGCCCCCTACTTCGACCTGTCCTTCCAGCACGCGAGTGGCCCGGTGCTGCGCCGGATGCGCCGCTTCGGTGACCCCCGGCGTTTCCTGGACCTCCTGGAGTCGATTCGTGCCCACGCGCCCGAGGCGGGTGTGCGCTCCAACTTCATCGTGGGTTTCCCCGGCGAGACCGAGGAGGAGTTCGGGGAGCTGGTGGGCTTCCTGGAGGAGGCCAGGCTCGACGTCATCGGCGTCTTCGGCTACTCCGACGAGGACGGCACCGAGGCGGCCTCGCTCCCCGGCAAGCTCGACCAGGAGATCGTCGACGCCCGGGTGTCCGCCCTCACCGAGCTGGCCGAGGAGCTCATGGCTCAGCGGGCCGAGGAGCGGATCGGGACCGAGGTCGACGTCCTGATCGAAGAGGACCTGGGCGACGGCGGTTACGAGGGCCGTGCCGCCCACCAGGGGCCCGAGGTGGACGGGTCCGTAACGGTCCAGGGCATCGGGCTGGTGCCGGGCCAGATCGTCCGGGCCGTCGTGGTCGACTCGGAGGGGGTCGACCTGATCGCCCGCATCAAGGCGGCCCCATGAGTGCGCCGCCGGGCCGGGAGAGCGTATGACCAACACGCCAGAGACCGGCACCGACTCGACAGCGGCATCCGCGCGCCCCAAGGTGAGCGCCTGGAACATCGCCAACGTCGTGACGGTGATACGACTGGCGATGGTTCCGTTCTTCGCGGCCTGCCTCTTCTTCCCCGGAACCGGCTGGCGGGCCGCGGCGCTGGTGGTCTTTCTGGTGGCCTCGCTCACCGACCTGCTCGACGGCGAACTGGCCCGCCGTTACGGCCTGATCACCGACTTCGGGAAGATCGCCGACCCGATCGCCGACAAGGCCCTCATCGGCGCAGCCCTGATCAGTCTCTCCATCCTGGGAGAGCTGCCCTGGTGGGTCACCGCCGTGATCCTGGGCAGGGAGTTGGGTGTCACCACGTTGAGGTTCGCGGTCATCCGGCACGGTGTCATCCCGGCCAGTTACGGCGGGAAGGTGAAGACCGTCCTGCAGATCGCCGCGATCGTCTCCTACATCTGGCCGGGTGTGCCCGACCCGATCCGCTGGGTCGTGATGGGCGCGGCGGCTCTCGTCACCGTCGTCACCGGCCTCGACTACGTGATCCGGGCGATCAAGCTGCGGCAGGTCGCGAAGCGGGCGCGAGCCAGATGAAGACGGGCGCCGAGTCTGTGAGGTGGGCCGTATGAGTCAACGCCCGCTCGCGACCACCGAGATCCTCTCCCTTCTCGTCCGCAGGGGCGAGACGGTGGCGGTGGCCGAGTCGCTGACCGCCGGGCTGATCTGCGCGGCCCTCACCGGTCCTCCCGGGGCTTCGGCGGCCTTCCTGGGCGGGGTCGTCTCCTACGCCACCGAACTCAAGCACCGGCTGCTGAACGTTCCCGCGGATCTGCTCGCCCGCGAGGGGGCGGTACACCCGGGGGTCGCCGCCGCCATGGCCGAAGGGGTACGCCTTCTCGTTGGTTCCACGTACGGTCTGGCGGTCACCGGGGTGGCCGGCCCGGAGCCGCAGGATGGTAAACCGGTGGGCACTGTGCATCTCGCTGTTAGCGGTCCGGAAGGGCGGGTATGGCACCGAGATCCGCGGCTCTCCGGGACGCGCGATCAGATCCGGGAGGCGACCGTGAATGAGGCCGTAGACCTCCTCCGAGGTGTGCTGGAGGCGAACGTGAGGGAACATTCAGGATGATTACCGCGTTACGTCCCCAGCGAACATGCTCCACATGGTCTGCCGCGTTGTCGGTGGATACAGGTACGGTGGAACTGTGAGTGAGGTAAAGGTCAAGCGATGATGACGGCGAGGAGTATGTACCAAGGGTCGCGTTCGAAGAACGGGCGGCACGAACCGATAGCGCGGAGTGTCGTGAAGACGCCCGCGCCGGGGAGGGAGCGACAGATGGTCCTGCTGCGTCAGCTGCTCGGTGACGTGCTGCGGCGGCTTAGGGTGCGCCAGAGTCGCACCCTTCGTGAGGTGTCCACATTGGCTCGGGTTTCTCTCGGATATCTGTCCGAGGTGGAGCGCGGTCAAAAGGAGGCCTCTTCGGAGCTGCTCGCGTCGATCTGCGGTGCCTTGGGCGTGCCGCTTTCACAGGTTCTCCGTGAGGTTTCCGATCAATTTGCCCTGGCCGAGCTGCAGCATGCTCCGGTCCTGGCGAACGATGTTCCCGAGCGGGAGCGTCTGCCGATTCCCGAAACCGTGCCTGATTCCGTGTTCCCCGAGGTCAACGACATGGTCGCCGCCTAGCTGGTCGGTTCTTCCGGCTGGCAGTGACGGCACCAGACGATCAGCCGTTCCTGCGGCTGTTCGCCCATCTCCCCACGACTGATCCGGCGTCCGCAGCGCAGGCAAGGCCGCCCGGCCCTGCCGTAGACCCAGGTGCTCCGTCCCGGACGGAGGTCGCCCGTCGTTGTCCTGCTCGGGCGTTCCCTGTTGGCGTTCAGCAATCGCCGTGCGATCGACACGATCGCCCCCAGATCCTCAATGGCCCCTACGGGTCGCCACGGCGACACTCCGGCGAGAAAAAGCGTCTCGGCGCGATAGATGGTGCCGATTCCCGCCAGGTTGCGTTGATCGAGCAGCGCGACCCCGATGCTCGTTTCAGGCCGCCGTGCCAGCCGCCGTACGGCTTCGGCCTCGTCCCAGTCCTCCCCGAGCAGATCGGGTCCGAGGTGCCCGACGAGCAGCCCTTCCCGCTCGGTCGCCACCAGATCGACCATGCCCAGTCGTATCCCCGCCGCCTGCCATTTCGCGTTGGCGAGCACCAGGCGGACGACATCGCCACCGGGCAGCCCACGTCCCGCGGGTGAGATCTGCCAGTAGCCCTCCATCCGCAGGTGGGTGTGGACGGTGAGCCCGCCCTCGACCCTGGTGAGCAGATGCTTGCCGCGCGAGACGGTCTCCAGCACCGCGCGTCCGGTCAGGTCGGCGGTGGAGTGGCGGGGCACGCGGAAGTCCGAGCGGGTGAGCAGCCGTCCGTCGAGCGCCCGGCCGAGCCGCACTGCGGAGCGGCGGACGACGTCACCCTCGGGCACGGCGCCCACCCCGAGACGTGGGCCGCTCCCGTGGGGCGAGCCGGTCGAGTGGGACGGACGGAACCCGCGAACCGGACCCGTCTCGGGTGGTGGGCCGGCCGCGTGGGACGAGGTTTCGTGAGACGGGCCGGTCTCGGACGGGAGGCCGGTTCCGGAAGGACACGGCCGGCCGGAACCCTGTGGGCGGCCACCCCGGCACGATCAGTCCCAGGCCGCGGGGTCCGCGGACAGGCTGCGGACCCGCTCGGGGAGGGCGCCGGTGGCCACGTTCTCCAGCGTGACCTCCTCCAGGATCGCCCGTTCGCTGGCGCGCAGCGCGATCCAGACCTGCTGCAGCGATTCGGCGGGACCCCGGTATCCGACGTGCTCGGGCCGCTCCCCTCTGACATTGGCGAGCGGGCCGTCAACGGCGCGGATCACATCGGCGAGGCTGATCTCGGCGGGCGGGCGAGCCAGTACGTAGCCCCCCTCGGGGCCGCGCTGGCCGCGAACCAGTCCGGCGCGGCGCATCTGAAGCAGGATGTTCTCAAGATACTTAGGAGGCATGTCCTGCTCTTTGGCCAGCTCACCCACCGTGGTAGGGCCGTCACCCGCGGCGGCGAGTTCGGCGGCGGCACGGAGGGCATAGTCGACACGAGCGGATAGGCGCATGTAGCCGATTATCCCGCCTGCTATTGGTTCCTTACGCGCGAGGGGCCGAAGGAGGTGAAATCACCCCCGTCGCTCTCGGTGACGACGGGCACGTAGGGCGCCGCGCCGGTGTGTCCCGGCGGGTGCGCGACACGGTGGTGAGGTGCCGTCGCGGGGGTACGGCCCGGCGGCGGAGCGAGGCGGGCGGTGGGGATCTCCTCGGGGTTCCGGAAGTGATGTTGCAGGTCAGAGGTGTGTCCGGGGTGTGTGCCATGAGGATGAGGCGTCTTTGGGGGCTCTTGTGGGCCCAGTCGTACCACCGCACCGCGGCTCACTCGGTAGGGGGCGGTGTGCTCCGTTCCAGATCGCGCCCGATAGGCGAAATTCCCGATATATTCGTAATGTCGGAAGCTTGGACGCCTCCGCCCCGGCTCCGGACCGGACCGGACCGGACCGTGGCGATGACGTCCATGTCGAAGCCTGCCTCGCCCCCGGCCGCGAGGGCTTGCCGGAAAGAATCTTTGCCGCTTTTTGGGAGCGTTCCACGCAGCGGGCAGGCGTCGCGGGCCCTCGTCCTGCGGGCATCGCGGCGGCGGGTGTGGGAGAGGTGTGGCGAAACGGCGATGGGCGGGAGGGGGGCGGTGCCGGGGTGTCCTCAGCAGCCCTCGCGGGGCGAGGGCAGGGCTAAACTGTCAGGAAGCCTTATTAAGAATAGAGTTCTTATTCCTGATTGAAAGTAATCGCGACGGGGAAGCGACGAGCAAAAGAGGAAGCGGCGAGCAAGAGAGCATGCGTATGGAGCGACGTCCTGGCGTGCCCAGGCTACTGAGGGAGATCAACGACAGGGCCGCCCTGGAGTTGCTGCTCGCTTCCGGACCGCTGACGCGGGGGCAGATCGGCGAGCTCACGGGCCTTTCCAAGGTGACGGCGTCGCAGACACTCGCCCGCCTGGAAGGGCGCGGGCTGGTGGAGGTGGCGGGGGAGCAGGCGGGAGGCCGGGGGCCCAATGCCGCCCTTTATGGGATTATTTCCTCCTCGGCCTATGTGGCAGGTCTGGACGTCGGCCCGGAATTCGTCACGACCGCCATCGCCGATATTCACGGGGAGATCATCGCCGAGGTGCAGGTGGCACCGAAAGGACACGACGATCCGGTGGCCCTCGTGCACAGCGCGGTGGTCAAGGCGTGTCGGTCGGCCAAGGTCGCGCTCTCCAAACTGCGCTCGGTCGTCATCGGCACCCCCGGCGTGGTCGACCCCCGCACCGGCGACGTGCGGTTCTCCTTCGACCTGCCGGGCTGGCACGAGGGCATCCACGAGGCGCTCGCCCGTGACCTGCGCCGCGACGTCAGGATAGAGAACGACGTGAACCTCGTCGCCATCGCCGAACGCACCCTCGGTGCCGCCCGCGAGGTCGACGACTTCGTGCTCCTGTGGGTGGGACGCGGCATCGGTCTCGGTGTCGTACTCGGCGGCCGGCTGCACCGGGGTCGTTCCGGCAGCGCGGGCGAGATCGGCTACCTGCCGGTGCCCGGGGTGCCGCTGGCCGAGGACGTGCGGGCCGTGCCGGGCAGGTTGCCGTCGCTCGCCGGAGGCCTGCAGTCCCTGGTCAGCGCCGAGGCGGTCGCCGAGCTCGCCGCGACGTACGGCTTCGAGGGGGAGAGCGCCGCCGAGTGCGTCGCGGCGGCGGTCGCGGCGGGGGAGCGGGGGGAGCTCCTGATCAACGACATCGCCGGGCGGCTGGCGCTGGGGGTGGCCTCGGTGTGCGTCGTGCTCGACCCCGGGCTCGTGGTGCTCGCGGGGGAGGTGAGCAGGGCCGGAGGCGACGAGCTCACCTCCAGGATCGAGGAGGCGGTGGCGAGGAGCTGTCCGGTCAGGCCGCAGGTGGTGGCGAGCGAGGTGGAGGGCAACCCGGTGTTGCGCGGGGCCGTCATCGCCGCACTGGAACAGGCGAGGGAAGAGATCTTCACCTCCTGATCCTCCTGATCCTCCTGATTCCTCGGGGCTCCGAGGTCCTGTCGCCGGGCATGGAGTCCTCGGCGAGTCATCGGCCGGGAGTTCCTGAGGTCCGGTTCCTGGAGCGGGAGTCCTTGGCCGGGAGTTCCTGAGGTCCCGGTTCCTGGAGCTGGATTCCCTTGCCCGAGATCCCCGAGCCCCGTGCCGGCGAGTCCGGCCGTTCGGGGCTCGAGCCGTCCGGTCCGCTCTTTCGGCATCGCGAACGGTCGTCCCCGACGTCCCCGACCGCTTCGTGGCAGGTCGCTTGTCTCAGGCGTGTCACGTGTGTACCATTCTGGTTGGTTAAATAAACAAGAAACTTTCCTAATAATTCAGCATCGAGATCGCATGCCAGGGGCGAGGAGGCCCCGGCGCCTGCCCGAGGTGAGCCACCCCCGAGGGAGACGGACAGGATGTCGCACAGTCCTTTCGACCTGCGGGGAGTTCCGCTGGCGCTCCACCTGAACGGTCCCGTCGACGTCCTCGCGCTGATGGAGGCGTGCGCCGACGTGGCCGGCAGGCACCCGGTGCTCGGACACGTCAGGGTCACCCGCGCGGAGTCGACCCCGGAGCGCTACCCCGAGCTCGCCGCGGCGGAGGCCACACGCCCGTTCGACCTGGAACGCGGCCCGCTCGCCAGGTTCACGCTGGTCACGGTGGGTCCCGAGCGCGTCAGGCTGCTCTTCGCCGCGCACGGGCGAGTGTTCGACGCGGCCTCCAAGGACGTCCTGGTCCGCGACCTCGCCGACGCCTACTTCTCACGAGCGACCCTGCCGGGGCCGACGCCGCATTCCTCGCCGGTCTCGCCGTCGTACGGCTCGGCGCAGGCCGTTCCGTCCGCGCGGACGGGACGGCGCGGCGGCTCGGAGGTGGACCGCGAGGCCTCTCCGGCGACGCCCGACGGCGCCGAGGAGTTCTGGAGGGAGCGCGACCGCGAGCCCGCGGAACCGACCCTGCCCGGGCTGCGCGCCGTCCCACGCGGCACCGGTCCCGGAGAGATCGTCGAGATGGTCCTCGGCGGCGCGGAGTCCGGGGCCCTCACCGAGGCCGCCACAGAGCTCGGCGCGACCAGGTTCGAGCTGCTGCTCGCGGCCGTGGGCGTGCTGCTGCGCCGCTACGGTACCTCCGCGTCACCGCTCGCCCTCGACCTCGGCACCCGCACGCGCGAGACGCGCGACCGCGTCGGGCCGTTCGTGGCGAGGGTGCCGTTCGTTCCGCACCCCGGCCTCGAAGAGGGTCTTCCGGACTATCTGCGCACGGTCCGGGCCGAGCTCCGCGCCATGTACCGGTTTCGGCACGCGCCTCCCGAGCCGCCCTCCTCACCGGTGCTGCTCAGCTACCGCAGAAGGACGGCCGTTCCCGAGTTTCCCGGTGTCGGGGCGGGCGTGGAGTGGACCGTCTTCAACGGGGCCGCCCATGGCGCGCTGCACGTCCAGGCCGTGGACGCCGGGTCGAGCCTCACCCTCGGTCTGCGCTTCAACCCCACCGCGATCGGCCACGACGATGTGTCCGTGATCGCGGGGCACCTGCGCGCGCTGCTGCGCGCCGTCTCCGGGCACCCCCGTGCGAAGGTCGCGGATCTGGTGGCATCAGCCGATTCCATGCCCGGGGAGTCAGCCGACGCCACGCTTGAAGAGAAGCCTCCCGCGTCCGACCCGCTCGTCCCGGACCTCGGGAAGGTGAGGTAACCCTCCGTGGGGGAAGGGGCGATCACCCCCTAGGCGAGGGGGCCGGTGCCGTCAGACGCCGAGGAGCTCGGCGGCGGCCTGGGCGTTGGCGCGGGCGGCGCCGTAGGTGGCCAGGTAGGTGACACCTTCGGGTCGCCAGATCGGCAGGCCCATCTCGACCACCGTGGCGTCGGGGCGGGCGGCCAGCAGCGCGGAGACCACCGACTGGCTGACCTCGTAGCGATGGGCGTCCTTGACGACGACGATCAGGGAGCGGCCCGAGGCGCGCTCCAGGATGTCCGCCACGTCGGCCATCTCCGGCTTGACCCGCAGCACCTCCGCCTGCGGCAGCAGTGGTGTGAAGCCCCACGGTACGTCGCCGACCGCGATGGTCGGCGGGGTGTCCACCTCGACCACCAGCGGGTCGACCGGGGGCGGGGCGGAGCCGGTGAGGCTGACCGCGCGACGGGCGGCGGTGAGGCCGATCACGTCCAGCTCGGCCTCGCCGGTGCGTGGCGTGCCGAACCAGGCGCGCAGGGCGGCGACCCGCTCGGCCGCCGCCTCCAGGCGGGCCACGGGAAGCCGCCCGTCGCGGACGGCCGCGACGATCTCGTCCACGATGAGGCGGACGTCGCTCTCCGTGGGAATCGGGCCGAGGCAGAGCAGGTCGGCTCCGGCGGCGAGGGAGAGCACCGAGCCCCCGGCGAGACCGTAGGCGGCGGTGACGGCCCTCATGTCGAGGGCGTCGGTGATGATCACGCCTTCGTAGCCCATCTCGCCGCGGAGCAGGCCGGTGAGGGCGGCGGGGGAGAGCGTCGCGGGAAGCGCGCCGGTGACGGCGGGGACGCGTACGTGCGCGGTCATGATGGATCTGGTCCCGGCCTCGATCGCGGCGCGGAAGGGGGCGAGCTCGCGCTCGCGCAGCAACTCCACGGAGGCGTCGACGAGCGGGACCTCCAGGTGGGAGTCCTGCCGGGTCGCACCGTGGCCGGGAAAGTGCTTCACACAGGCGGCCACTCCGGCCGCCTGCAGGCCGTGGACCGCGGCGACGGTGTGCCGGGCGACGAGCGCGGTCTGTGACCCGAACGAGCGGGTACCGATCACCGGATTGTCGGCGGCGGTGTTGACGTCCGCGGACGGCGCCATGTCCAGGTTGATGCCGCAGCGGGCCAGTTCGTCGCCGATGGACCGGTAGACCCGCCGGGTGAGCTCGACGTCGTCCACGGCGCCGAGGGCGGCGTTGCCGGGGTACGGGCTGCCGACGTGGTAGGCGAGCCGGGTGACGTCACCCCCCTCCTCGTCCAGCGATATGACCGGATCGGCGGACACGCGCAGACGGGAGGTGAGAGCGGACAGCTGGGCGGCGTCGGCGACGTTGAAGCCGAAGAGCGTGACGCCGCCAAGACCGTTCTCCAGCTCCCGCAGGACCCACTCGGGTGCCTCGGTGCCCTGGAACGCGGCGAGCAGCGTGCCGGCGGCGAGACGACGCAGCCCCTGGTCGCCGCGATCCGCGATGAACTCAGACATGGCGGTAGGTGTTCCTTACCTGAGATGTGGGGGGTGTCGGACATGGAAGTGAACAACAAGAAAACGGGCAGGGCTGGTACGGCCCGCGCCTTGTGGGTGCGGGCCGTACCAGCACCGATGGGGTCAGCCCTTGACGGCGCCCGCGACGAGCCCGGAGACCATCCGCCGCTGCACCAGGAGGAAGAAGACGATGACCGGGATGGTCATCAGCGTGGAGGCGGCCATGATGCCGCCCCAGTCCACCGACCGCTGGCTGACGAAGTAGCGCAGCGCCACGGGCATGGTGAAGCTGCTCTGGTCGCCGATGAGCGTCAGCGCGAAGACGAACTCGTTCCACGCGGTGATGAACGAGAAGATGCTGGTCGCCACCAGCCCGGGGGCCACCAGCGGGAACAACACCCTCCAGAAGGTGGCGAACCGGCTCGCGCCGTCGATCCAGGCGGCCTCCTCCAGCTCCTTGGGCACTGCCGCGACGAAGGTCCGCAGCATCCAGATGGCGAACGGCAGCGTCATGGCGACGTTCACCACGACGAGGCCGAGGAGCTGGTCGTACAGCCCGGCCCGCCTGACCATCAGGAACAGCGGGATGAGCAGCGCCTCGCCGGGGACCATCTGCACGATGAGCAGCAGGATGAGGAACGAGGTGCGTCCGCGGAAGCGGAAGCGGGCCACCGCGGTCGCCGCCAGCAGGGCGAACACCGCGCCGACGAGCACGGTGCCGATGGCGACGATGGAGCTGTTGAGCAGGTAGCGCCAGATGGAGTGGCCCGCGACGCCCTCGGTGAAGACCCGCTTCACGTGTTCGAGCGTGGGATCGGTGGGGAACGGGATGAAGTCCGTCGTGAAGATCTGCTCGCTGCTCTTGAAGGCCGTGCTCACCATCCAGTAGACGGGGAACACCGCGAACAGGAACACCAGGACGGCCATGGTGTTCAGGCCGACCTTGCCGAGCGTCCTGCGCCGCTTGAGACCGCTCTGCGTCCCGGACGCGGGCCGCCGGCGCCGGGGTGCCCGTGTGTCGTAGGTGGTCATCGTACGTCCTCCGTCTTCACGATCTGGCGGACGTAGAAGAAGGTGATGACGAGCAGGATCAGCGTCAGCACCACGGCGATCGCCGCGCCCATGCCCATCTTGGGCGGCGCGCTGAATGCCTGGGTGAAGGCGAACAGCGACAGGTTGAACGCCTCCCGGTTGGACGTGCCGCCCGCCAGCACGAACAGCTGGGTGAAGACCTTGAAGTCCCAGATCACCGAGAGCACCGTCAGCACCGCGAAGACCGGCTTCAACAGCGGGAAGGTGATCCTCCAGAAGATCCGCCAGGCGGAGGCGCCGTCCACCCTGGCGGCCTCGTACAGCTCCTGGGAGATGCTCTTCAGCCCGGCCAGCACCGAGACCGCGATGAACGGGAACGACGCCCAGACCACCGCGATGATCAGCACGACGTAGATGGTGAACGCGTCGTTGAGCCACGGCTCGCCGGTCCAGTCGGAGCGACCGAACAGCAGGGAGGAGAACCAGTCGGGCAGCGCGTTGAGCACCCAGTTGATCACGCCGGATTCGGCGTCGAACAGCCAGCGCCAGATGATCGCGGTGGCGATCTGCGGGGTGGCCCAGGCGGCCATGATGCCGACGATCAGGAAGGTCGACATCTTCTTGCCCAGCTTGTGCAGGAGCAGGCCGACCAGCGTGCCGAGGATCAGGGTGCACGCCACCGTGACGACGGCGAAGACGACGGTGTTGCGGAGCGATGTCCAGAACAGCTCGGACTCGACCAGCTTCTGGTAGTTCTCGACGCCGACGAACTCGGCCGGTACCCCCCGGATCTGCCGCAGTCCCACGTTCTGGAAGGACATGACGACCATCTGGTACAGCGGGTAGAGCAGCAGGCCGGCGATGACGATCAGGCCGGGGACGAGCAGCGTGTAGGGGACGGCCCAGGCGGGCAGACCTCTGGACCCGCGCGGGGGCGTGGTGCCTCGGTGCCCCCGCGCCGGGACGGAGGGGGAGCCCCCGTCCCGGGCGATGGTTGAGGTGTTCGCCATGGTTACTGGTTCAGGATCTCTTCGAGTTCCTTGTTGGCGTCGGTCAGCGCGGTGTCGACGTCCTTCTTACCCTCGATGACCGAGCGGGCCGCGCTCTGCAGGACCGCCTTGGTGTCGTTCGCCTCGGCCCAGTTGGTGTCGTTCGGGAAGCCCTTGGCGACCTTGAAGGTCTCGGCGAACGGCGCCTGCACCGGGTCGGCCGCGTACTCGGCCAGAGCCTCGGGGTAGAGCGGCAGCAGGCCGCCCTCCTTGGCGTAGCGGGTGCCGAACTCCTTGCCGGCGGCGAGCTTGACGTACTCGGCGGACAGCTCGGCGTTCTTGGTGTCCTTCCAGATGGCGATGTCGTTGCCGCCCTGGAAGGCCGGGGCCGGGCCGCTGCCGTCCTTGGCCGGGAGCGAGAAGAAGGCCATCTTCGAGTCGTCGACCTTGCCGCCGCTCTGCTCCTTGATGGTGGTGATGTCCCAGCCGCCGGTCACGTACATGCCGACCTTGCTGTTGGCGAAGCGGGTCGCGATGTCCACCGAGTTCTGGGTGAGGGCGGACTTGCGCGAGACGCCGTGCTTGGTCACCAGGTCGGTGTAGTACTGGAAGCCCTCCTTGAAGCCGGGCTCGGTCAGCTTGCCGACCCACTTGCCGCCCTCGAAGGCGGCGAAGTCGCCACCGGCAGACCAGACGAACGGCGAGAGCGACATGTTGGCGTCGGAACCGCCGTTGAAGGCGAAGCCGTCGACGTCCTTGCCCTTCTCGGCGACGATCTTCTTGCCCGCCGCGACGAGGTCCTCCCAGGTCTTGGGGACCTCGATCTTCAGGTCCTCGAACCAGTCCTTGCGGTAGAGGACGGCGCGGGTGCCACCACCCCACGGGGCGGCGTAGATCTTGCCGTCCACCGTCTCGTAGCCCCACAGGTTCTGCGGGATCTGCTGGAAGTCGGGCGCGCTCTTGACGACGTCGGTGATGTCGGTCAGCGCGTCCTGCGCGACCCAGGCGGCGACCTGGTCGTTGCCGAACTCGGTGACGTCGGGACCCTCGCCGCCGGCGAGGGCGGCGGTCCACTTGGCCTGCGCGTCGGGCCAGGGAACCCACTGGACCTTGACGTCTGCGCCGGTGGTCTCCTTGAACTTGGCGTTCAGGTCGGCCATCAGCTTGTCCTGCTTCTCGTCCGGAGCGCCGAGGCGCCAGACGGTCAGCGTCTGACCTGCGAACTTGGGGCCGGACGCGGCGGGGGCCGTCGCGTCGGAGCCGGCGGCCGGAGCGGCAGGCTCGCTGCTGCCACACGCGGCGAGACCCAGGGCGAGGGCGGCCGTGGTGGCCGTCGTGGTGGCGATTCTCGCGAACTTCACTGGAGTTCTCCCTTTCAGGCTTTCGCCGGGGTTTGCGCTCATCTGTTATAGCCGGGGTCCCCGTGACCCTCTGCACTCACTGGGAGCTGTCGGGACTGCCGCAACCCGCGGCTCCGATCGCTTGCCTGCGGGCTGACTAGGGTTAAACTAACAAGAAACTTTCTTAAAAGAAACGATCGTTAGCGGATCGTGACGGGGAGGACGACCTTGCCCACACGCCCGGGGACCCCCCGGCTGCTGCGCCAGCTCAACGACCGCGCAGCGCTGGAACTCCTACTGTCCAGCGGCCCTCTCACCCGGGCCGAGCTGGGAGAATATACCGGGCTCTCCAAGGTGACCGCCGGTCAGCTGCTTTCCAGACTCCAAGATCGCGGCCTCGTCGCGGTGGTCGGCGAGCAGGCGGGCGGACGCGGACCCAACGCCGCCCTCTACGGGGTGGTGCCCTCCTGCGCGTACGTGGCCGGGCTTGACGTGCTGCCCGGCAGGATCAGCGCCGGGGTCGCCGACATCACCGGCACCCTCGTCGCCGAGGTCGCCGCGGATCCCAGCGGGCACGACGACCCGGTACGGCTCGTGCGGAGCGCGCTCGGCCAGGCGTGCGAGGCGGCGGGCATCGGCGTCGACCGGTTGCGCGCCTTCGTGATCGGCACCCGGGGCGTCGTCGACCCCGGCACCGGTGACGTGCGCTTCTCCTTCGACCTGCCCTCCTGGCACAACGGCGTGCTCGCCGAACTCCGCCGCGACCTCGGCGTCCCGGTGACGATAGAGAACGACGTGAACCTGGCCGCGCTGGCCGAACGCGCGTACGGGGCGGCGCTGGGCGTCGACGACTTCGTGCTCGTCTGGGCGGGGGTCGGACAGGGACTCGGCGTCATGCTGGGCGGACGGCTGCACCGTGGCTTCACCGGCGGCGCGGGCGAGATCGGCTGGCTCCCCGTTCCCGGCGAACCGCTCCCCACCGACGTGAGCGAGCCCCAGTCGGGCTCGTTCCAGCGTCTGGTCGGCGGTGACGCCGTGGCCGGGCTCGCGAGCGCCCACGGCATCGGCTTCACCTCCGGGGCCGACCCCGACGCCGATTCCGTCGGAGAGCACGTCCGTACGGCCGTCGCCCAGGGTGCCGAGGCGTTCCTGGACGAGCTGGCCGGGCGGCTCGCCGTCGGCGTCGCCGCCGTCGCGGTGGTCCTGGACCCCGGGCTCATCGTGCTCAGCGGCGACGTCGGCAGGGCCGGGGGAGACGCGCTCGCCGACAGGGTGCAGGACGCGGTGGCCCGGTTCTGCCCGAGCCGGCCCAGGGTCATGGTCTCCCGGGTCAGGGGGAACCCCGTGCTGCGCGGCGCCCTGGTGTCGGCGCTGCACCAGGCCCGTGAGCAGGTGTTCTCGGACACGGTCTGACGTCTCGCGCGACCTCGTCCACTCTCCGCTCCGCCGTGTGATCCGCTGTCCGGCCCGCTCCCCGGTCCGCCCCCTCGTGGGCGGGTCCGCGCACGGTGGTGCTTGGGGAAGAATTACGGCCATGCGCGACATCGTTCTGATCTCCGATGCCCGAGTCGTCTCGATCCCCGTCGAGGAGTCAGGAGAGCGGTTGGTAGACGTCCGGGGGCGGCTGCGGACGGACGGGCGGCTCGCCGACCCCGCGGGAGCCTTCGCCCACCTCAGGCTCGGGCTGCTCACCCGGCTGGAGGAGGCCCAGGCGCAGCTGCCGGAGGGATACCGGCTGCTGGTGGTGGAGGGGTACCGGCCACCGGCGACGCAGAAGGAGATCTTCGACGGCTACTCGGCGGAGCTCAGGACGCTGTATCCGGAAATGTCGCCCGCAGAGCTGCGAGCCGCGGCGAGCCGCTACGTCTCGCCCGTCGAGATCGCCCCGCACACCGCGGGAGCGGCGGTCGACCTCACCCTGTCCACCGAGGACGGAACCGAGCTCGACATGGGCACCCCGCTCAACGCCACCCCCGAGCAGAGCGACGGCGCCTGCTACACCGACGCCCCCGGGCTGTCCCCCGAGGCCCGCCACCACCGCAAGCTCCTCGGCACCGCCCTGGAGGCGGCAGGACTGGTCAACTACCCCACCGAGTGGTGGCACTGGTCCTACGGCGACCGCTACTGGGCCCTCACCACCGGCTCCCCGGCCGCCCTCTACGGCCCGGTCTCCATCTGACCTCGTACGACAACCGCCGGGCAGCGGTGCCTCGCGGTCACGGGGTGGGCGCCGCCTTCTTCAGGAGGTTCGCGCGCCGGAGCAGGGGACGGTCGCGGGCGGTGCCGATCAGGGTGCCCGCGTGCCCGGTCAGCACGGTGCAGCCGCCCGCGTCGCACAGGTCGGTCCAGCCGGCCGGGGTCGCCACCGGCAGCCGCGTGCGGATCCTGTCATCCGCGTCCGCCACGTACAGCCGGCCGTTCATCGCGGTCAGGGCCACGGCGCCTGAACCGGCCTCGACCAGGCTCCAGGCGGAGGTCTCCGGGTCGAGCAGCCACAGGCCCTCCGCGGCGGCGGCGAACAGTTCGCCGTTCACCATGCCCAGGCCGACCCCGCCACCGGGCCCGTCGGCGAGAGTGATCCAGCCGTGCTCGGGGTCGCGGTAGACGAGCCGGTCGTCGGCGGTGAGACCGTACAGGCCGATCGGGTGGACGGCGGTGGCCTCTCTGGGGGTGGCGAGGGCGACGAGGGCGGGGGCGGTGCCCGCGGGACGCCAGCGCAGGTTCTGGCCCGAGACCTCGCGGGTGAGCAGCGAGCCGTCCGGGGTGGCACCGTACAGCAGGGAGTCGAACACGGTCAGCGCCCGGATCTCGTCCGCGGCGCCGATGGTCTCCCAGCCGTCCGCGCGCACCGAGAGCCGGTCCAGCACGTTGCGGGTGATCCGGTCCACGACCGGGTCGTGCAGGGTGTTGCCCCAGTTCACGGTGGAGGCGGTGAAGACCGTCCCGGCGCCGAGGCCGAAGACGCCCATCGTCGCCATGCCGCCCTGGCCGTACCGGTGCCAGTGGCGCAGGTCGGCGGTGGCGAGGATGACGAAGGACGGCGGGGTGCCGTCGCGTCCGGTGGCCACCGGCACGCCGTCCTCCTCGACGAAGTCGCAGGCGTCCGTCTCGTAGCCGATGGCGCCCTTGCCGAACGTGTCGCCCTCACCCAGCTTGGTGCCCTCGAACACCCAGTGTCCGGGGAAGCGGACGGTGTAGGACTCCTCGTGCATGAGTCGCATGTACGGGCCCCACGTCCCGGCGCCGCGCCGGAAGCTCACCCCGGTCAGGCCGTTCTCGGGGCGGTTCACCGGCGCGCTCGACCACTCGACCGTGGTGAGGGCGGGATCCATCGCGGCCATCGGGTCGGCGACCGCGTCGCGGTAGCAGACCATGGTGCGTCCCTCGTCCTCCAGCCGGAACTGCCACCAGCAGGTGTTGCCGGAGAAGACGGCCATGTTGCCGCCCCGGCGGACGAACTCCTCGACGCTGTCGCGCATCCCCGCCGACCAGTACTCGTCGTGCCCGTTGATCATCAGCAGCCGGTAGCCGGAGAGCAGCTCGCGCCCGGAGTGCAGGTCCAGGGCCGAGCAGTAGTCGGCGTCGTACCCGGCGGGGCCCAGCCAGCGGATCATGCCCTCCTCCCAGCGCTCGGGCGGCGGCCCGCCGCCCGGCCGGTCGAAGGAGACACGGGCGGCGCGGGTCGGCTGCTCGGTCCAGTAGACGGACTCGCCGGGGATGCCCGCCCGGTTGTAGGCCTGCCAGGTCGGGAACGGGATCGACAGCAGGATCGGTGAGCGGGGACGGGCGGCCCGTACGACGAAGTAGACCTCGCTGCGCTCCTCGTCGGCGCTGAAGATCGCCCGGTAGAGCGAGCTGCGCCAGCCGGGGGAGACCTCCAGCGTCCACAGCGGCCCGGTGAACTCCCCGTCGAGTACGGCCAGGTCGGTGGCCACGTCCTCGACCAGCACCGAGCCGCGCAGCGGGGCGCGGGAGGCGCGGGCGAGGTGGAAGCGGAGCGCGCCGCCCTGGAGGCAGGACGTCGACTCGGCGTAGGCGTGGATCGTCAACCGACCGGCTCCAGCACCTCGCGGAACGCGGCCTCGACCAGCAAGGACTCCAGGTCGAGCAGGTAGCGTTCCATGGCGGGGCGGGGGAGACAGCCGGTGTCGGCGGTGAGCGAGACGCCCAACCCGCCGGGCTCGTCGGTCACGTGCAGGCAGAAGCGGCAGTTGAGCCGTTCCTGGCTGAGCGGCCAGGTGAGGGTCGTCTCGTCCAGCGCCCGCCGCACGCTTCGCTCGTCGGGGGAGGCGTCCACCCGGTCGGTGAAGCGCATGTCGTTGAAGCAGCAGTACGGGTGGATCCGCACCCCCCGCTCCCGGCCGGCCCGCTCGGTGAGCCGGTCCCGGTCGTCCGGGTCGTGGTAGGCGGACCGGTAGGCGCGCAGCGCGGCGGGCTTGGCCGCGCGCAGCAGCTCGGTGAAGCCGCCCTCGCGCAGGTCCAGCACGAACAGGCCCTCCTGGGAGAGCGTGGTGACCGCGTTGACGGTGTCGCCGCGGAAGCGGTTGCTCACGATCGGCAGCATCACGCCCAGGTCGTGGCCGGTCACCCTTCCGGCCAGCGCGGACGCGGCGGCGAGCAGGACGGTCGAGGTGGCCGCGCCGCGCACGGCGGCGATCCGCTGTACGGCCAGGTCCATCGCCCGTGAGACCAGCTGTGCCCGCCAGATCGGGGGATCCTCGGGGGCGCCGTCCGTCCGCCGCTCGAACATGGTCGGGGGGATGCGCCGGTACTCGCTCTCCCAGTGTTCCGCGGCCACCGCCGCGACCTTCAGACCGTGCTGCGAGCTCTGCCAGCGGGCCAGCTCCAGCGGTGAGGGCGGGGTCGGGCCTGGTACGGAGCCGCGCAGCATGAGCAGCCGCAGGTCCGTGATCGCCACCTCGGCACCGAGGCCGTCGGCCGCCAGGTGACAGAAGACGAGCACGATGTGGGTGACCTCGTCGCGGTCGACGACGAGCCCGATCCTGAGCGGCCACTCGCCGCCGTAGTCGAACGCGGTCTTCGCCAGCGCGTCCCGCAGCCGCTCGGGGTCGCCCTCCGACACGGTGACCGGGATGGAACCGCCGGCGATGAGCACCTGCCACGGCTCCGCGCCGTCGTTTCCGCGGGAGCCGTCTTCGTAGGGCGTCGTGTCGCTCGCGTGGGCCGCCTTTCCGTACGGTGTCGTGCCGCTCGCGTGCGTCGCGTTCCCGTGCGGCGCCTCGCCGAGCCTGGTGCGCAGGGACTCGTGTCGTTCCACCAGGGTGCGCAGCACCTCGGCCGCTCCCGCCACGGTGAGCGGCCTGGCTCTCCTGGGGACGGCGAGTACGCGGCCGAAGTTGAAGTAGTGGTCGTCCGGTGCCGTCTTTCGGATCGTGTCCCAGATGGCCCGCTGCCCCCAGGTCAGCGGTGCCATCCCCGAGCGGCTCCCCGAGAACCGGATGTCCATGTGTCTCCCCCGTTCGGAGATGGGTTCAGGAACGCGCGCGTCGCGCCTCGTTGATGTGGCGTTCCAGCGCGTCGAGGTCGTCGAGCAGGTCGAACCCGTCGCCGGACAGGTCGATCTCGACCCCGAACTCGGTTTCCACCGCGTCGATCAGCCGCATCTGCGCCAGGGAGGTGACCCCCAGCGCGGACAGCGGGACCGTGGCGGCGAGTGCCTCCCCGGCCGTGACCGCTCCGTCGGACGCCGAGGCGACCATCGCCGCCAGCCGTTCCCTAACCATTGCGAGCCCCTCTCCTGCGGTCTCCGGCGCCGCTCGCCGGGATCCGGATCCAGCCGTCGAATATTTCTGGACTTTTCATGAACTTCTCGCGCTGAGCGGGCGCAGGTCGGTCCAGACGCGGTCGATGTGGGCGAGGCACTCCTCCTTGGTACCGGAGACGCCCTCCTCTCGCCAGCCGTCGGGAAGGTCCCGGCCGTCCGGCCAGATCGAGTACTGCTCCTCGTGGTTGACCACGACGCGGTGACCCATCTCAGCTCCCGTTTTCCATGAGGCGCTCGGCCTCCTCGTCGGACATTTCAGCCAGCTCGGCGACGAGCAGCTCCTCCACCGCCGCCGCGAGGTCGGCCACGGTGCTTCTGGCGAACAGGGTGCGGATCGGCACCTCCACCTCGACGGCGGCGCGGAGTCTGGCGACGGCGCGGGTGGCGAGCAGCGAGTGTCCGCCCAGCGCGAAGAAGTCGTCGAAGGCGCCGACCTCCTCGACGCCCAGCACCTCGCCGAAGATCTCGGCCACCAGTTCCTCGGCGTCACCGCGCGGGGCGGTCCTCGTCCGGGAGCCGGCCTCGGGCGCGGGCAGTGCGGCCCGGTCGAGCTTGCCGTTCGCGGTCAGCGGCAGAACGGCGAGACTCACCCAGGCGGCCGGGACCATGTAGGCGGGCAACGTCGCCGCCAGGTATCCGGCCAGCTCGTCTCCCGTGGCCGTGCCGACGACGTAGCCGACCAGCGTCTCCCCGCGGACCGCCACCGCGGCCTGGCCGACGCCCGGGTGGGCGAGCAGCCGCGCCTCGACCTCGCCGAGTTCGATCCGGAAGCCGCGTACCTTGACCTGGTCGTCGAGGCGACCCAGGAACTCCAGCCGCCCGTCGGACCGCCAACGCGCCAGGTCGCCGGTCCGGTAGATCCGCTCTCCGCCGAGGGCGCCGGGAACGCCGGGATCACCGGGGGCGCCGAGGGTGGGGAAGCGCTCGGCCGTGAGGTCCGGCCTGCCCAGGTAGCCGACGGCCACCCCGGCCCCGCCGACGCACAGCTCACCCGGCGCTCCCGGCGGCACGGCCTCGCCGGAGCCGTCCAGAAGCAGGACCGAGGTGTCGGCGATCGGGACGCCGATGGGCGGGCGTCCGGGGGAGCCGTCCAGTTCGGCGGCGGTGGCGATGATCGTCGCCTCGGTCGGGCCGTAGGTGTTGACCAGCCGCACCCTGTCGCCGAAGCGTTCCCGCCAGCGGGTCACGGCCGCCTCGTGCACCTGCTCGCCGCCGAGGATCACCAGACGCAGGGTCGGCGGCCAGGAGATCTCACCGATGTCGTCGACCAGCGCGTGCCAGTACGCCGTGGGCAGGTCGAGCACGGTGACCTGGTCGAGGTGGTCGGGCAGGGTGACGCCGCCCTCGGGCAGCAACTCCAGCCGGGCCCCGGCGGCCAGCGCCGGGTAGATCTCCTCGGCGTGGGTGTCGAAGCTCAGCGAGGCGAACTGGACGACCCGGTCTTCGGGGCCCAGCTCGTACGCCTCGCGCATCCACGCGACGCGGGTGGCCAGGTTGTGGTGCGAGACCACGACCCCCTTGGGCGTTCCCGTGGACCCGGAGGTGTAGATCACGTAAGCGGCCGAGCCGGGCGCGGGGACGCTCGTCGGGACGTTGCCCAGGGCAGGAGGGCGCTCGTTCGTGTGCGCGCGTGGCGTTCCCTGAGGCAGGCGATCGCCCAGATCCGCCGAGGTGAGGACGAGGGAGGCGGCGCTGTCGTCCAACATGAAGGCGAGCCGCTCGGCGGGATGGTCCGGATCGAGCGGCAGGTAGGCCGCCCCCGCCCGCCAGACGGCGAGCAGGGCCGCGACGGCATCGGACGACCTGTCCAGGCAGACGCCGACCACGTCGCCGGGCACGACCCCCCGCCCCCGCAGCAGCGCCGCGAGCTCGTCCGCGCGGGCGTCCAGGTCGGCGTAGCCGAGCGTGGTGCCCCTGCATCCGATCGCCGTCGCGCCCGGCGTGTCCCGTACGGTCGCCGCGAACAGGTCGGGCACCGGGAGCGCGGGTGATCGCGCGGGTCCCCGCGAGAGGCGCCGCAGCAGGGCGTCGTCGTCCCCGGTGCGCAGCGGCAGCTCGGAGACCCGGTCGCCGGACGCCTCCGGCAGCGCGGTGAGCAGCAGGCGGAACCGCGCGGCCATCGCCTCGATCGTGGACCGGTCGAACAGTTCGGCGTCGTAGACGAAGTTGAGCGTGAGCTCGTGCTCGTCCTGCCAGGCCTCCAGCATCAGTTCGAGCTTGGCCTGCCGCATGCCGTGCTCGAACCCCGTCGTGGTCAGCCCCGCGAAGGCGTCGCGGGGCCGGCCGACGTCCTGCGTGTGCAGGATGAGCATGGTCTGGAACAGCGGCGTTCGGGTGAGGTCGCGCTCGACCCTCAGGGCCGCCACCAGCTCCTCGAACGGCACGCCCTGGTGGGAGAAGGCGTCCAGGACGCCGATCTGGGTCTCGCGGAGCAGCTGGGCGAAGGTGGGGTCGCCCGACAGGTCGCCGCGCATGACCAGGGTGTCGCTGAGGTAGCCGACGACCGGTTCGAGCTGGACCCGGTCCCGGCCCGCGGTGGCCGTACCGACCAGGATGTCACTGTGCCCGGTGTGCCGCGACAGCAGGACCTGGTAGGCGGCGAGCAGGACCATGAACATGGTCGCGCCGTGCTCCCTGCCCAGCCGGGCGAGGGCGGCGGCCTCCGCCGCGTCCAGCCGGACGTGCGCCACGTCGCCGCGCCTGGCGGCACCCGCGGTACGCGGCCGGTCGACCGGCAGGTCCAGCGGGGTGGGGTCGGCGAGCCTGTCCCGCCAGTAGCCGAGCAGGTCGCCGAGGTCGCGTCCGCGCTGCCAGAGGGCGACGTCGCCGAACTGGAGCGGGACCGGCGGCAGGGCGGTGGCGCCGGAGTACAGGCGCGACACCTCGTCGAAGATGAGGTTGAGCGACCAGCCGTCGCCGAGGATGTGGTGCAGCACGACGCACAGGACGTGGTCGTCCTCGGCGATCCTGATCAGGGTGACCCGCAGCGGCGGCCTGGCGCCCAGCTCGAAGGGCGCGTTGGTCAGGGTCGCGACCAGCTCCAACGCCCCGGCCTCGCCCACCGCGTCCGTCTCCTCGACAGCCACCGGCCTCGGCGGGTCGACGACCACGACCGGCACCCCGTCCACCTCGGGAAAGCGGGTGCGCAGGCTCTCGTGCCTCGCGACCGTCCCGGTGAGGGCGTCGGCGAGCGCGTTCCGGTCCAGCGGCCCGCGCAGCCGCCTGACCAGGCACATGTTGTACGACGCGTCATCGGGGTCGAGCCGGTTGAGGAACCAGAGCCGCTCCTGGCCGAAGGAGAGCGGCGGGACGGTTCCCTCCGGCCGAGGTCGCGGCCCGTCGCTCTTGTCACCGGACGCGGTGGCGATCAGTTCTGCCACGGACGCGGTGGCGATCAGTTCTGCCACGGACGCGGTGGCGATCAGTTCTGCCACGGACGCGGTGGCGATCAGGTCCGCCAGCGCGGCGACCGTCGGCCGCAGGAACACCTCCCGGACGGGCACTTCCATCCCTGACAGCGCTGTCAGCCGCGCGGTGACCATGGTGGCCAGCAGCGAGTGGCCGCCGAGGGTGAAGAAGTCGTCGTACGCCCCGACCTCCGCGGTCCCGAGCACCTCGGCGAAGACCTGCGCGACCATCCGTTCGCCCGGGGTGCGGGGGGCGATGGCGTCCGGCGAGGGCGCGGCGTCCACGTCGGGGAGCGCGTTGCGGTCGACCTTCCCGTTGGGGGTGAGCGGCAGCGTCTCCACCTCGACGAACACGCTGGGCACCATGTAGCCGGGCAGCTCGCGCGCGGCGTGCTCCCGAAGCCCGTCGAGCGCTCCCACGCTCTGCGCGCGGCCCGTTTCCGTGCCGTCCGTGCCGTCCGTGCCGTCCGTGCCGTCCGTTCCCACGTGACCTGCTCCGGACCCGCCCGTTCGTGCACGACCCGTTTCCGCGCCGCCCGTTTCCGACTCGGAGAGGGCGGCGGGTACGGCGAAGGCGACCAGGCGGTCTCCGCGCACCACGACGACCGCCTGCCGCACGCCGGGGCAGGCGTCGAGCACGGCCTCGATCTCGCCCAGCTCGATACGGTGACCCCGCAGCTTGACCTGGTTGTCGGTCCGGCCGAGAAACTCCAGGGTGCCGTCGTTACGCAGGCGGACGCGGTCTCCCGTTCGATAGTGCCGCGAACCGCCGGGGCCGGGAACGAAGCGCTCCGCGGTCAGGGCGGGACGGCCGAGGTAACCGGTCGCGACCCCCTCGCCGCCGATGAGCAGCTCTCCGGCCACTCCGATCGGGCACGGCCCGCCGCCGGGGTCGACGACGTGGACGACGGTGTTGGCGATCGGGCGGCCGATGACGATCTCGCCGGGGTCCTCGGGGATGTCCCAGGCCGTGGACCAGATGGTGGTCTCGGTCGGCCCGTAGACGTTGACGAGCCGGTCGACCCGGGGACGCAGCTCGCGGGCGAGCCGGGGGGCGAGCGGCTCGCCGCCGGTCAGGCCCACCACGCGCGGCAGGTCCCCGGTGAGCAGGACGCGCCATCCCGAGGGCGTCGCCTGGACGTGGGTCACGCCCTCGTCCCTCACGAGCCGGGCGAGCCGCACCCCGTCGCGGGCCGTCTCCGCGTCGGCGACGACCACCCGTCCTCCCGTCACCAGCGGCAGGTAGAGCTCCAGGGCGGAGATGTCGAACGACAGCGAGGTCAGTGCGAGCCACACGTCCTGCGGCGAGGACCGTACCAGGTCACGCATGGCCAGCAGGAAGTTGGTCAGTGCGCGGTGGGGTACCACGACGCCTTTCGGCCGGCCGGTGGATCCCGAGGTGTAGAGCACGTACGCGGTGTCGTCGGGAAGCGGCCGGGCGGGTGCCGCGGGAACCACCGTGCCGGTCGCCTCGCCTGTCACCGGGGGGAGGTCGTCGAGGCCGGTCAGGACGAGCGCCGCCGCGGAGTCCTCGATCACGTAGGAGACGCGGGCCTCGGGGTAGTCGGGGTCGACGGGAAGGTAGGCCGCGCCGCTCATCGCCACGCCCAGCAGGGCGACGAGCATGTCGGCGCCGCGCTCCATCCGGACCGCGACGAGCGAGCCGCGGCCGATCCCGGCCGCGCTCAGCCGCCCGGCCAGCTCGGCCGCCCGCCCGGCCAGCTCCGCGTACGTCAGTTCCCGCGCGCCGGTTCCGTCCACCGGCGCGCCCTCGCTCACCGGTTCGTCCGCGGTGACCGGGGTGGTCCCGGCCGGCGTCGCGGTGGGGGCGGGCGTGGCGCGTACCGCGACCGCGTCGGGGGTCGCCGCGACCTGTTCGAGCAGCAGGTCGACGAGTGTGACCTCCGGCAGTTCGGCCGCGGTGTCGTTCCACTCCTCCAGCAGGTCGAGCTCGGCGTCCGGCAGCATCCGCAGCGAGCTCACCGGAGCTCCGGGATCCGCCACGACGGCCGTGAGCAGCTCCTGGAAGCGGGCGATGGTCCGTTCCACGGTCTCGCGGTCGAACAGGTCGGTGCTGTAGATGGCGGTGCCGTTCAGGGCGCCGTCCTCGCCGCGGTAGAGGTCCACCGAGAGGTCGAGCCGGGCGCGGGCCCAGCCGTTGGGGAAGTACGTGGCGTCGAGGCCGGGCAGCGGCTCGTCCGGCTCGCCGTGGGTGTGGAAGGCGAACAGGGTCTGGAACAGGGGAGTGCGGCTCAGGTCCCGTTCCACGTCGAGATCGGCCACGAGGCGCTCGAAGGGGACGTCCTGCCGCGAGAGCCCGTCCAGCACGACCCTGCGAGTGCGCCTGAGCAGCTCTTCGAAGGTGGGGTCGCCGGAGACGTCGCAGCGCAGGGCGAGGGTGGTGGAGAGGAAACCGATCATGGTCTCCAGTTCGGTGCTGCCGCGACCGGCCGAGGGGGTGCCCACGCAGAAGTCGCTCTGGCCGGTGTGCCGGTGCATCAGGACCTGGTAGGCGGAGAGCAGCACCATGAACGGTGTGCACCGGGCGCGGCGGGCGAGGCCGCCGATCGAGGCGGCCACGTCGGGGGCGATCCGGAAGTCGACCTGGGCGCCCGCGCCGGTCCGCCGGGCCGGACGCGGGCGATCCGCGGGGAGCTCCAGGGGAGGCACCCCGGCCAGCCGCTCGGTCCACCAGCGCAGTTCGGAGTCCTCGGGACGTTGGGCGCGCGCGTACTCGCCGTACTGCAGGGGCAGCTCGGGCAGCGGGGCGCTGCCCCGGCTCCCGTAGTGGGTGGCGACCTCGGAGCGGAGCACGCTCAGCGACCAGCCGTCGCCGTTGATGTGGTGCAGGACGACACAGAGCACGTGGTCGGCGGGTCCGAGTTCGATCAGCGAGACGCGGAACGGCGGCGCGGCGGCCAGGTCGAAGGCCGTGTTGGTGAGCGTCGAGACCAGGGCCGCGGCTTCCTGCTCGCCGGTGACGGTGAGCCGCTCGACCGTCACCGGCGACGGCGGCTCGACGATCGCGACGGCCTCCCCGGCCACTTCACGGAACCGGGTCCTCAGGCTCTCGTGCCGTGCCGCCACGGCAGTGAAGGCGGCCGCCAAAGCGATCTTGTCAAGGTGACCTTTCAACCTGTAAACATAGGATGTGTTGTAGGCCGAGTCGCTGGGATCGAGTTGGTGGAGAAACCAAAGCCGCTGCTGACCGTACGACAGGGGGTATTCCATCCCTGTTTGACCGGTTGGAACGGTCTTCGGTGGGAACACAAAGGGCTCCTTTGTCGGCCACGGGCCCGTTAGTTCACGCAATCGCGTTGGAGGTTGGTACGCAAAAGACCCACTCTGTGCCTATTTGACCAGTTAAGTGGGCATCGGGAAAGGTCTCTTTCTGGAAAGAAACCTTTCAGTTAGCTCCGCGGTCGTCAGTGTTACACCTTCGCCCTAAGGGCGCAAGGGTCACTTTCGCGTGTGTTCAGTTCCTTTGTGAACCCCCTCCCCAAAGTCTTGTTTGAGCCTTACGATCATGTAAGACTAGCGCTCGATTTTAAATAGTAAAGATTCTTTCCTGTTGTGCCTTCGGTGCTCGCACACATCGAACGCGCATACATCCGATCTTTAATGGGAGGTTCACTTGGTGAACCTGACCGTCCCCCGGTTGCTCATGGACCGAGCCCTCGCTGACCCCGAGGGGGTCGCGCTGATCGTGCACGGCTCGGCTCAGCTCACCTATCGCGAGTGGCACGAGCGGTCCACCGCGCTCGCGAACAGCCTGGTCGCACGGGGCGTCACCCGAGGCGACCGGGTGGGTCTGGTGTTCGGGGCCGCGGACTGGGCGGACTACGCCGTGGCGTTCTGCGGGGTTCTGGCGGCAGGGGCGGTGGGCGTACCGCTCTCCGACCGCCTCGCCCTCGATGACCTGCGTCTCATGCTGGAGAACTGCCGCGCGACCGGCGTCGTCCACGCCTCGGGTCTCGCGGTGCCCGAGGTCGGCTGGAGCGCCACGGTCGACGGTCTGAACGTCGAAACCTCCTATGAGAAGGCCGATATCGCGCCTCCGGAGCCCGGAGATCTCGCCCAGATCCTCTACACCTCCGGTACGACCGGCCGTCCCAAGGGGGTCTCGGCGACCCATGCCAATCTGGCCTACGGCTGCGGTGCCAAACGCCGCCCGTTCGCGCACTCCCGGCATCTGGTCCACGCCTTCCCGATCGGGACCAACGCCGGACAGGCGATGCTGATCAACGCGCTCGACGCCCATCCGGCCGTCGTGACGCTGCCGCGCTTCACCCCGGCCCGTTTCGCCTCGCTGATCGAGTCCTACCGCGCGGGAACGGTCTTCCTCGTCCCCGCGATGGCCATCGAGCTGATCAACGCGAAGGTGGCCGAACGGCACGACCTGTCCAGCGTGCTGCTGCTCGGCTCGGCCGCCGCGCCGCTGCCCTCGGCCGTCGCCCAGGCGCTGACCACGGCCTTCCCCAGAGCGACGATCACCAACTACTACACCTCGACCGAGGCGGCCCCGGCTCAGACGGTGATGATGTTCGACCCGGACCGGCCGGGAAGCGTCGGCCGCGCCATCGCCGGGGGACGGGTCAGGATCGCCACCGTGGAGGGGGAGCCACTGGAGGCGGGAGAGACCGGGGAGGTCTGGATGCGATCCCCCGCGGCGCCGCGCGCCTACTACGGCGACCCCGAGAGCGGGACCTTCCGCGACGGCTGGGTGCGGATGGGCGACCTCGGCTACATCGACGCCGAAGGCTACCTCTACCTCGTCGACCGCGAGAGCGACGTGGTGAAGTCCGGGGCCTTCAAGGTCTCCACGATCCATATCGAGGAGGTCGTCTACCGGCACCCCGCCGTGATCGAGGCCGCCGCGTTCGGGGTTCCCCACCCCGTGCTCGGAACCGTCGTCGCGGTGGCCCTCGTCACCGAAGAGGCCCTCGCGCCCGAGGATCTGCGGATCTTTCTCAAGGACCGCCTCGCCCCGCACGAGTTGCCCGCGCACGTCATCACGGTCGACGCCCTGCCGCGCAACGCCGGCGGCAAGGTCGACAAGAAGGCCCTGCGCCGGACGATGGGGAGCGAGTGATGGCCGTTCTTCCATCCGAGAGCGCCTCGCGGAACGAGGTGGAGGACACCTCGGAGACATCGCGGGGGAACGCGTCCGCGGGTATGCCGGAGGTCACGTTCACCCAGCAGGGGATGTGGGTGACCGAGCAGGCCGTGGGCGGGGGCGCCGCCTATCACATGCCGATACTCGTCCACCTATGCGGCGATCTGGACACCGGCGCGCTCCTGGCGGCCTGCGCGGCGGTGGTCGCCCGGCATCCGATGCTGGGCGATGTGGTGACGGAGGTGGACAACGAGCTGCGGCTGGTGCCGGGAGCCGAGGTTCCCGTACGCCGGGTGACGATCTCCTCTTCCGCCGACGTCGCCACAGGGGCGGCGCGGGACACGCGCGACCTTTCGACCTCGCCGCATTCGCCTTCCCACGACGGTGAGAGCGGTGAGGACGGCGAGCGGTACGGACGGGCCGTGCGGGAGGCGGTGGGGGAGGAGATCCTGCGCGCGTTCGACCTGGAGAGGGGGCCGCTGGCCAGGTTCACCCTGTTCGAGATCGGCCCCGGACGAAACCTCCTTCTTTTCGTCGCCCACCACCTGATCTTCGACGGGCAGTCGAAGGACGTCCTGGTGCGCGATCTGGCCGCCTTCTACAACGGCGAGCCGCCGCCCCCGCTGCCGGAAATCGACCACGGCCGGGCCGAGCGCGACCGGGTGGCCGCCCTGCTTCCCGCCGCGCGCGAGTTCTGGAAGCCCCGCTGGCGCGATCCCGGTGAGACCGTCGTTCTCGGCCGCGCGCTGAGATCCCGGCGAGCGGCCCAGGGCCGGGTGCTGCGGTTCACAGTGAACCCGTCGATCGAGTCGGACCCGTCGCGGGACCTCTCCGCCGCCCCCGTCCTGACCCGGTTCGAGGTGCTGCTCGCCGGGCTGCACACCCTGCTTCTCGGCTACGGCAACACCGCGGTCACCACCGCCGTCGACCTGTCGACCAGGCCCCCCGAGGCCGCGGGACACATCGGCCTGTTCGTCAACGAACTCCCGGTCGCCTCCAGTCCGTCGCCCGAGGCGACCTTCCGCGAGTTCGCCACCGCGCTGCGCACCGAACTGAGGGAGATCTACCGCTTCCGCCAGGTGCCGCTCTCCCGGGCGATGCCCCGCCTCAGACCGCACGCCGCGCTCGTCCCCGTCTCCGTCAGCTACCGCACCCGCCGCGACGCGGACCCGGTGTTCACCGGGCTCGACGCGTCGGTGGAGTGGACCGTCTTCAACCACGCGGTACGCGGCGCGCTGCACCTGCAGTGCGTGGACGGCCCCGGCGGGCTGGAGATCAGCCTGCGCCACGACCCCGAGACGGTGCCCGACGCCGCCAGGGTCGCCGACGACCTGCGTCTCCTTCTGGAACGCGCCACGCACAACCCCAACCTGACACTGCACGAAATTCTGGAGGACGAGATGGGTTCCGTCACCACGCTGAACGACCAGGTACGCGAGATCTGGGAAGAGGTGCTCGGCATATCGCCGATCGCCGATGACGACGACATCTTCGATCTGGGGGGCCACTCCCTCACCATCACGCAGATCATCGCCCGCATGCGCAAGCGCCTGGACATCGAGGTCTCCCTCGACGACTTCTTCGACAACCCGACAATCGCCGGCATCGTGGACTCCCTCGGCGATGACTGAGATCCTCGACGGCCTCCGTCTCTCCCGCCTCGCCGACGACGACCTGGAGCTTCTGCTGTTGGTGAGGCACTTCGAGCTCAAGCTCCTGGAGCTGTACGACAGGGGCGACCTCAACGGCACCACGCACACCTGCCTCGGCCAGGAGTACGTCCCGGTCGCGCTGCGATCCCTGCTCGGCCCGGCCGACCACGTCTTCAGCAACCACCGGGGACACGGCCACTACCTGTCCAGATTCCGCGACCCGCACGGCCTGCTCGCCGAGATCATGGGCAGGGAGGGCGCGGTCTGCGAGGGTGTCGGCGGCAGCCAGCACATCCACCGCGACCGCTACATGTCCACCGGCGTGCAGGGTGAGAGCATGCCGGTCGCCGCCGGTGTCGCGCTGCACCTCAAGCGCTCCGAGCCCGGCACCCTCGCCTGCGTCCACATCGGCGACGGCACCTGGGGCGAGGGTGCGGTCTACGAGGCGCTGAACCTCGCCGCGCTCTGGCGGCTCCCGCTGCTCGTCGTGGTGGAGAACAACGGCATCGCCCAGTCCACTCCGACCGCCTCGCAGATGGCCGGTACGGTGGCCGGCCGGGCGGCGGCCTTCGGCATCGCGCACCGGCTGGTCGTCTCCACCGACGTCAACGAGATCCGCCTCTCGCTGGAACGCGAGATCGCGCGGGTGCGCGAGGGACAGCCTCTGGTGGTCGAGTTCGTCACCCACCGCCTCGGGCCGCACAGCAAGGGCGACGACATCCGCCCGGCCGACGTCGTACGGGCCGCCAGGGAGAACGACTGGTACGCCCGCTACGCCCACGACCACCCCGAGCACTTCCACCGGCTCGACGGCGTCGTCAAGGCCGAGGTCGAGGCCGTCGCCGACGAGGTGGCCGCGCGCCCCCTCTCCCGCTGGGAGGGATCGTGCGCGTAGCGGAGAACCTCAACGCGGCCCTGCACGGGTTGCTGGACGACGACCACACCGCCTACGTGCTCGGCGAGGACATCCTCGACCCGTACGGCGGCGCCTTCAAAATCACCAAGGGGCTCTCCACCCGCTTTCCCGAGCGGGTGATCGGCACCCCGATCAGCGAGGGCGCGCTCACCGGCGTCGCGGCGGGACTGGCGCTCGCCGGTAACACGGCCGTGGCCGAGATCATGTTCGGCGACTTCGTGGCGCTCGCCTTCGACCAGCTGTGCAACTTCGCCGGCAAGTCGGTGTCGATGTACGGCAGGCGGCTGCCGCTGCGAATGGTGGTGCGCTGCCCCACCGGTGGTGGCCGGGGCTACGGTCCCACGCACAGCCAGAGCCTGCAGAAGCACTTCGTCGGCATGCCGGGACTGTCGCTGTACGAGATGTCCCCTTTCCATGACAACCGCGCGGTGTTCGCGGCGATGCTGGAACGGGGCGAACCGTGCGTGTTCTTCGAGGACAAGGTCCTCTACACCCGGCAGATGGAACGGGTGGACCCGCTGTTCCTGATGCGCCGCGACGGAGACCTGGCCGTGGTGGACATCCGCGACGCGGGTGACCGTCCCGACTGCGTGGTCATCGCTCCCGGTGGAATGGTCCACCGGGTGCTGGGCGCGATGCGCTCCCTGATGGTGGAGGAGGAGATCTCCACCCGGCTGCTCGTCCCCTCCCGGCTCTACCCGCTGGACGTCGACACGCTGCTGCCCCACCTCGGGGACGTCGTCCTGGTCGCGGAGGAGAGCACCGCCGGGGGCACCTGGGGCAGCGAGGTCGCCCACCTCCTGCACGCCCGTCTCTGGGACCGCCTGCGAGGACCCGTCCGCCTCGTCCACTCGCGGGACTCCGTGATCCCCACCGCCGCGCACCTGGAGAACGAGGTCCTGGCCGGGGAGTCCACGATCCACAACGCCGTACGGGAGGCTCTGCGTGGCTGACATCCACGTTCCCAAACTCAACAACAACGACACCGAATACCTGGTCGTCGAGTGGCTCGTCGGGAACGGAAAGCCCGTCGTCGCGGGAGAGCCGATCGCCGTACTGGAGACCTCCAAGGCGGCCGACGAACTGGAGGCGGGGGAGAGCGGCTACCTGCACCACGTCGCCGCCCTTGACAGCTGGATCGCTCCGGGCGCGCTCCTCGCCCGCATCACCGCCGAGGCGGTCCCGCAGCCTGCCCCGGTCACCGACGTGCCCGGCCCGGTGGTCTCCGAGGACGCGGCGCGGCAGCGGGACGCGCTGGTGGCCGAGCCGGTCGTCACCGCTCCCGCACGTGTGGCGATGGAGGAACTCGGCGTCTCCCACGCCGAGGTCGCGTCCCTGGGCCTCGCCGTCATCCGCAGGACCGACGTGGAGGCCCTGGTCCACCGCCGTACCGGGCAGACGGCCTCCGACGTGCACGAAGGCGTGCACGAAGACGCGCGGAAGGAGCGGAAGGACGCGCGGGAACCGGCCGCGGACACGGGCGCGCACCGCCTCTCGCGGGTGCAACGTGCCGTCGCGCGTGCCGTCACCACCTCGCACGCGACCATCCCCGCCGCGTACACCGTCGTGAAGTTCGAGGTGGGCCCGCTGCTGGAGCGGGCGAGAGGGCTGAGCAGGGAGGTACGCAGGCCGGTCGGGCCGGCGGAGCTGTTCGTCCAGGCCGTGGCCGCGCTGCACCCGGCGTTCCCGCTGTTCTTCGCCTCGGTCGACGGTGACCGGGTACATCCGGCCGACGCCCCGCGCGTCGGCGTCACCTTCGACATGGGAGAGGGCCTGTACGTGCCGGTCGTCCACGACACCGGCTCGCTCAAGGCCATCGCCGACGCGCTCATGCGCTACCGGCTCGCCGCCACCGAGGGGGACTTCCGCGAGAAGGACCTCACCGGTGCCAACATCGCCGTCACCCTGCACACCGACGCCGACGTCATCCTCGCGATCCCCTTCATCTTCCCCGGTACGGTCTGCGCTCTCGCGATCACCTCGCCGCAGCCCGAACCGCGACTCGCCGAGGACGGCACGGTGACCATGAGAACCGTCGCCAACATCGGCCTCGCCTACGACCATCGACTGATCAACGGACGGGACGCCGCGCTCTTCCTCGCGGCCCTCCGGATGGAGTTACAAGCGTGACCGAGACAACACTGTCGGACGCCAAGAAGGCGCTGCTCGCCAGGCGGCTCAAGAGCCGCGGGGAGTCACGGGCCACCATCGCCCGCCGCGCCTCCGGAACCGTCCCGCCCCTGTCCCACGCCCAGGAACGCCTGTGGTTCCTCGAGCAGTACCGGCCGGGCACCACCACCTACACCGTCCCCGTCGCGGTGCGTCTGCGCGGTGAGCTGGACGAAGACGCGCTGCGCCGGGCGCTGGACGAGCTCGTCGCGCGCCACGAGGCCCTGCGGACGCGGTTTCTCACCACCGACGACGGCACCCCGGAACTCGTCATCGACGAGCCGGGTCCGGCCGCGCTGCGCGTCGTCGAGGCGGACGGCGTGGAGGCCGCGATCGAGCTGCTCGACGCCGACCTCGCCGTCCCGTTCGACCTGGAACACGGCCCGCTCTTCCGCACCGTGCTGGTGAGGATCGCGCCCGACGACCACGTCCTTCTCATCGCCGCCCACCACACCGTCATCGACGGCTGGTCCAGCGACCTGCTCATCCGCGAGCTGCTCGTCCTGCACGACGGCGGTACCCCGCCGCCCGCGCCGGTCGGCTACGGCGACTACGCCCTCTGGCAGCGAGGCCGTGACCACCGCCGCGAGATCGACCACTGGCGCGACCGGCTCGCCGGGCTGCCCGCGATCGAGCTGCCCACCGACAGGCCCCGCCCCGCCGAGCAGCGCCACGAGGGAGCCGCCCTCGACGTCCGGGTGGACGCCGACCTCACCAGGCGGCTCGCCGAGCTGGGCGCCGAGGCCGGCGCCACGCCGTACATGACGCTGCTCGCCGCCTTCCAGGTCCTGCTGGCCCGCTACTCGGGGCAGACGGACTTCGCGGTCGGCTCCCCGGTCGCCGGGCGCGGGCTGCCCGAGCTGGACGGGGTCGTCGGCATGTTCGTCAACACCCTGGTCCTGCGCGCGGACCTGGCCGACGACCCGTCGTTCACCACCTTCCTCGCCCGGACGCGTGAGACCGCCCTGGACGCCTACGCGCACCAGGAGCTCCCGTTCGACCAGCTGGTCAACGAACTGAACGTGGTCCGTGACGTGAGCCGATCGCCGCTCGCGCAGGTCACGTTCGCGCTGCAGAACTTCAAGGCGGGCGAGGAGGACGGGCGCGTCTCCTACCTCACGCTCCCGGCGAGGACGACCCGCTTCGACCTCGGCCTCTACCTGTTCGAGAGCCCGGACGGGCTGGTCGGCCACCTCGCCTACAGCACCGCCCTCTTCGACCCGGAGACCGTGGAGCTGCTGGCGGCGCGCTTCGAGACGCTGCTGCGCTCGATCGTGGCGGACCCGGACACGCGGGTGGGGGAGCTGTCGCTGCTCTCCGACGAGGAGCGGGAGAGGATCCTGGGCTTCGGCTCGGGTCCCGCTCTCCGGTCGTCCGGTCACGACCTGCTGCACGACCTCGTCACCGCGCGGGCCGCGCTCACGCCCGGCGCGACGGCCGTGGTCCACGAGGGCTCACCCGTCTCGACCACGGTGCCCGCGACGCGCGGCGGCTCCGGTCCGGGTACGGCGTCGACGGCGGGCGGCTCGCTGACGTACGCCGAGCTCGACGAGCGTTCCACCAGGATCGCCGCCCTGCTGAGGAACCACCACGGCGTGGGCCCCGACACCAGGGTGGGCGTCTTCCTCGAACAGTCCACCGACCTGGCGGCGGCCGTCATCGGCGTGCTGAAGGCCGGTGGCGCCTACGTGCCCCTCGACCCCAAGCAGCCCCGCGACCGGCTGGCGTACATGCTCGCCGACGCCGGAGCCGTCGCCGTCCTGACCACCTCCGCCCTGAGCGACCTGCTTCCCGGCATCGCCGGCGCGCCGACGATCCGCCTGGACTCCGAGGCGCTTGAGGAGACCGGGTTCGAACCACCGGAGGTGTCGCCCGACCACCTCGCGTACGTGATCTACACGTCGGGGACCACCGGGCGGCCGAAGGGCGTCGGGGTGCAGCACCGGCAGGTGCTCAACTATCTCGCCGGGGTCGAGGAGCGCTTCGAGGTCGAACCCGGCGGGGTCTACACCCTGCTGCAGTCGCTCTCGTTCGACTTCGGGGTGACGATCTTCTACCTGTCGCTCATGACCGGCGGAGAGCTGCACCTGGCCGACCCGCAGGCTCCCGCCGAGGAGCTCGCCGGGCTGTTGAGCGGCACCGACTACCTGAAGATGACCCCCTCCCACCTCGCCTCGCTGCTCGCCGCGGTGGACGACCCCGCCCAGCTGCTCCCGCGCAAGCTCCTCGTCCTCGGCGGCGAGGCCTCCCGGTGGAGCTGGGCCCGCGAGCTGACCGCGCACACCACGGTGGTCAACCACTACGGCCCTACCGAGGCGACGGTCGGCATCTCCACCCACGCCGTCACCGACGAGCACGAGCGGGCACTGAACCTGCCGATCGGCAGGCCGCTGCCCGGGGCCGCGGTCTACGTGCTCGACGAGCACCTGCGACTGGTCCCGCCCGGTATGACCGGCGAGATCTACCTCGGCGGCGACCGGCTCGCCCGCGGATACCTCGGGCGGCCCGGCCTGACGGCCGAGAGATTCCTGCCCGACCCGTACGGCGGGCCCGGCGCCCGCATGTACAGGACCGGCGACCTCGGCCGGTGGCTGCCCTCGGGCGACCTGTGCTTCCTCGGCCGCCGCGACCTGCAGGTCAAGGTCAGGGGTTACCGGGTGGAACTGCCGGAGATCGAGTCTGTGCTCGCCGACCAGCCGGGGGTCGCCCACGCCGTCGTCGACCTGCGCGGGGACCGGCTGGTCGCGTACGTGGTCGGCGAGGTCGCCGGAGACCAGATCAGCGTCAGCGAGCTGCGGGCGCGGCTCGGTGAGCGGCTCCCCGAGTACATGATCCCCGGGCGGTTCGTCTGGCTGGACGAGCTGCCCCTGAAGTCGCACGGCAAGGTCGACCGGGCCAGGCTGCCCGAACCCGACGAGGCGCGGCCCGACCAGGAAGCCGGATTCGTCCCGCCACAGACGCCTCTCGAAGAGGCGATCGCCGAAGTGTGGGCAAAGGTTCTCGGACTGGTACAGGTCGGTGTGCTGGACGACTTCTTCGACCTGGGCGGTCATTCGCTGCTCGCCGCACAGGTGGTCGCCCGCCTTCGGAAAGCCATTCCCGAAGGCGGGCGCCAGGTCACGATCCTGGACCTGTTCAAGCACCGGACCGTCCGCGAGCTGGCGCGGCTCGTCGAGACGGCCGACGACGGCCCGCGCATGCTCCTGCACCGGCTCACCCCGGCCCGCGCGGCCACCTCGACCCTGGTCTGCGTGCCGTACGGCGGTGGCAGCGCCGCCATCTACCAGCCGCTGGCCGACAGGTTGCCCCAGAACTGGGCGCTGCACGCGGTCGCCGTCCCCGGCCAGGAGATGGGGCTGATCGAGGAGACCCGGCCGGTGGCGGAGGTCGCGCAGGGCTGCGTGGAGGAGATCCTCAAGGACGTGCGCGGGCCTCTCGCGCTGTACGGGCACTGCGGGCTCGGCGTCATGCTGACCGTGGAGATCGCCCGCCGCCTGGAGGCCGCGGGCCGCCAGGTCGAGGCGATCTACCTCGGTGGCATCTTCCCCTTCGCCCGCCCCACCTCGATGCTGGCCAAGCTGTCGAACCTGACCGACCGCCTCCGCAGCGACCAGGTCTGGGCCAACGCCCTGCAGGCCGCGGGTCTCGACGTGGAGGACCTGGAACGCGACCAGCTCAAGCTGATGATCGACAACCGTCGCAAGGGCACCAAGGAGGCGGAGCGCTACTTCACCCGCCTCTTCGAGGAGGGTGTCGAGCCGCTCAAGGCGCCGATCATCTCCGTGGCGGGCGACCGCGACCCGGCCACCGAGTTCTATCAGGAGCGCTACCGCGAGTGGCACCTCCTGACGGGCTCGACGGCCGTGGTCGTCCTCGATGAGGCCGGACACTTTTTCCTGAAATATCGGGCGGAAGAGCTCGCCACCATCGTCACCGGCACCCACCGGGCCATCGCCTCGGGTGACACGGCCAAGCTGGCCCGCACCGACCGGTCCACCTGGTGGCTCGGCGGCGTCTCCACCCAGGACGACCTCGCCGAAGTGGCTCCTGCGACGATGGCACCCGCGATCACCGGTGCCGGACCGGCCGCGTCCGCTCCAGCCGGTCCTGACTCCGCCACGTCCGTTCTTCCCGGCTCCGGCACGGGCGGCGCGCCACCGGGAACGACAGACCCGCTCGCGACGGGCACCCCGGCGCGCTCGGGACCTCCGCCCAGTATGAAGCGGTTCGCCGTCGTGGCGGCCGGGCAGCTCGTCTCGATCGTCGGATCGTCGCTCACCGAGTTCGCCATCCCGCTGTGGATCTACATCAGCACCGACTCGCTCGCCAGGTTCGCCCTCTTCTCCGTCCTCGCGCTGGTTCCCGGCATGCTGGTCTCCCCCCTGGCCGGAGCCCTCGTCGACCGCCACGACCGGCGCAAGATCATGATCGCCGGAGACATCGGCGCGTTCGGCACCCAGCTGACACTGGGCATCCTGCTGTGGACCGGCAACCTGCAGATCTGGCACATCTACCCGCTCCTGGTGCTGCTGTCGATCGCGCTGACCTTCCAGCGTCTCGCCTACAACTCCGCCATCCCGCAACTGGTCCCCAAACGCTTCCTCGGCCACGCCAACGGCGTGGTCCAGATGGTCACCGGTACCGCCCAGCTGGTCGTCCCGCTGGCCGCGGTCGGCCTGATGGCCGCGATCGGGCTGGAGGGCATCCTCGTCCTGGACGTCGCCGCGTACATCTTCGCGATCGGGGTGCTGCTCTTCGTCCGCTTCCCGAAGACGATGGCGTGGAAGCGCAGGGAGTCGCTGGTCGCCGAGATGGTCGAGGGCTGGAAGTTCTCCTGGGGCAACCGGGGCTTCCGCGGCATGCTGTTCTTCTTCGCGGTGCTGAACATCTTCCTCTCCCCGCTGTTCCTGCTCATCTCACCGCTCGTCCTGGGCTTCGCCACCCTGGACGACGTCGGCCGGATCTCCTTCTTCGGTGGTCTCGGCGTCTTCCTCGGCGGCCTGACCATGACCGTCTGGGGAGGCCCGCGACGGCAGCGGCTGCGCGGCGTCATGCTCTCCACCCTCGTACTGGGCGTCTTCTGCCTGGTCACCGGTCTGCAGCAGAACCTGATCCTGATCGGGATCGGCGCCTTCGGCATGTCGTTCTGGCTGACCATGCTCAACGGCGTCTACGCGACGATCATCCAGGTCAAGGTGCCGCAACGCTTCCACGGTCGTGTCATCGCGCTCAACACGCTCGTCGCCTGGTCCACCCTGCCGGTCGGCTTCGGCCTGGTCGCCCCGTACGGCAGCGAGCTGTTCGAACCACTGATGCTCCCCGGAGGGCCGCTGGCCGACACGGTCGGTCTCGTGCTCGGCACCGGCGAGGGCCGGGGCGTCGGCCTGATGTACGTGCTGTTCGCCGTCGCCATCGTGGTCACGGCGCTGGTCGCGATGCGGACCCGCACGCTGTCCAGGTTCGACACCGACGTCCCCGACGCGCTCCCGGACGATCTGGTCGGCTTCCAGGCCATCCAGAGGCGCCAGGAGCGCGAGCGTCAGGAACGCGAGCGCGACGAGCCGACCGCCGAGGTGATCTCGATTCGGAGATGACGTCCTCCCCACGCCCGAAGGCGGGGTCTCCACGCTGAAAGCGATCACTTCTCCCGGCCGGCCGGCAGAGGCGCGGCCTTTCATCAGGACTCAAGGTCCGGGAACACAGAGTGCTCACCTGTCGGCGGCTACCACCGGGAGTCCACCGGATGGCTTACTCCCAAAACTGATCAGGAAGACGATGACCCCGTCCTGAGCGGCGGAACCCCGGCCCTCTTTCGGAGGGGCCGGAAGGAACGGGTGAAAAGAACACGGACGGGGCGCGGTCGACGACCACGCCCCGTCTCTCATGTCTGTCCGGCTACACGCGCGGCGTCAGTACGCCCAGCCACCGGGGGCGAAGTCCTCCCAGTGGTAGAAATCCCAGTAGTAACCACCGTTGACCTGCGCGAGCTGGCTCTCCTCCAGCTCGGTGCCGATCCCGGACAGCTCAGACAGCGCGGACAGCTCAGGCTTGGCCTTGGCCATCGTTGTTTCCCCTTTCGATCTGACAACGTGGCCAATGTCCCAACCTCCGGTTGCGAACCAGTGGTGGGCGACTGCAATCACCTCGCCGAGCACACACGCCGACACGGGCGGGACCGGATGACAGGTCGTGGGACACGCGCGTCGACGTGGGGTGGGACCGGACGACAGGTCACGGCGGACTACGCCCGCAGGCGCAGCCCTCTCGGGGTCGGGTGGAACCCGGCGGACTCCAGGGCCGCGCCCAGGGGGGAGTCGTTGACGGCGGTGCCGTCCGCCCGCTCGACGGTGAGCTTGCCCAGGGCGCCGTCGCGCACCGCGAGCGCGAGGGCGTCGACGGCGGGCTGGAGACGATCGTCACCCGAGAAGGAGAGCAGGCTCTTGCCGCCGCGCTCGACGTAGAGGACGAGGTGCCCGTCGACGAGCACCACCAGGGACCCGGCCTTCCTGCCCGGCTTGTGGGACACCTCCCCGGGACGGGCGGGCCACGGCAGGGCCGCGCCGTACGGATTGGCCGGGTCGGCGGCCGCCAGCACCACCGCCCGCCGGGTGCCTCCCTCCGCCCTCTCCGGCTTCCGTGTGCTCCACGGATCGGGCGCCGGCGCCGTGTCCGGCCGGGTGGGGGAGAGGGATGTGGAGCGCATCCGGTCGACGGCGCCGGGAAGGGCGAACTGGGCGCCGCCCAGCCCTTCCACGAAGTAACCCCTGCGGCATCGGCCGCTCTCCTCGAAGGCGCGAAGCACCTGGTAGACGGCGGCGAACCCACCCGGCAGCCGCTCGGCGGTCACTGCCCCCCTGGTCACCACGCCGTGCCGCTCCAGCAGCACCTCGGCCTGGGCGTGGGCGCGCTGGGTGGCGTCCTCCGCGAGGGCGGGCAGTGCCCACCAGCGCCCGCTCACGGTGGGCGGGCCGCTCCTCGTCGGCAGCACCGCCCGACGGCGCCTGGTCGGGGCCGGGCGGTGCGCGGGACGTCCCGTTCCGAGGACGGCCCGCAGCGGCGCGAGCGTGTCGCCGGTGATCCGGCCCGACCACACCAGATCCCACACGGCGGCGGACAGGGCACGGTCATCCGGGACGGAACCGGTCAGGAGCGCGCCGACCCGGCTGCCCAGCTCGCGGAAGAACAGCGCGCCCCCGCCGCCCAGAACCTCCAGCACCGCCTCGTGCACCGGCGTCAGGGTGATGTCGGCGGGACCGGGCATCAGCAGCGGCGCGGTGTCGGCGAAGTAGAGCGACACCCAGCCGTCACCGCCGGGCAGGGACCCCTGCCCCACCCAGACCACCTCGCCCGAGGCGGTCAGCTCGTCCAGGAGCGACGGGTCGTATCCGGGCACCCGCGAGGGCAGGATGAGCGTCTCCACCGCCGACGCGGGCACCGCCGCACCCTGTAACTGCTCGATCGCGCCCACCAGCGCGTCGATCGGCGGCCTGCCCCGTGGGGGAGAGCCGCTGATGCCGTGCCAGGCGGGCGCGAAGGCGGCCAAGGTCTCCGGGGAGACCGGCTCCACCTCCTTGCGGAGCCTGGCGAGGGACCGGCGGCGCAGCATCCGCAGCACCCCCGCGTCACACCACTCCTCACCGCGGCCACCCGGCCTGAACTCCCCGCTCACCACCCGCCCCGAGGCGGCCAGGCGGCGCAGCGCGTCGGTGACGACCGCGACACCGAGGCCGAACCTGGCCGCGGCGGTGCTCGCGAGGAAGGGGGCGCGCGTACGGGCGTGCCGGGCGAGCAGGTCGCCCAGCGGGTCGTCGACCGGCTCCAGGAACGCGTGCGGCACCCCCACGGGCAGCGGCACGCCGAGCGCGTCGCGCAGCCGGGCGGCGTCCTCGATCGCCGCCCACCGCTCCTGCCCCGCCACCCGCACCCTGATGGCCCGCCGGGAGCCCTCCAGCGCGGTCAGCCACGCGGGGTCGCCCTCGCGCACGCTGACGTCCTCGGCCACGAGGGGGCCGTGGGAGCGAAGCAGGTCGGCCAGGTCCTCGGCGTCGCGCAGCGGCCTGTCCAGCCGGGCCAGCTCCCGCTCGGTGTCGGTGATCACATCGAGGTCGAGCAACTCGCGCAGGTCCGCCTGGCCGAGCAACTCGGCCAGCAGGCTCGTGTCGAGCGCGAGCGCCTGGGCGCGTCGCTCGGCCAGCGGGGCGTCGCCCTCGTACATGAACGCGCCGATGTAGTTGAACAGCAGCGACGCCGCGAACGGCGACGCCTGGCCGGTCTCGACCTCCACCAGCCGGACCCGCCGCGCCTCGATGTCACGCATCAGCCGGACCAGCCCCGGCACGTCGAACACATCCTGGAGGCACTCGCGCATCGTCTCCAGCACCACCGGGAACGACCCGTAGCGGCCCGCCACGCTCAGCAGGTGCGAGGCGCGCTGCCGCTGCTGCCAGAGCGGTGACCGCCTGCCCGGCACGCGGCGCGGCAGCAGCAGGGATCTTCCCGCGCACTCGCGGAACCGCGCCGCGAACAGCGCCGAGCCGCCCAGCTCCTCGGTGACGATCCGCTCGATCTCGTCCGCGTCGAAGATCGCGACATCGGAGGGAGGGTCGGAGAGCGTGTCGGGAACGCGCAGCACGATCCCGTCGTCGGAGTGCACGGCCTGCACGTCGACGCCGTAGCGCTCCCGCAGCCGCCGCCCGATCGCCAGCGCCCACGGTGCGTGCACCCGGGCACCGTACGGGGAGTGCACCACCACCCGCCAGTCGCCCAGCTCGTCGTGGAAGCGCTCGACAAGCAACGTCCTGTCGTCCGGCACGTAGCCGGTCGCCTGCCGCTGCTCGGCCAGGTAGGAGAGCAGGTTGGCCGCGGCGAACTCGTCCAGTCCCGCCGCCCTGATCCTCTCCAGGGCGGCCTCCCGCGCCGTGTCGCCCGCTTCAGCCTTACCCGTCTTTCCGCCCCCCGCTTTCGCTTTCTTCTCTCCCGCCCCCGTGCCTACCGCTCCGGCCTTCCCCGTCCCTCCCGTGTCTCCCGCTCCGGCGCTTCTCGTCTCCGCCGCTCCGTCTTCCGCCTTCGCCTCTCCCGCCCCCGTGCTCCGGGTGCCCCCGCCTCCCACCTCGGTGTCCGCACCCGCCGCCGACATCTCGCGGAGGAACGCGCCGATGGCCCTCCCCAGCTCCGCGGGCCGCCCCGCGGTGTCGCCGTGCCAGAACGGGAGCTTTCCCGGCTGGCCGGGGGCGGGCGTGACCAGCACCCGATCGGCCGTGATCTCCTCGATCCGCCAGGAGGTCGCGCCCAGCACGAACACGTCCCCGGCCCGCGACTCGTAGACCATCTCCTCGTCCAGCTCGCCCACCCGGGAGGACTTCTCACCGACCAGGAACACGCCGAACAACCCCCGGTCGGGGATCGTGCCGCCGTTGGTGACCGCGAGCCGCTGGGCTCCGGGACGGCCCCGCAGGGTGCCGGTCACCCGGTCCCAGACGATGCGCGGCCGCAGCTCGGCGAACTCCTCGCTCGGGTATCGCCCGGCGAGCATGTCGAGCGTCGCCTCCAGCGCGCTCCTGGGCAGCGTCCGGTAGGGGGCGGCCCGCCGCACGACCTCCTCCAGCTCGTCGACCGTCCACTCGTCCAGCGCGGTCATCGCGACGATCTGCTGGGCGAGCACGTCGAGGGGGTTGCGCGGGTAGCGCAGATCCTCGATCTCCCCGCTCCTCATCCGCTCGGCCACCACCGCCGTCTGGACCAGGTCCCCCCGGTATTTGGGGAAGATCACGCCGCGCGAGACGGCTCCCACCTGGTGCCCGGCCCGGCCGATCCGCTGCAGGCCGCTCGCCACGCTCGGCGGTGCCCCGACACACGCCACCAGGTCGACCGCGCCCATGTCGATGCCGAGCTCCAGGCTGGAGGTCGCGACCACGGCGGGCAGCCGCCCGGACTTGAGCGCCTCCTCGATCTGGGAGCGCTCCTCCTTCGACACCGAACCGTGGTGGGCTCTCACGATCTCCGGGACGACCCCCTTGGCCGCACCTGCCTGCGCCATCATCGCCGCGGGGGTGGAGATGGAGGCCGGTGGCGCGGGGAACCCCTCGGCCCAGTGCACCGGCTCCGCTCCCGCGCCCTCCACCGCCGCCCGCTCCCCGCCGTCGTCCCGTCGCTCCCACGCCAGCTCGTTGAGGCGGGTGCACAGTCTCTCCGCGAGCCGCCGGGAGTTGGCGAACACGATCGTGGAAGCGTGGTCGCCGATCAGCTCGAACAGCCGCTCCTCCACATGCGGCCAGATCGACCGCCTGGCCGGGGTCTCCGTCAGCCAGCGGTCGTCGTCGGGGGCGGGGGAGGGGGGAGGCGTGTCGAGCTCTGTCATGTCCTCGATCGGAACGACCACCTCGACCGCGATCTCCTTGTCGGAGGGCGGCTGGACCACTGTCGCCGGGCGCGACCCACCCAGGAAGGCGGCGACCTCGCTCACCGGGCGCACGGTCGCGGACAGGCCGATCCGCTGGGCGGGCCTGGGCAGGAGGGTGTCGAGCCGCTCCAGGCTGAGGGCGAGGTGCGCGCCGCGCTTGGTGGCCGCCACCGCGTGCACCTCGTCGACGACGACCGTCTCCACGTCGCGTAACGCCTCGCGGGCCTGGCTGGTGAGCAGCAGGAACAGCGACTCGGGGGTGGTGATCAGGATGTCGGACGGCCTGGTCGCGAACCGGCGCCGCTCCTCCGGGGAGGTGTCGCCCGACCGGATCGCCACCGAGATCTCCGGCACCGGCAGACCGAGCCGCCGCGCGGTCTGCCTCAGGCCGGCGAGCGGGGCCCGGAGGTTGCGCTCGACGTCGACGGCGAGAGCCTTGAGCGGCGACACGTACAGGACCCGGCACCGCCTCGCCGGCTCGCCGTCCCCGCGAGAACGCCCCCGCCCGCTCCGCACGCCCGCACCGCCCGCCCGACCCGCACCGGAGATCTCGGCGTCGGGGGGAGGGTCGGAGGCGAGCCGGTCGAGTGACCACAGGAAGGCGGCGAGCGTCTTGCCGGAGCCGGTGGGCGCGACCACCAGGGTGTTGTCACCCCGGGCGATCGCCGCCCATGCCCCCTCCTGCGCGGCGGTCGGCGCGGAGAACGCCCCGGTGAACCAGTCTCGGGTCATCCGGGTGAAGTGATCGAGCGCTCCGCCCGCGCCCGTTGTCTCGCTCATCGCCGCCCCCTAGCTCCCGGTCCGGCCGGCCAACCGGGTCACCGCCCATACTGCACGGCCCCACCGACAGAACCCGCCACCGCCGACCGGCGGGCGGGAGTGGACAGACCGCGCGTCACCTGCGGACACACGAACCGGCCTCGCGGCCGGAGCGAGGGAGATCACGCCCCCGGGGGTGTTCCCGACGCCCTGCGGCCATGACATGCCGTCCGGGATAGGTTGGCTCCCTGCCGTCACGGACACGACTTTGACGAACACACGACGCATTGAGTGGTGAGCTAACGGTGAGCATCGACCATCAGGCCATCGAGGCGACGCGCGAGCGGATCAAGGCGGAGCACCTCAGGGAGCACCGTCCGCCGAGCAGCGCGAGGGGGCTGCACCACTTCGCGCTGATCTCCTCCGACGTCGAGACGACGATCGCGTTCTACCAGGACCTCCTGGAGTTCCCGCTCACGGAGATCTTCGAGAACCGTGACTACCGAGGGTCGAACCACTTCTTCTTCGACATCGGCAACGGCAACCTCCTCGCCTTCTTCGACTTCCCCGGCCTGGACCTCGGCCCCTACAAAGAGGTTCTCGGCGGGCTCCACCACATCGCCATCTCCGTCGATCCCTCCACGTGGGAGCGTTTGCGGGGCAAGCTGGAGGCGGCGGGAGTTCCGCACCAGGTCGAGAGTGGCGCGTCCATCTACTTCGCCGACCCCGATGGCGCCCGCCTGGAGCTGCTCGCGGACCCCCTCGGAGAGATGTACGGCTCCCGCGTGCTCTGACGACTCCGCCTCCTCACCCCCGACCTTGGCCGCCCGCGCTCTCACCGGTGACGGCCCTTCCCCCGTACGTCTCCTGTCCCGGTCCCGTCGGACCTGGACGGGAAACCGGGAGACCGGGTGGTTCGCGGTTCGGCGGCGTCTCGGAACGGGCTCCCGTACCCCGGAGTGGACCCATACTTGGGGTATGCGCCTGTCGGAATTCTGGAAGCGGATGAAGTCACACTTCGGTGACCAGTACGCCGATTCATGGGCCAACGACTACGTCATCGCCGATCTCGGCGGCCGGACCGTGATCCAGGCACTGGCCGACGGCGTGGGGGCGAAGGAGGTCTGGCACGCCGTGTGCGGGGTGACCGACGTCTCGCCCAGGCTCCGCTGAGAGCCGGTCAGGATTCGGGAAGCGGGACGAGGAGCCTCTCCACCACCTCGGCCGCGTGCGCGGGATCGTCGGCGCTCTCCTCACCGTCCGGTGCCCACAGAAACAGCCAGCCGTCCTTGACCGGTGTGGCGAAGACGATCGTCTGCCGGTGACTGTCGGGATGCCACACCCACAGCACGGGGGCGGCGCCGCCGAGGGTGCGGCTCACCATCCCTCGTTGTCGCAGTTCGGCGGCGAGGGAGTCGAGATGGGCTAGGCGTTGCTGTGTGAACGCGTTGGGCACGTTGGGCACCTCGGGTCGTTTCCCCTCAGGATCACCCCAGGTCAGCCCGGTTACAACAGGCTCAAGGTAATTCTTGGAAATGTCGCCTTTCGGATGGGTGCCGTGCCCTGCGGGGCGGTTCTCCCGCTGCCGGTGCCCACGACACCTGGCACCACACGCCTCGTCGGCGGCCCCGCCGCCCGTGCCTGGTTGCGCCAACTTGTGGCGTTCTGCGTCAGTTACCGGCTGTTCATGTATTTTCGCATCCATTCGTGCCCGATGGTGCCTGTCGCGCCTGGCGTCGCGCACACCTCACAGGCGGCTCCGCCGTCCGCGCCCGCTCGTGTCCGTTCGTGCCCGGTCATGCGCGGGTGACCTCCGCGGTGGTTCGCGACTCCCGCAACCCATGGTGCCAACGGGCGGCGATCGAACAGTCGTTCGGCTATATTGAACAGGCCACCACTCCTGGCGTGCCCTCCCGAAATTGTCGGCGGCACCCCGTAGCTTTCTGGCAACCGATCCAACCCGCGACCCTTCAGGGGGCTCCCATGGCAGCTAACGACCGCGAGAAGGCGCTTGAGACCGCACTCGCTCAGATCGAGCGTCAGTTCGGCAAGGGCTCGATCATGCGCCTGGGCGACGAGACCCGGGCTCCCATCGAGGTGATTCCCACCGGCTCCATCGCACTCGACGTGGCCCTCGGCATCGGCGGTTTCCCGCGCGGCCGCATCGTCGAGGTCTACGGTCCCGAATCCTCGGGCAAGACCACGGTCGCCCTGCACGCGGTGGCCAACGCCCAGCGCGGCGGCGGCATCGCCGCGTTCATCGACGCCGAGCACGCGCTCGACCCGGAGTACGCCCAGAAGCTGGGCGTCGACACCGACGCGCTGCTCGTCTCCCAGCCCGACACCGGTGAGCAGGCGCTGGAGATCGCCGACATGCTGATCCGGTCCGGCGCCGTCGACCTGCTGGTCATCGACTCGGTCGCCGCACTGGTGCCCAAGGCCGAGATCGAGGGTGAGATGGGTGACAGCCACGTCGGTCTCCAGGCCCGCCTGATGTCCCAGGCGCTGCGCAAGGTCGCCGGTGCGCTCAACAACACCGGCACCACCGCGATCTTCATCAACCAGCTCCGCGAGAAGATCGGCGTGATGTTCGGTTCGCCCGAGACCACGACCGGTGGAAAGGCGCTGAAGTTCTACGCCTCGGTCCGTCTCGACATCCGCCGCATCGAGACGCTGAAGGACGGCACGGAGGCGGTCGGCAACCGCACCAGGGTGAAGGTCGTCAAGAACAAGATGGCCCCGCCCTTCCGGGTGGCCGACTTCGACATCCTCTACGGCGTCGGCATCTCCCGCGAGGGTGGCTTGATCGACATGGGCGTCGAGCACGGTTTCGTCCGCAAGTCCGGCGCCTGGTACACCTACGAGGGTGACCAGCTCGGCCAGGGCAAGGAGAACGCGCGAAACTTCCTCAAGAGCCACCCGGACATGGCGAACGAGATCGAGAAGAAGATCAAGGAGAAGCTGGGCGTCGGCCCGCGCCTTGACAGCCCGGCCGCCCCGCCGCCCGCCCCTGCGGCTTCGGCCCCGGCCGCCGCGTCCGGTCGTGCGTCCGGTGCCGCGGCTTCCGCCGCGTCCGGTCGCGGTTCCAAGGCCGCCACTCCCAAGCCGGGTGACGCCTGAGTCCGGGCTGATCGATGACGACTGGACCTGACTCCGGTCCGGCCGACGAGGCCGGGCCGAGGGACTGGGGTGCCTGGCCCGACGAACCTCGGGCGGCCTCACCGAGGGGGCGTGGGCGCGACTTCGGCTCGTCCGCTTCCGAGGAAGGGTTCCGCGAGGAGACCGCGGAACCCGCGGGCGACGCACCCCGAGGCCGGAGGAAACGTGCCTCCCGGCGTGGCGGGCGGCGCTCAGAGAGGGCTACCCCGGGCTTCCTTCCCAAGGAACCCGACGGACCAGACGGGTCCGACGGATCGGCCGAGTGGGCTGGGAAGAGCCGGAAGTCCGAGGCCGACCCGCAGGCGGTGGCGCGAGGCATCTGTCTGCGGCTGCTGACCATGGCGCCGCGCACCCGAGCCCAGCTCGCGGAGGCGCTGCGCAAGCGTGAGGTGCCCCAGGAGGCGGCGGACGCCGTGCTGGACCGCTTCTCCGAGGTCGGGCTCATTGACGACGAGGCGTTCGCCGCGGCATGGGTGAGTTCGCGCCACGCCGGGCGGGGCCTCGCCAGAAAGGCCCTCGCCTCGGAGCTCCGCCACCGCGGGGTGGAAGAGGAGACCGTGAAGGAGGCGGTGGATCGGCTCGATCCCGAGGAGGAGGCGGAGACCGCCCGTCGCCTCGTTCGGCGCAAGCTCTCCTCGACCCGAAGCCTGGAGCCCGCGGTCAGGACTCGCAGGCTGGCCGGCATGCTTGCCCGGAAGGGATACGGTCCCGGCCTGGCGTTTCGTGTCATCCGCGAAGTTCTGGAGGACGAGGGCGCGGAAACATCATCATTCGCGGATGATTCGGGCTATCCGCTCGACTAGTTCGAAGCAGCTTGACAGCGGGTCTTTGCTTGCTCGTTACCTCTCTGACGCTTAATCTCAACAGCAGTGAGGAGTTACTCCGCGCAGTGCGGATTGTCATAGCGGTGTAGTACGGGCAAACAGGCTTGGCGGATGAGGACGGAACGAAGGACCGGCGGGAAGAGCCGGTAGGTGATCCCCTCTGGGTTCACTTCTGTCCCGACAGCGCCCCTCCTGGACTTTCCGTGCCGTGCGTGTGACCCCTCGTGTGCCTGATATTTGCGACGCGAGGAAGGTGAGGCGCGCATGGATCCGGTCATGGTCGTCATGTTGGTAGTGACGGTTGTGGCTCTCGCCGTGATGACAGCCGTGCTGGTCGTGTTGCTGCGTCGTATCGGTGGAGCCGGGCCCGTGCAGAAGGGGCCCACCCCCGAGCAGGAGGCCGAGGCCGAGGCCCACCTGGAGGAGGCCAGACGCGAGGCTGCCGACATTCGGGCGAGAGCCAGAGATGACGCCGGAGAGCTCCTGCGCAAGTCGGAGACGGCGGTCGAGGCGGCGGCGGAGATGCGCAAGGAGGCCGAGGCCGAGGGCAAGATCCTGAAGTACGAGCTCAAGGAGCTCCGGTCCGACCTCGAACGCAGGGAGAACCGGCTCGCCGAGCGGGAGCAGCGTCTCGACGAGGAAGCCAGGCGCCAGACCGACCGGGCCCGCAAGCTCGCCGAGACGGAGACCGAGCTGGCCGACCGCCGTGAGGATCTCGAACGGGTCGCCGAGGAGCGTAAGATCATCCTGGAGCGGGTGTCCGGACTCACCAGCGACCAGGCCAAGGCCGAGTTGGTCCGAGAGATCGAGAACCAGGCCAAGCGCGAGGCCGCGCTGATCATCAGGGAGATCGAGAGCGAGGCCCGCAAGGAGGGTGAGAAGCGCGCCACCAAGATCGTCACATTGGCGGTCCAGCGAGTGGCCACCGAGCAGACCGCCGAGTCCGTGGTGAGCGTTCTGCACCTGCCGGGCGATGAGATGAAGGGGCGCATCATCGGCCGTGAGGGCCGCAACATCCGCGCCTTCGAGTCGACCACCGGCGTCAACCTGATCATCGACGACACACCGGAAGCCGTGTTGCTGTCGTGCTTCGACCCGGTCCGCAGGGAGACCGCGCGGCTGACCCTGGAGAAACTCGTCCTCGACGGACGCATCCATCCGCAGCGCATCGAGGAAGCCCACGAGCGTAGCAAGGCGGAGGTCCAGGAGTTGTGCGTGCGCGCGGGTGAGGACGCCCTGGTGGAGCTCGGCATCACCGATATGCATCCCGAGCTGGTCACCCTTCTCGGTCAGCTCCGTTACCGCACCTCCTACGGCCAGAACGTGCTCGGTCACCTCATCGAGTCCGCCCACATCGCCGGGATCATGGCGGCCGAGCTGAGGCTCGACACGACGCTGCTCAAGCGCTGCACACTCCTGCACGACATCGGCAAGGCGCTCACCCATGAAGTCGAGGGCAGCCACGCGCTCATCGGCGCCGAGATCGCCAGACGCTACGGCGAGCACGAGGACGTCGTCCACGCCATCGAGGCCCATCACAACGAGGTCGAGGTCAAGACGGTCGAGGCCGTCCTCACCCAGGCCGCCGACGCGATCAGCGGCGGCCGCCCCGGAGCCCGCCGCGAGTCGCTGGAGGCCTACGTCAAGCGGCTGGAGCGGCTTGAGGAGATCGCCACCTCCTACGAGGGCGTCGAGAAGGTCTTCGCCATGCAGGCGGGGCGGGAGATCAGGGTGATGGTGAAGCCCGACGCGGTCGACGACATCCAGGCCCAGGTGATCGCCCGAGATGTCGCCAAACAGGTCGAGGAGGAGCTCACCTACCCCGGCCAGATCCGCATCACTGTCGTCCGCGAATCGCGGGCCACCGAGTTCGCCCGCTGACCCCGCCGAACCGTCGCCCCCGCCGAACCGCTGAAAACCCGTTGAGCCGCTGACCCCGCCGACCGGTCAGGAGTGAAAGATCTGCTGATAGAAGGCGAGCTCGGTGGCGAGGGCCGCACTACGGGTCTCGGCGCGGCGGAACCCGTGGGCCTCGCCCTCGAACGTGAGGTAGGTGCAGGGGACGCCGCGTTCGGTGAGAGCGTCGACGAAGGCCTGAGACTGCGCCGGAGGGACCACCGGGTCGGACAGACCCTGCAGGAGCAGCATGGGACAGCTCACCCCCGCCACCTGGCCGACAGGCTCGCGTGAGGCGTACAGGGCGGGATCCTCCGGGCCGATCAGCCACTCGACGTAGCGTGACTCGAAGTCGTGGGTGGTCGCGCTGAAGTTGGCGAGCCCGCTCACGCCGTAGTAGGAGACACCCCCGGCGAACGCGTCGGACGCGCAGCAGGCCGCCATGACCGTCCACCCGCCCGCGCTGCCGCCCCGGATCGCGATCCGCGCCGGGTCGCCCAGACCTTCCGCGGCCAGCCACTCGGCCGCGGCGATCGAGTCTTCGACGTCGACCACGCCCCACTGGCCGTGCAGCCGCTCGCGATAGACGCGGCCGTAGCCGGTGGAACCGCCGTAGTTGACGTCGAGCACACCGATGCCCCTGCTGGTGAAGAACGCCTTCTCCAGGTCGAGTGCGCCAACACTGTGCCCGGTCGGCCCGCCGTGCACGAACACGACGTACGGCGCGGGGCCCTCGCCACGCGCCTCGGGGTTGGACGGAGGGTAGAGGAACGCGTGCACCTCGCGCCCGAACCGGGTCTCGAACTCCACGGGCCTGGCGAGTGGCAGGTAACCGGCGTCGGGCAGCTCGTTGACGTCCCTGCGGAGCTCCTCCACCCGCTCGGTCACGGTGTCGACCCGGATGATGGACCGGGGTAGCGCGGGGCCGTACCCGATTCCGACCAGGGCGTGCCCGTCGGTGGCGAGCACCGCGTCCCAGCCCTCGTAGGGCACGTCCAGGTCGCTCAGCACACCGCTGTCCGGGTCGAAGACCCCCAGACGCAGGTTGCCCCGCCCATGCAGGACCGCGAGGCTACCGTCGGCCATCGGTGCGTACGGCACCGCGCCGAGCTGCCACAGCGGCCCCGCGAACTCCTCCTCCGCCGGGTAGAGCGCCCTTGGCGCGGTGCCGTATATCCCGACCAGGTAGAGGTTCCACCAGCCCGACCAGTCGGAGATCAAATAGAGGCTCTGCTCGTCACGCCACTGCGGGGCGAGCACCGACTCGGAGACGCCGCCCCTGACCTTCCAGGAGGTGCCGTCGGCGAGCCGGGAGACCCACAACTCGGTGCCGTTCCACGGCATCCGGGGGTGGTCCCAGCAGACGAAGGCGAGGTGCTCACCGTCGGGGGAGAGGGTGGGGAAGGCGTAGAAGTCGTGGCCGCTGACCCGCTCGCGCGGCGCGTCCTCGCCGGACAACGGGATGGACACGATCGACCGGCTCACCCGGCCGTCGTCGTGGCGCTCCCTGACACACCAGATCTGCCCGTCGTGGACGACCAGGTCCGCGTAGCGCGGGCCGGCCGGCTCCTCGGGCTCCGGAGTGAGGGGCCTGGGCTCACCGTCGGCGGACAGTAGGTAGAGGCGCTGGTCGACGAAGTTGGTGAACACCACGCCCTCGCCGGGCACCACCGCGTACGACCGCCCGCCGTACTCGTGGACCCTGGTCCTGGCGCTCCACGGCGCGCTCAGCAGCTCGCGCTGGGCTCCGTCGGCGCTGCGGTGCATGATGGTGGTCCGTCCGCCCTCGGCGGGACGGTCCTCGGTCCACCAGACCTCCTCGCCGAGAACAGTCGGGTATCCGAGGCGCAGCCCGGAACGGGCGACGTCGGAGGTGGAGACCGGCGACGGCCACGTGGCGTACGGCAGGACGACCTGCTCGGGGGACATGGCGTAATCCTGCCCGATAACCCGTCGCGTGTCGCCGGTATCACGCTCGCGTCATCGGAGATATGCCGTCGGTGAACCGAACGGGCCGTGAGATCAGTGGGAATGATGAGGTGAGGGCGGTTGACCCGGTCTCTGCCATAAATCGGCCTGCGGATGTTTTTACCCGCCCGTCACACGGAAGGGCGGTCACCGGGTCCGGTGACCGCCCTTCGGCTGCCGTACTCCTACGGCGTGGCTCCTACGGTGCGGGGTTGCCGGGGCCGCCCTCGACCGCCGTCGGCGAGTCGGGCCGGGCGATCGGCTTGGCCGCGGTCTTCCTGCTGCGACGGCTCCGTCTCTCCAGCCAGGTGGCGACGGCGCCCACCATCACGTTGATGATGATGTAGATGATCGCGATGACGATCACAGCGGGAATGATGTTGTTGAAGTTGGAGGGCAGCACGCGTGCCCCCGCGTTCAGCAGGTCCTCGAACGACACGATGAAGCCAAGGGCGGTGTCCTTCAGGAGGACCACCAGTTGCGCGACGATCGCCGGCATCATGACCGTGACCGCCTGCGGCAGCAGGATCATCCGCATCACCTGGCCAGGACGCATGCCGACCGCGAGCGCGGCCTCGCTCTGTCCCCGTGGGATCGACAGGATGCCCGCCCGTACGATCTCCGCCAGCACCGAGCCGTTGTAGAGGACGAGGCCGATCACCACCGCCCAGAACGGCGTCACGGTGAGTCCGAAGACCGCACTGCCGCCGAACATCACCGCGAAGATCATGATCAGCAGCGGGATCGCCCTGAAGAACTCGACGACCGCACCGGCGGCGCGACGGATCCAGGCGTTCGTGGAGAGCCTGCCGATGCCGAAGACGAACCCGAAGGGCACCGCGATCAGGGCGGCGACCGCGGCCGCGGTGAGCGTGTTCACCAGGCCGGGCAGGATCAGGTTGATCCACACGTCGCCACGCAGGAACGGCGTCCACAACTCGGCGTTGAGCTGGTTCTTCTCGCCGAGCTTGGTCACCAGCACGTACGCCGCGAACAGCACGGCGAGGACGACGAGCACGGTGAGAACGTTGTTGCGGATCCGGGCCTTGGGGCCGGGAATGTCGTACAGGACGCTGACGCGTTCCGAGCTCTCGGCGCGCCGCTTGCGCGCCGGGGGCCGCTCCGCGGTCACCGCGGTCATCGGACCACCGCCAGGCGCTTGGCGAGCCAGCCGAACAGCAGCCCGGTCGGCAGGGTCAGGATCAGGAAGCCCAGCGCGAACCCGGCGAAGATCTGGATGACCGCGTCGCCGTGCGCCTCGAACAGCGTCTTCATGGTCAGGGACGCCTCACCCACCCCGATGGCCGCGGCGATCGTGGTGTTCTTGATCAACGCGATCAGAATGCTGCCCAGCGGGGCGATCACCGCGCGGAACGCCTGGGGCAGCACGATCAGCCTCAGGTTCTGGCCGAACGTGAGCCCGATGGCGCGGGCCGCCTCCGCCTGGCCGACCGGGACCGTGTTGATCCCGGCGCGGATCGCCTCGCAGACGAACGCCGCCGTGTAGGCGGACAGTCCGATGATGGAGAGCCACAGGTAGTTGGTGGACAGGCTCTCTGAGAACGAGACGTCCAGAACCAGGCCGAGGCCCAGGCCGCAGAACACGATCACCAGGGTGAGCGGGGTGTTCCGCAGGGTGTTCACGTACGCCGTGGCGATCCCGCGAAGGATCGGCAGCGGGCTGACCCGCATGCCCGCGAGGATCGTCCCGAGCACGAGCGCCACCAGCCCGCTGGCGAGGGTGAGCCGTATCGTCAGCCAGAAAGCGTCCCGAATGATCGGGAACTCATCGAAGAGTGCCTGCACTCATCCCTCCAGAGGTCACAGGCCGGGGCGTCCGTACGCCCCGGCCGAGGCGTGACCGAATCAGTAGCGCTCGACAGTCGGCGGGTTGGTGAAGAACTTGCCGAACTCGCCGAAGTTGGCGTCGATGGCCTTCTTCCAGCTGCCGTCCGTGAACATCTTCTCCACGGCCGCGTTGACCTTCTCGCGGGTCTCCTTGTCCTCCAGCTTCAGGCCGATGCCGTACTTCTCCTCGGAGAAGGGCTGGCCGACGAGGCGGAACTTGCCGGGAGACTGGGTGGCGAAGCCGGCCAGGATCGTCGCGTCGGTGGAGATCGCGTCGACCTGCTTGTTCTCCAGCAGCGGCAGGCAGGCGCCGTAGCCCTGCTGCTCGGTGAGGAAGCCGCTCTTCCACTCATCGCCGAACTTCTCGACCAGGCGGGCGGGGGAGGAGGAGCCCTGGGCGCCACAGACCTTCTTGCTCTTGAGGTCCTCGACGCTGTTGATCGTGGTGTCGTCCGCCCGGGTCAGGATGTCCTGGCCGGTGACCAGGTACGGGCCGGCGAAAGCGACCTTCTTCTTGCGGTCGTCGGTGATCGAGTAGGTCGCGATCACGGCGTTGACCTGGCCCTGCTGGATGAAAGACTCGCGGTTGGCCGAGATGGCCTCCTTGAACTCAATCTTGTCGTCCGCGTAGCCGAGCTCCTTGGCGATATAGCGGGCGACATCGACGTCGAAACCCTTGAAGGAGCCGTCAGGCTGCTTCTGGCCGAGACCAGGCTGGTCGACCTTGATTCCCACGACGAACTTGTCGCCTCCGCTGCCGCCGTCGTCGCCGCACGCGGTCAGACCAGCCAGCGCCGCCGCGGCTGCGATGACCACGGCTCCAATACGACGTACACGCATTCTTGCTACCTCTTTTTCGTCAGGGACATCAGGAACATCAGGGTGAGCAGGCCGTCAGTGAGTGAGAATCTTGGAAAGAAAATCCTTGGCCCGGTCGGTTCGGGCGTTGGTGAAGAACTCCTCGGGGGTGTTCTCCTCCACGATCTGGCCCTCGGCCATGAACACCACGCGGTTCGCCGCGCGGCGGGCGAAACCCATCTCGTGGGTGACGACCATCATCGTCATCCCCTCCTGGGCAAGACCGATCATGACGTCGAGCACCTCCTGGACCATCTCCGGGTCGAGTGCCGAGGTCGGCTCGTCGAACAGGATCATCTTGGGGTCCATGGCCAGGGCGCGGGCGATCGCCACGCGCTGCTGCTGACCTCCCGAGAGTTGCGCGGGATACTTCGACGCCTGGGCGCCGATACCGACCCGCTCCAGCAACTCCATGCCCCGCCGCTCCGCGGCCTCCCTCGCGACGCCGCGAACCTTGATCGGCCCAAGGGTGACGTTCTCGAGGATCGTCTTGTGGGCGAACAGGTTGAAGGACTGAAACACCATCCCGACCTCGGACCTGAGCTTGGCCAGGGTCTTGCCCTCCACCGCGAGCGGCTGCCCGTCGAAGGTGATGGTCCCCTCGTCGATCGCCTCCAGCCGGTTGATCGTCCGGCAGAGGGTCGACTTGCCGCCGCCTGAGGGGCCGATGACGACGAGGACCTCGCCGCGGGAGATCGTCAGATTGATGTCCCGAAGGACGTGCAGGCTGCCGAAGTGCTTGTTGACACCTTCAAGCACGACCAGAGGAGTCTTGTCCCCGTTCTCCGTCATGCTGGACAACGTAATTCTGTAAAGGGCACCTGGGGCTAACCCTGCGGTACCGATCAGATCACGTCCTGCTCACGCCTTGATCATCGGACCCTGCCCAGGGTAGCCGGGTCGAGGGTGAGCTTGAAGGGTTCCGTCGGTTCCACGGTCGTCCCGGCGGCGACACGGTGGATGAGCTGATACTCGCCGTTCTCGTCGAGCGCGTACGTGAAGATCACCGGAAGCTCGTCGGAGCGCTGCCCTCGGAACGACTTCATCTCGATGCGCCAGAGGTGTCGGTCGAGTCCTGGTTCTCGCATGCGGCTTTGGAGCCCCGACTCAGCGAGAAGGTTGACGTTGGGTGACTGTTCGATCGCCTGGAGTTCGGTGGGTCGAGGGCGTACCTGAAGGTTCGGCGGAGCGCCTACCCTTGTCGTGAGATGACTGCCACCGTGGAGAGCGCCCGCACGTACGAGGTCCGTACCTATGGGTGCCAGATGAACGTGCACGACTCAGAGCGCCTGTCGGGCCTCCTGGAAGACGCGGGATACGTCCCGGCCGCCCAGGGGGAGACGGCCGACGTGGTCGTGTTCAACACCTGTGCCGTACGGGAGAACGCCGACAACAAGCTTTACGGCAATCTTGGCCACCTGCGTCCCTCGAAGGTGGGCAACCCCGGCATGCAGATCGCCGTGGGCGGCTGCCTGGCGCAGAAGGACCAGGGGGAGATCGTCCGCAGGGCGCCCTGGGTGGACGTGGTGTTCGGCACCCACAACATCGGCTCGCTGCCGGTGCTGCTTGAGCGGGCGCGCGTCCAGCGGGAGGCCCAGGTCGAGATCAAGGAATCCCTGGAGACCTTCCCGAGCACGCTGCCGACCAAGCGCGAGTCCGCCTACGCCGCGTGGGTGTCGGTCTCCGTGGGGTGTAACAACACCTGCACGTTCTGCATCGTGCCCGCGCTGCGCGGCAAGGAGAAGGACCGCCGCCCCGGCGACGTCCTGAACGAGGTGCGCACCCTGGTCGACCAGGGCGTGCTGGAGATCACCCTTCTTGGTCAGAACGTCAACACCTACGGCGTGGAGTTCGGCGACCGGCTCGCCTTCGGCAAGCTCCTGCGGGCCTGCGGCGACATCGAGGGGCTGGAGCGGGTCCGTTTCACCAGCCCGCACCCGGCGGCCTTCACCGACGACGTGATCGCGGCCATGGCCGAGACGCCCAATGTGATGCACCAGCTCCACATGCCGCTGCAGTCGGGCTCCGACCGGGTCCTCAAGGCCATGCGCCGCTCCTACCGGGCCGAGCGCTACCTGGGCATCATCGAGCGGGTCCGCGCGGCGATGCCCGACGCGGCGATCTCCACCGACATCATCGTGGGCTTCCCCGGCGAGACCGAGGAGGACTTCCAGGGCACCCTCGACGTGGTGCGCGAGTCGCGGTTCGCCAACGCCTTCACGTTCCAGTACTCCATCCGGCCGGGCACCCCCGCCGCCACCATGGACGACCAGATTCCCAAGGAGGTCGTGCAGGAGCGCTACGAGCGGCTCGTCGCCCTGCAGACCGAGATCTCCTGGGCGGAGAACAAGAAGCAGGTCGGTCGGACGCTTGAGGTGCTGGTCGCCGAGGGCGAGGGCCGCAAGGACGAGGCGACCCACCGCATGTCGGGACGGGCCCCCGACAACCGCCTGGTGCACTTCACCCCCGGCGCGGAGGTCCCGCGTCCCGGTGACGTGGTGAGCGCCGAGGTCACGTACGCGGCACCGCATCACCTGGTCGCCGACGGTCCGGCCCTGAGGCTCCGCCGCACCCGCGCGGGCGACGCCTGGCAGGCGCGTCAGGGCACCCCTGCCGGCGCCGGTTCCGGGGTCATGCTCGGCATGCCCTCGATCGGCCGTCCCGCCCCGCTCCCCGAGACCTCGGGCTGCTCCGTCTCCTGAAGGTCCGCTCTCCCGGCAGGGCCCCCGGGACCGGTGCTCACTCCTGCTCCATGAGCTGCTGAGCGCGGTCCGGTCTCCTGGTCGGATCTCCCGAGGTCCTGGCCCGTCTCCTGAGGCCTGCCCCTCCTGAGGGGGCCTCGGGAGACAACTTTCCCAGGGCGCTCCCTCCCGGCGGGTTTCCAGGGCGTGCCCCCGAAGTGCCCTCTCGGGGCGACCCTCGTGACGCGCTCCTTCCCTGGGCCGGGATTTTTCGGAATGCTCTCCCTCCGAGAGAGATCTTCTGATTGTTTTCGGGGCGCCTCTCCAGGTGGTGCGAGTCCATGATCGAATCGCCGGAATCCCCGGTGGGAGCGGTGATTCGGGCGATGCCGACGCTCCTGCCAGGGGGTACGTGCACGGCGTCACCGTTCGCCCCTTAACAGATGATATTTCGTGATTCATCCGTGATTGATGTGCGAGCATTTCCCTGCTGTGGCTACTGTGGTTCAGCACCCGCGGAAGCCGTGGAGGTTTCCCCCCGAGAACCGCAGGGAGTTTTCCCCATGCACGTCCCTCCATCTTCGGGCGGTCCCGGAGAACCAGAGATCATCGTCGGCCCCGCCGACGAGCCCGGACAGTCACGTAAATCCCGTAAGCCCCGACGGAGAAGCGGCCTGGCCATAGCCGTCTTCTCCGTGCTCGCCGCCGCCCTCCTGGGCGGAGGTGCCGTCTTCGCCTTCGTGAACGCCGGGGGCGACGATCCCCGACCGCCGGCGGTGCCGGACAGCGCACAGGAGGCGGTCCAGGAGCCCGAGCCGGACCAGAGCTCGCCGCAGGACGAGAAGCAGAAACCGAAGAAGAGCGCGGATGTCGCCTCTGGAGGCGACGACACGTCCACCGGAGGCGGTGGCTCGGGTTCCAACGCCAACGCGAACGCCGGGGGCGGCGGAACGGGCGGGAACGAGCCGGCCGCCGGGAGGCCCGCGGAGGACAAGCCGTCGAAGCAGCGGCAGAGCAGCCCGCAGAAGTCGCAGGGCCCCCAGGAGGGCGATCTGAGCGACGGCCCTGCCGGCTATGTGCATCCCCAGGGGCCCGTCGGTGGTTACTGAATCCCCGGCCTTCAGGCAGGGGAGCGCGTCAATGACCCAGGACCGATGAGCCGGACATGATCGGTACGGCCGGGGCGCGGTGCGAGGAGCACCGCGCCCCGGCGCGTTTCCGGATCCCGTACGACCATCCTCGCCGCC